>NZ_CP096829.1:5009965-5323088 GCF_023272795.1 Flavobacterium humidisoli | reverse complement strand
TCAAATACAACAAAAGAGCTTTGAGCTTTAATGCGAATTATTTCTACAGAAAAATTGACAACTATATCGACTGGATGCGTAATCTTACAACGCAGCCTTGGCAGAGCCAGAATACAGGAGATTTAAACACTAACGGAATTAATTTGCGAGGAACTTATAGATTAGATTTCTCTAAAGATTCTAGATTGAACATTCTTTTAGGATATACCTATTTAGATTCTGAATTTAAAACAGCGCGTACAGAAACGTATTCGAAGTATTCCATTTCTTCATTAAAACATCAAATTACCAATACAATAGATTATCAGTTTAAAAACCTATCGGTGATGTTTGCAACTCGTTTTAACGAAAGAATTACAGGACCTTCTTACTGGGTAAATGATTTTAGAGTAAGTCAGACAATTGATAAATTCACCATTTTCTTAGATGGACAAAATATCTTCAATGCAACGTATTATGAAGTAGGAGCAGTGCCGCTACCTTCAAGATGGTTTACATTAGGAGTAAAATTGGTTACTTTTTAAAGGTAATTTTTTTCAGAACTTTAGATTGTTAGAAACAGCCTGTAAGCTTTATGTTTACAGGCTTTTTGGTTTTAAATGATCTTAAAGCATTCTTTTCTAAAATGTTAATTTTTTTTAAATTGGAAAATCATATAAACTTTTTTAAAAATGATATAATAACTTTATGATTTAATTTGTTGAATTTTACTGAATTGCGAATGAAATGATAATCAAGCTTTCAATTTTAAGAAAGTGAAAACCAGAAAAAAATGGATACAAGAAATAATCAAAACGATTTATTCCAGGAAGGTGTAGATCGTACTCAGGAATCAAATTGGGATCCAATTTTAGGATATCATATGTATTTTCCGCATGAGGAAAACATAGACCAAAATTTACAGGAGAGAGACGATGCTGTTCAAAAACCAAACACTGGAGATTGGGGAGATGATAGTGATTATGAAGAACTAAGGCATAAAAAGAGTTCTGATATGAATATTAGTACTTTTGGAAATGAAGAGACAAAAACAGATTAAAAAAAAATAAAGGCTAACTCAAATATAAGTTAGCCTTTATTTTTTTGAAACAGTTTTGATAAAATAAATGTTTAATTTGACAACATATAAAAAACATCTGCACAATTTTGCACAGATGTTTTCAAGTAAAAAAAAATGAAAAAGTGGAAAGTATCATTTGATTTTTATGTTGCTTAAATTGCTTTCGGCTGGTCCATTTAATACCGTTCCGTCCGATCCAAATCTTGAACCGTGACACGGACAGTCAAAAGATTTTTCGTCTGAATTCCATTGTACTATACATCCCAAATGTGGACAAACAGCAGAAAAGGCATGGAGTGTTTTGTCGTAATCTCGATAAACGGCCACTTTTCGCAAACCGAAAGAAAGAATGCCGCCGTCTCCAGGTTCTAAATCGGCTGTGTTTTTAAGATCAGATGCCGTAATCCAGTCAAGATATTGCGATGCCATATTTCCAGCTTCTTTCATATAATCGCCGATTGCTTTAAAAGTAATTCGCGACGGACTATATAAATCCTGCCATTTATTTTCAATTCCCTGAATCATATCAGAAATAATCATGGCTCCAATAGTGGCATGCGTCATTCCGTTTCCGGAATCTCCCGTAATGATAAAGATATTCTTATCGTTTGGATTTCTGCCTAGAAAGCCTAAAGAATCAAAAGGTTCCATTACTTGTCCGGACCATTTATAACTGATTTCATCTAGTAATGGAAAATATTTTTTGCCCCAAATTTCTAATAATTCATAGCGTGAAAATTCAGAAATTCCTTCCTCATCTCCTTGTCCCGTTTTGTGATCTTCACCGCCAATAATCAGTAAATCATACTCATCATTAAAATTTTGCAATCTTACATAATGGTAAGGTTGCGCTACCCATTTAGATTCTGGATCTCCAGTGTCCCACCATAAAGCATGCGGAAGACTGCCTTTTGGAATTTTTCCTCCAATAACGTAGGTTCTATAAGCGTGCTGTTTAGTGTGCATAGCTAAAACGTCGTTTATTGGCGTGTTGGTCGCAACGACAACATATTTGGCGGAAAAATCAAAACCATTTACGGTTGCGCCTTTTTCGGTTATATTTTCGGCGTGTGCTTCTGTATAAATAATTCCGCCTAATTCGATTATAGCTTTAGAAAGTCCCTTTAAATAATGTAAAATATGAAATTGAGCCTGATTTTTAAAAGCCAAACATCTTTGATCCTGAGATTCTGCGAGTGAAGGCGTATGATTTAAAAGAACAGTTTCTAATCCTGCATTTTGTGTGGCTTCAAATTCTTTGTCTAGATTTTTTTCTTTATCATTCGGATGAACGAATAAATAACCATTTACTCTTTCAAAATCACAGTCGATGTTTAATTCGCTAATAATTTTTTCGATTTCATCAATCGCGGCAGTGTGGCTTTCGGCTGCAAGTCTTGCATTTTCTTTGCCAAAAGTATTCTGAAGATAATAATATCGATCATCCAAAGCACAAGTCAAATGTGCTGTAGTTCTTCCAGTTTCTCCGCTTCCTATAAAACCGTCTTCTACCAAAACTACATTTTTCCCTGCTTTTAAAAGTTTGTAAGCAGTTGTAAGTCCAGCAATACCGCCTCCAATAATTAGAACTTCGGTTTTAATATCCTGATTTGGTTTTTCGAAAGCAATTATATCTGTAGAATCAATCCAGAAAGAAACATTATCACCAGAAGTGATGCTTCCTTCGTTTATATTTTGATTTGATTTTTCCATTTTTAAATCCTTTTAAAGAATACAATACATTCATTTCAAAGCTACTACGTAAATAGTAGAACATACTTACAGCTTTAATTCTAAAATTTTATAGGATTTCCAGTGTGGTTTTATGTAAGAATTAAAACAAATGCTGTAAAACATAATTATTTGAATAATAGTTACTTAGTATAAATTGTAAAACAAGTTATTATGTATAAAGTAAAAATTTTGATTCTTATCATTTTAATGGGAATGAGCTCCTGTAAAAACAATAATGATGGATATAGCGACGAAATAGAAACAAGCACAACACCGCTTGATACCGCAGTAAAAGACACCGCAAAAATTATAAATAATGGGGTAAATAGTAGCTCGTCAAAACAGAGTACTGTGGGGACCGGGACAGGGCCTAGCGCAAGTGCAGAAGATGGCGCAACTTATACAAGCGAATCTGGTGTGCAAAAAGATAGTATGAAACTGAAAAGAGATAGTATAAAAAAGAAAAAGAAGTAACTGGATTATATAATAAGTTTTCGAAATTGTGTAAAGAACACATGTGTGAAAATGACTATTTTTATAAACTTAAAAATAGATATTATTCAAATAAAAAAATATACTTATGAAAACGCAAATAAAAACTAAAGTTGCTCTCGTGGTTCTTTTGGCTGGATTGGCATTTTCTTGCAAAAAGAATGAAAGCACCACAACAGAATCATACGAAAATGATTCTATTCAAAACACTATTGACACAGTTGGACCAGAAGT
The DNA here is from genome assembly GCF_023272795.1 of Flavobacterium humidisoli. Classification (NCBI taxonomy): domain Bacteria; kingdom Pseudomonadati; phylum Bacteroidota; class Flavobacteriia; order Flavobacteriales; family Flavobacteriaceae; genus Flavobacterium; species Flavobacterium humidisoli. The sequence goes on along the minus strand of NZ_CP096829.1, from coordinate 5,319,568 downwards.
GGATACCGTTAATATGGATACAACGGTAACAGTTAAAGCCGATACGATTACCAAATAATTATTTGGCAAAAAAATAGAAGAAAGCTGAATCTTAATGATTCAGCTTTTTTGATTTTAAAATGAGATAAAAGAATTTAATGAATGTTAAAAGTAAAAACGTTTTTCTCTATATTTGAGAAAGAATATAACATTTTAAATGCCTTTTCTATATTAAGCAACTTTAGAAATTACCTTTATTTAGTACGATAATGGAGCTAATAAATAATTTAGACCTTTTTCAAACCGTCTTTAATTCTGCGCCAAATGGAATAGCAGTTTTAAAGTCTTTGTACGATAATAAAGGCAAAACAGAAGATTTTTCAATATTATTGTTTAACACTTATATCATCAACTGGATTGATGATAAAGAATACAAAGAAAAACCATTCAGTAAAGTTTTCACTAAAATAAAAGAAACCAATATTTTAGAACAGTTTATTGAAACGGCAGAAACTGGAGTTACATCCAATTTTGAGCAATGGTATGGAGAAGAAACCAACAAACAATGTTTCAGATTTACTGCTGTAAAACAAGACGATGTTTTGGTGGTAACAATGGAAGATATTACTGAAAAAAAACATGCCGAAACAGCTCTTAATACTGCATTGCTTGATGCAGAAAAACAAAAAAGACTATACAATTCTATACTAAACGGAACACCTGATCTGGTTTACGTCTTTAGTCTTGATTATAAATTTACTTACGCAAACAAAGCTTTATTGACGATGTGGGGTAAATCTGCAGAAGACGCAATCGGACGCGGATTAATTGAAAATGGTTATGAAGATTGGCATGCCGAAATGCATGAACAAGAGATAGATACTGTGGTAACTACGAAAAAGCCAGTTCGAGGAACAGTTTCTTTTCCGCACGCAGAATTGGGAAGAAGAATTTACGATTATATTTTTGTTCCAGTCTTTAATGAAAATGGTGAAGTAGAGCTTGTTGCTGGAACAACGCGAGATATTACAGAAAGTAAACAAGCAGAAGAAAAATTACAGCAAAGTGAGAATCGTTTTCGCAAAATGATTCACCAAACTCCAGCTCCGACTCTAGTGCTTAAAGGTGATGATCTTATTATTGAGCAGATCAATAGTCATATGCTGCAAATGATTGGACGCGGAGAAGAAATTATTGGCATGCGACTGATTGACGTTTTGCCAGAACTCGAAGGGCAATATGTTTGGGAGCAAGTTTTAAAGGTTTATAATGAAGGAATTCCTTTTGATCAAAGTGAAGTTTTGGTTCCGCATAATCGTACAGGCGAGTTAAAAGACTATTATTATAATTTGGCTTATCGTCCGTTAATTGAAGATGGAGAGATAACAGGAATGATACAGGTGGCAGTTGAGGTCACGCAACAAGTTGTGGCACGCCAAAAAATGGGAGAAAGTGAAAGCCGTTTTCGAGCTTTAATCAATGCATCATCTGATTTGGTTTATCGAATGGATGCCGATTGGATGATTATGCAGGATTTAGAAGGAGACGGACGTTTGGTTAATCAAAGAGAACGTGGTGTCAATTGGTTAGATAAATTTATTCATGCTAGCGATTTGCAGATGGCTGTCCATCTTATTTCTAAATCGATAGTAGAAAAATCCATTTTTGAAATGGAGCACAGGGTTATAAATAAAGACGATTCTATTAGCTGGGTTTTCTCGAGAGTGGTGCCAATATTAGACGATCAAGAAAAGATTATTGAATGGTTTGGTGCATCGAGTGATATTACTTCGCAGAAAGAACTTCAAAATGTTATCGCCGAAAGTGGAGAAAGATTTAGACAGCTTGCAGATTTGGTCCCTCAAATTATTTGGACAGCCAATTCTGAAGGTTTTGTCGATTATTACAATAGCCGCTGGTACGAATATACGGGTTATATAGAAGATGAATTTGGAGATCCAAGCTGGATTTCAAAATTACATCCAGACGATGTTTATTTAGTGTCAAAAACTTGGTACGAAAGTGTTCATGCAGGAGTTCCTTATCAGACTGAATTTCGTTTAAAAAATGCCAATACGGGAGAATACCGCTGGTTTTTAAGTAAAGCGCTTCCTATTAGAGATAAAGAAGGCATCATTATCAATTGGTTTGGTACTTGTACGGATATTCACGAACAAAAGTCAATTACTGAAAAACTTGAGATTTTGGTAAAAGATCGTACTAAAGAACTGCAAAGATCTAACGACGATTTACAGCAGTTTGCCCATGTTGCGTCGCATGATCTAAAAGAACCAGTTCGAAAGATAAAGACTTTTTTAAGTCGTCTAGAAGATCATATTGCCGGACAGCTTGATGAATCTTCATCAAAATATATTGAACGAATTCATGTTGCGGCAGATCGTATGTTTAATATGATTGATGGCGTATTAGCGTATTCCAAAATGAATGCCGATTCGCAAAAAACAACAATAGTCGATTTAAATGAAGTGATTAAAAATATAGAAACCGATCTTGAAATTGCGCTTCAAAATACAAATGGTACAATTTATTTTGAAGAACTTCCAGTTATAGAAGGCGCTTCTGTATTATTATATCAGCTGTTTTATAACCTTATTAATAATTCTATTAAATTTGCTAAAGAAGATACTCCGCCAGAAATAAGTATCACAGCAACAGAACAAATTGAGGAAGGCAATAGAATTGCGGTAATTACAGTAGAAGATAACGGAATTGGTTTTGATCTGGATCAAACAGGACGAATTTTTGAAACCTTTACACGTTTAAATTCTAAGGATCGTTATGAAGGAACGGGTTTAGGTTTGTCGCTTTGTAAAAAAATAGCCGAACGTCACGGCGGAAGTATTAAGGCCACAGGAATTGCTAATAAAGGAGCCATTTTTATTATAACATTGCCATTTGAGCAAAAAGTAAAAGACATTTAATTATGCAAGAAAAGATGATTTTATTGGCAGATGACGATCAGGATGATGCAGAAATGTTTTGCGAAGCATTGGCAGAAATAGATGAAAGCATTGTTTGCCATTGTTCAGAAAATGGTAACGGTGTGCTAAATACGCTGAAAAATCAGGATAAAATTCCAGAAATTGTCTTTCTAGATTTAAATATGCCAATTATGAATGGCTGGGAATGTCTGAAGCAATTAAAATCAGAAGAACGCTATAAAGATATTCCTGTAATTATGATTTCTACCTCTTCATACATAAATGATATGGATACCGCTGCCAATCTTGGAGCAGTCTGCTATTTTGTGAAGCCAAATAATTTTGATGACTTAAAACAGGCCTTGAGATTAATTACTTCAAATCTTGAGAATGGATTAAAAGAAACTTTTTCAAATCTTGAAAAAAATAAATATCTGCATGTTTTTCTTGCAGAATAAAACTGTGTTTTCTTTTCTTGAAAGGTAAAACGTATGAATTCCTTTTATAAAAAACTGCTTGCCCAAAAAGTGTTTTTTGTTTTAATGTGTTGATTTTTAAAATATTGAATTGTATTTGAATAATCTTTTTAATAAAAAAATCAAAAAAATGTATTTTAAACTTGACTAATTCGGTAGAATTAATATATATTTGTATCACAGAAAATTTATATAATGATACTTATCCAGAAAGACTGAGGGAATAGGCCCATTGAAGTCTTAGCAACCTGTTGCCGAATAAGGTGCTAAATCCTTCCGCAGTGTGCGGGCAGATAAGAAAGATTTCTCCGTAAATCTGTTTAAGATCATCCATTTAAAATCTTTATTATGAAAGCAGAATCAATTTTGTACGCCAGTTATGAACTTTTGAATTCCATTTTTGAAGAAAACAGTTTTGCCTTTTTCTAAAGGTAAAAACACAAGTTTCTCTCCAATTTCTTTTATAAACAATAATAACGCTAATGGCTTTTTTCATTGGCCTGAAATGCTTTTGTCTAATCTTAAAACTAAAAATAAAATGAAAAAAATACTATTAGGTTTTGCTTTGCTTTTTGGAGCTTTTCAAACTCAAGCGCAGGAAAACAATTTACAATTAAAAGGAACTGTTGTCGATACCGTTGCGCAATATGTTTACCTGCAGAAGTTTCACAATAAAATGTTTACCACGATAGATTCGGTAAAAGTAAAAGATGGGAATTTTAGTTTTAAAACAAAAGTAAAAACGCCAGAATTATACGGATTGAGTGTCAATACAGAAAGTTCGCCCTTGTATGTTTTTCTCGAAAAAGATCCAGTTACAGTAAAACTGAGTCCAAAGAAGTATTATACAGCTTCTGTGGTTGAAGGTTCAGCTTCTCAGGATTTGTTCGAAATTTATAAAAAAAGTAAAGATGTAGAAATCAGCAAATTCATAACAGAACATCCAAAATCTATTGTTTCAGCATATGTACTGTACAGAAACTGGTCTTATAGATTAACGCCAGAACAGATTACACAAAATATTGCTTTGCTGGATAAGAGTCTTCAAAATACCACTTACGTGAAAGAATTAAAAGAACTGGCTATTGTTTTAGACGGATTAGCAGTAGGTAAAAAAGCCCCTGATTTTACAGCCAATGATCCTGACGGAAAGCCAGTTCGACTTTATGATAATTTAAAAGGGTACACTTTGGTCGATTTTTGGGCTTCTTGGTGCGGTCCATGCCGAAGAGAGAATCCGAATATTGTATCGGCATACAAAGAGTTTCACGATAAAGGATTCAATATCGTAGGGATTTCTCTAGATAAGAAGAAAGAAAACTGGATTAAAGGAATTCAAGACGATAATTTAACCTGGACGCATGTTTCAGATTTACTTTTCTGGAACAGTGCTGTTGCTAAATTATACGGTGTGAGAGCCATTCCGGGAAATTATTTAGTGGATTCTAAGGGAATAATCGTCGCTAAAAATCTGCATGGAGAAGAATTACAGTCTACACTAAAAACGCTTTTAGAAAGTAAAATCTAATAAAGAAAAAATACAAAATAAGAAACGCAATAATACAATTTGTTAATTTAAAATGATAAGGAAATGAATGCGATTGAGCCAACAACAAAACCAACAGAGCCTGAATGTTACTTTTCTAAGTTTAGAGAAAATACAGTAGGAATAAATCATATTTTCGAATCTGTTTACGGAGAACAAAATCTGGTTTATGCAGATTGGGTTGCCAGCGGAAGATTATACAATCCGATCGAAGATATAATGCTCCATAAAATTGGTCCAATGATTGCCAATACGCATTCACTTTCAAGTCAGACAGGAAAAACCTCTACTTATGCTTATCAGCATGCGAGAGATCGTATTAAAAAGGCGGTTAATGCCAATGAATCTGATGTTTTGGTAACTACTGGAAGCGGTATGACGGCTGCTTTATCTAAATTACAGCGTGTTATGGCACTTCGAACAAAATCTGAAGATGACAGACCTGTGGTTTTCATTACACACATGGAACATCATTCTAATCAGGTTTCGTGGTATGAAACAAATGCAGAAGTGGTTATTCTTTCGCCTGACGAAAATAATTTAGTCAATCCAGAAGTTCTTGCTGCAGAAATTAAAAAATATGCAGGTAGAAGCTTAAAAATAGGGTCTTTTACGGCTTGTTCGAATGTTACAGGAATTATCACGCCTTATCATGAACTGGCGAAAATCATGCATCAAAACGGCGGACTTTGTTTTGTAGATTTTGCAGCTTCGGCACCGTACGTAAAGATTGATATGCATCCAAAAGATCCAGAAGAACAATTGGACGCGATTTTCTTTTCGCCTCATAAATTTTTGGGAGGCCCTGGAACTTGTGGTATTTTGGTTTTCAATGAAAAACTATACCAATCTGATTTTCCGGATAATCCGGGCGGAGGAAATGTAAAATGGACAAATCCGTTAGGGAAATATTGTTACAGCGATGTGATAGAAGTTCGAGAAGATGGTGGAACTCCAGGTTTTCTGCAGGTGATTAGAACGGCATTGGCTTTAGAATTGAAAGAGCAAATGGGCGTAGAGAATATCAAAAAAAGAGAGAAAGAACTGCTGGATCTTTGTTTTTCGAGGCTTCAAAAAATTCAAGGTTTATCTATTTTAGGAGATTTAACTACAGAAAGAATAGGTTGTGTGTCGTTTGTTATTGAAGATATTCACTATAATTTGATTGTAAGACTGTTAAACGACCGTTTCGGAATTCAAGTTCGTGGCGGCTGGTCGTGTGCGAGTACTTATGCGCATTATCTGTTCAATATTAGCGAAAAGAAATCAGCACAAATCACAAACGAATTATTGCAGAGAAACCAGATCAATAAGCCAGGCTGGGTACGTTTGTCCTTGCATCCAATTATGAGTAATGAAGAGCTCTTTTACATCTGTGATGCGATTGAAAAAGTGGCTCTGAATTATAAAAAGTGGAAAAAAGATTATGAATATAATTCGGTTTCAAATGAATTTGAAAATCCGGAAATTAAAGATACCATTGCAAGAGAAGTAAACGAATGGTTTAAGTTAGTTTAAGTATAGTTAGTTAAGTGCTAAACCTGACAGTCCCAAATCCTCGGGATAAAACCTGTCAGGTTTCCAATGAGTAATCCCGTAGGAATTTCTCGTCGGTAGAAAAAATTAGAATTATTTAAGCGATTCAATAATTTTTTCACGATGCGCCAATCCCCAGTTGACTAAAGTTTCTGTAACCGGAAGCACCGATTTTCCATATTCGGTAATAGCATAGATTACCGTAGCAGGTTTGGTATTTTGTTCTGTTCTGGTAATAAGTAAATTGGTTTCCAGTTCTTTGAGTTCTTTGCTTAGCATTTTAGCCGAAATTCCATCTATTTCACGTTGCATTTTTTTAAAATGAATCACCTGATGCGTTCTATTGGTTAAAAACCTTAGAATCATCAATTTCCATTTACCACCCAAAACATCAAGACTGTCACGCATTGCCATAAGTTCTTCAGAACAATTGGCTTCGCGAAGTACTCCATTATCGTTAATTTTTGCCATACTAGTTTCTCTTTGGTAACCGGTTACCTTGGGTTAACCCATAACAAAAATAAAGCATTACGGCGATACTTTTGTAAACTAAAATAATAAAAATGAAAGCAATTGTATTACAGGAAAACCACGAATTTAGACTGGAAACAGTAGCGATTCCACAACCTGAACCGAATAATATTCAGGTTAAGATTATGGCTTCAGGATTTAATCCGATTGATTATCAAATGACCGAAGACGGCTCGGAAAGAAAGCTGATACATTCTCCAATTCTAGGAAGAGAATTTGCAGGTATAATTACAGCAATTGGCGCTGAGGTTACAGAATTTAAAATTGGAGATGCAGTATTTTGCGGTTCTGGAAGTATGGGATCAAATGGCACGTATGCTGAATATATTTGTGTTCCAGCGGGAATTGCAGTAAAGAAACCACAGAATATTTCTTTTGAACAAGCGGCAGGAATTCCATCAGCTGGACTTACGGCTTTGCAGTCTTTTAAACGAATGAATGCTTCTTTGACCGATTCGATATTAATTACGGGCGGAGCTGGCGGAGTAGGGAATGTTTTGATGAAACTGCTTATCGCGAAAGGTTTTACCAATTTTGTGGTTACAGCTGGAAACGAAGAAAGTATTGCTTCTTTAGTGAATCTTGGAATTAAATCAGAACAGATCATCCATTATAAAAAAGAAGACATTTACGAGAAGGCTCTTACTTTAAACAGAAATCAAAAATTTGATATCGCAGTAGATTTAGTTGGAAACAATGTGGCCGAAATTGCAGCAAAACTTTTGAAAATAAACGGAACTTTTATTGATGTCACGAATTTTTCTACGCCGGAATCTCGTGGAATTCTTTTTTCGAGAGGCGCTACAATTCATAATATTTCAAATTATGCGTATGGAGTTGAAAAACAATACGATTACTATAAAAATGGGTTAACAGAGTTGAGTGATTTAATCGAAAATGAAATAATTACAACGGCAAATATCAATGTAGTGGGAGGTTTGAGCAAAGAAACAGTAGATAAAGCACTTACTATTTTGAGAGAAAACAAAACCAGTGGACGAAAATTAATAATGAAGGTCAATTAAATGAGAACAATACCAAGAAGAATCGTAACGGGTTTGCGAGACGGAAAATCAATTATAGTGCAAGATGAAATCGTTTCGAACGTAACGGAACATTTTCCAGGATTAATTATTTCAGATATCTGGTCGACAGATTCAACGCCAGCAAAATTTGAGGAGAAAGTTATTGAAAACACCGCTTTTCCAAATACACCAAAAAACGGAAGTTATTTTCGTTATGTCCAGATTCCGCCCGATAAAGATTTGGGAGTGATAGCCTTAGAAGGAGAACCACATCCGCTGATGCATCAAACGGATACTTTAGATTATATTATCATCATTTCGGGTGAAATTTACCTGATTGTAGACGAGGAAGAAACTTTATTGCATGCCGGTGATATTGTAATTCAACGCGGAACCAATCACGCTTGGAGCAATCGATCCGACTCGCCCTGCATTCAATTGGCGATCTTATTGGATGCCAAAAAAGCAGAATGATATAAATTATACGCCGATAACTACATTTTGATTTATTTGTAAAATTGCAATAATCTCATTTGATTGTTGCAATTTTTTTGGTTTAAAATATGATTTAGAAACCTTCGAAGTTGTTCCATCTTATAAAATGGAACAATTTTGAAGGTTTGTATTGTAAAGTATTGAATAATAATTGTTTAGATTTATACAGGAATGATAATAGTGGGATAGCAGAATCCAAAAACAATAACCATGAAAACAATCAATCAGAATAAAAGGAAAGAACTCTTTGATACTATTTTGCAGTTATTTTTCATTTTTCTCCTTGTGGGATTTTGTCTTAAATTACTGTTGCCTTTTTTTATGCCTATTCTTTGGGCAGTAATATTGTCTGTTGTATTTTATCCGCTGTTTAATTCGTTGCAGCGAATATTAAAGGGGCGAAAAACCTTAGCATCAGTTGTTATCACTATTTTGATTATTGCCATAATGGTCGTGCCTCTTATTTATTTCCTAAAAGCAGCAACGGGAAATTTTTTAGAACTAAAAAACAGTTTTGAGGCAGGAACGCTTAAAATTACTCCGCCAGGAGCTTCTATAAAAGAATGGCCAATAATTGGCAAGCCTCTGTATGAATTTTTACTGTCTTTATCTACAGATTTGGAGCAGAGCGTTGTAAAATATCAAGATCAAATAAGAGAATTGTCGTCTAAAATCATGGCGAGTATTTTGAGTTCTGGCGCTGCATTTCTGCAATTTCTCCTATCGGTTATTATTGCAGGCGTTCTATTAGTATCTCCAAGCGCTAAAACTTTCTTTATGAAATTCCTTAGAAAAATTGCAGGAAGTGAGGCAGAAGAGATTATGACCATTTCGGTTTCAACTATTTATCAAGTGGTTAAAGGGATTTTGGGTGTTGCTGTTATTCAGACCATTATTCAGGCAATTGGATTGTTTTGGGCAGATATTCCGTATGCGGGAATTTTGACTTTGATTTGTTTGATATTTTCAATTTTACAGATTGGGCCAATTATAATAAATATCGGAGTTATTATTTATCTTTTTTCAACTGGAGATTCTGGTTATGCTATTTTTTGGACAGTGTTTTTCATTATCAGCGGATTATCAGATAATGTTCTAAAACCATTGTTGCTAGGAAAAGGCGCTCTTGTGCCAATGCTAGTTATTTTCCTAGGTGTAATTGGTGGTTTTATCATGTCGGGTTTTATCGGATTGTTTGTTGGACCAATTGTGTTTTCAATAGGCTACAAACTCTTTGTTGCTTGGCTAGATGATAATTCAGAACCCATTGAAGAACCTGTAGAAGATATTGAAATTAGTTAATTGTGAAATGCGTTAAGTAAGTCGTTTTTCACATCTCACATTTCAATTCCTACTTTTTACATTTGAATTAACAATTCACAATTTATAATTCACAATTAAAAAAAGTATTTTTGCAGGATTATAATTTTAGCAAATGAAACGTTCAGGCACGGCAGATCTTCCTTTACATTATGGACATGTTCCATTATGGCTTGCTGAACGAATGTCTAAACTGGGCTTTGCGATTGTAGAAACCATTGCAATGGAGTTTTCGACTGCCGAAGTTATAAGTAAATTGAGCAATCCGTTTTGGTTTCAGAGTTTTGGAGCCGTTATGGGAATGGACTGGCATTCATCTGGAATTACAACTTCGGTGCTTGGAGCATTAAAAAAATCGGTTAATCCGCACTCCAAAGAACTCGGAATTTACATCTGCGGAGGCAAAGGAAAGTATTCGATGGCTACACCGCAGGAACTTTTATTTGTTGGAGAGAAGACAGGTCTTGACGGAATTAATCTTGCCAGTTGTAGCCGACTTACCGCAAAAGTCGACAATACCGCCATTCAAGACGGGTTTCAATTGTATCAACACAATTTTATTGTCGATAATAAAGGGCAATGGGCTGTTATTCAGCAGGGAATGAATCCGAATTCTAGAACTGCCAGAAGATACCATTGGCATTCACAAGATTTAAAGTCTTTTATAAATGAACCCCATACTTTTATTTATGGCGAAAATCAAGGTGATATTTTAAATCTTACGGCCAGTGCTGCAACAAAATCTCGTGAAGGTATTTTAGAATTGGTAAAAGAATCGCCAGTCAAAATCATAAAAGAAATGCAGCATCTTTCTATGCCTGCGCATCACGATGTAAGGATGGAAGATGTAAACATGAAAAGATTGGGCGCAATGCTTTGGACGACTCACGAAAATAAACCAGAAGATTTTGAAGAATTACTGCTTTTAAAAGGAATGGGTCCAAGAGCTTTGCAGTCTTTAGCTTTGGTGAGCGAAATAATCTACGGAACTCCGACACGATTTGAAGATCCAGCTCGTTTTTCATTTGCTCATGGCGGAAAAGACGGACATCCGTTTCCTGTTCCGGTCAAAATCTATGATGAAACCATAGACACACTTCAAAGAGCTATTAATCGTGCCAAAATCGGGAATAGCGACAAATTGAGCGCCATTCAAAAACTATCTGAAATTTCAAGAAAAGCAGAAGAAAGTTTTACGCCAAATTCCAATTTTGATGCTCTTGTCCAGAGAGAAAGAGAGGAATCGCATAAATATGGAGGAAGAACCGTTTTTGGCGATGCAAAACCACCAAAAAAGAAACCTATAAACCCAAACAATCAGCTGGAATTATTTTAAAGAATCATAATGATCTATCTGCCTTTAGTTATATAAAAATCTAATAATGTCACAAAACGAAAAATCAATTTATACCTTACAATTCATTTTACTTTGCTTGAGTTCTTTGTTGTTTTCATCAAGTTTTAATATGATGATACCCGAGCTTCCAAATTACTTAAGCAGTTTGGGAGGAGCAGAATATAAAGGGCTTATTATTTCCTTATTTACCTTGACGGCAGCAATTTCGCGACCTTTCAGCGGTAAACTTACCGATAAATGGGGACGCGTTCCGGTTATGGCAATAGGATCTTCTGTATGTGTGATCTGCGGATTTTTGTATCCCATTTTGAGTTCTGTTTCAGGATTTTTACTGCTGCGCCTGGTGCATGGTTTTTCAACTGGTTTTAAGCCTACATCAACATCGGCTTATGTGGCAGATATTATTCCGCAACATAGATGGGGAGAAGCACTCGGAATGCACGGATTATGTTTCAGTATTGGTGGGGCGCTAGGACCAGCACTGGGCAGTATGATTGTGAATTCGTACGGAATCAATGTAATGTTTTATACTTCGTCATTTTTGGCTTTCTTTTCCATTATTATCGTAATGAACATGAAGGAAACTCTTGTAGCAAAAGAAAAATTGAACCGATCAATGTTCATTATTGGCAGAAACGATATTGTAGATAGAAATGTATTTCCAGCGGGAATCATCACTTTTCTTTCGTACACAGCTTTCGGACTTATTTTAACCTTAATTCCAGATTGGAGTGAGCATCTGGGAGCAACAAATAAGGGAATATTTTTTACTGCTTTTACGGTAGCTTCGGTTATGGTTCGTTTTGGTGCGGGAAAAGTTTCTGATAGGCATGGCCGTCCAAAAGTGATCATGGCTGGATTAATCATAACTTCGATTGCTCTTTTTGTAATAAGTGCAGGAAGAGATATCAATATGTTATTAATTGGAGCCGGAATTTACGGAGTCGGTACAGGTATTTTGTCACCAGCGATTAGTGCATGGACAATAGATATGAGTAACCCTGAGCATAGAGGAAAAGCCGTCGCAACGATGTATATTTCGATGGAACTCGGAATCGGTTTGGGAGCTCTTTTAGGAGGAACTTACTATAACGATCAAATCAACCGTATACCGCAAATCATTAGATTTGATATATTGGTGTTAATTCTGGGAATTGCATATCTTACTTATTGGGCTAGAAATAAAAGGAGAATAAAAGCATAATTTTAAACGCCTTATTCTTTTTGGATATTTAACTGCACTTTAAATTTACCATAATACGGATTGTCGGCCATTAGAGAATGTCCGATAACTAAAATATAAGTTCCTTTTTGTTGAAGCGGAATTTTCAAGTCCATTCCGAAAGGGCCGTCTGATGTTTTATCAGGAAAAATAATTTGATTAAAACGAATGTTTCCCTTTCCTGTATTGGGAACAATTTGAGCGTTTAATTTACCAAAATCATCACTGTTAAATTTGACATATATTTTTGAATTTAGAGAATCTAAACGCCCTTCAGCTGCAAACACATTTTCTTCATTCTTCAAATTCATAGCAATAGTGTCGCCTATTTGTTCATTTTCCTGTTTTTTTTCTTTTTGAACAACAGGTGTAGTAGATTCTGTAGAAGCTTTTTTGTTTTCCTTTTGCTGACATGAAAAGAAGAAAATTGAAACATGAAAAGAAGAAAATTGAAATTAGAACAAGAGACCAATTTTTCATACCAGTATTTTTTAGCTTAACATTTCAAAACTTCCAGGCTTTTCTTCGTTCTCATCATATTCTCCCGCAAGATTTCCATCCAAATCTTCTTCTTCCTCCCAGTCATTTTCATCATACTCTGAATCGAAATCATATCCAAGATTATCTTCCAGTTCTCCAAGCTCTAGATTATAGTGATTAGAGGCTGTCAACCTATTCGTGTAGTCACCATCTAAATAGTCATCATAATTTAGTAGTAGTTGTTCCTCATAAGAATTCATTTCAAATTCTTCAGATGTGTAATTGTCGGATCTCATATTAATCGGTTTTAAAGGTGAAATAATTATTTGTAATTTTTTAGATTATTCTAAATTACAGTCTTAAACCGCTAAATGTTTTATATAATTTTTTTATTGTATTGTCAAATTTTCATTTACCATTAAATTTAGCCATAAAAAAGCAAAAAGTTTGAAAATACGACCACTTTTTTCAACTATAATACTGCTGTTCAATATTATTAAGATTAATCATATTGAATTTTATTCAAAAAGGTTTACGAAATCCTTTGCGCCTTTTTAAACTTAATAATCTTTTGGCTTTTAACATTAAAATTGTTTAATATTGCGTTTTTGATCCTCACTTTTTATTAATTAATGTCTGTTTATAGCAAATATGCTGATCATATCTTATTAAATCTCCTAAAGGATGATGATCAATTGGCCTATACAGAAATTTTCGAAAGATATTCTAGACTTTTAGTAAATCATGCCTATAAAATGATAGGAAATCATGATGAATCCAATGATGTTGTTCAGGAAGTTTTTTTGTTTATCTGGAACAAACGTCAGGAATTGGAAATCACAGGATCATTATCTTCTTATTTATACAAAGCCACCAAAAACAGAATCCTGAATCATATTGCTCACGAAAAAGTAGTTGCTCGTTATGCAGATTCTATTTCGAACTTTATTGAAAATGATTATGTTTTTGCAGATTCTAAACTCAGAGAAAAAGAATTAGAAGCTATTATTGAAAGTGAAATTGCTTTGCTTCCTGAAAAAATGCGTGAAGTTTTTCTTTTAAGAAAAGTAGAAGAACTGTCATACGACGAAATTGCACTTCAATTGAACATAACAGACAAAACGGCTAAACAACAAGTTTATAATTCGTTAAAAATTCTTCGCGAAAAGCTAAAATCGGCGTTGAATGTTTTTGTCTGGTAAATTTTTCTTGTTCTTTTTGTTAAATTTTAAAATAAAATCTACTCATAAAAACCTCATTAATAAAGAGAAACTAACGTTTTGATGAATTTATTAATGATAAATTAATATTTTTTTCATTTTCATCTATGACAAAAGCCATTTCTAACTGTCTTATTATAAAACAAGACAAAATTTCGTGTTGTAATTATGAATAAAACTGAATTTTTAGAACTGCTTAAAAAACATCAAAATGGCACTTTATCTGATGAAGATAAAGATAAGCTTGATTCATGGTATTTGCATAAAGCGGCAAATAGTAATGAACAGCTTAGCGAATACGAACTAGCAGATAGTTACGAACATTTGAAATTGAGACTTCCTTTAGCGCAACAAACAAAAGTGGTAAATCTTTGGCCTCGTATTGCCGCCGCTGCATCTATCGTGTTACTATTTGGGGCAGGAATATTCTATTTTACAAAATCGGAATTGCGAGTAGAACAAGAAAATATTCAGGTTGTTGAAAAGCCAAAAGAAATTGCTCCAGGCGGTAACAGAGGAATTTTAACGCTTTCGAACGGAAAGCAGATTGTACTTTCTGATATTTCTTCAAAAGATATTATTGCTAAAGAAGATCAAGATGAGGTAACCATTAAAATGGATGCCAATGGAGTGATTACTTATGTAATAAACCCAAATGCTGATGATTCAGAAGAAGATGCAAATTCATTTAATACACTTTCGACACCAACGGGCGGACAATATAATATTGTTTTGGCAGATGGAACAAAAGTATTCTTGAATGCTGTCTCGTCTATCAAATATCCGACTCAGTTTAATGGTGATCAAAGAATTGTTGAGTTAGAAGGAGAAGCTTATTTTGAAGTTGCTAAAAATAAAAGCAAGCCTTTCTTAGTAAAATCAGCTAACCAAACAATCGAAGTTTTAGGGACACATTTTAATGTCCATGCTTACAATAATGAAGCTGTAATAAAAACTACCTTATTAGAAGGAAGTGTTGCTGTTTCTTCTAAAAATCAGAAGGCGATTTTAAAGCCAGGTCAGCAATCCAATATATCTGAAAGTTCTAGTAAGATTGCAGTTAAAGAAGTCGATACGGAAGCCGCAATTGCTTGGAAAAATGGCCGATTTAAATTTGATAATGCCGATTTAAAATCAGTAATGAAACAGTTGGAGCGCTGGTACGGAATTAAAGTAGAATACCGCGGTGATGTCTCGGATGTGAGATTTAACGGAGGTACATTTAGAAATAAAAATTTGTCTGAGGTATTAAAAGTACTTGAGCTTAGTAATATAAAATTTAAGGTTGAAGGAAAAACGATTATAGTCTATCCGTAAGATCTTATTTAACCGATTATATTGAGTCTATAAACTAAAAAACCAGAGGCAGTTGCGATGCTTCTGGTTGTTTAAAAAGTTTATAGCCAATATAAGTTGTCCACTATTGTTTAACTATAACCAATGTAAATGTATGAAATTAAATTTACAACCAAAAAAACCTTACAAAAAACTTAAAAAAAAGATTCCTAAAGTTCATTTTTCGGCTCATTTATGGGCGCTATGCACTGTTTTTATCGCGTTGTGCAGTTTTACTGGACAAGCGCAGAATGTGAGCATAAATTTTAAAGATGCTCCTTTAGAAAAAGTTTTGAAAGAAGTGGCAAAACAAGCCAATTATGAAGTTTTTTATACTCAGAAACTGCTTAAAGATTCAAAACCAGTTAGTATTAATGTTAAGAATACTAATGTAAAAGAAGCTTTAAATCAGATTTTTAAAAATCAGAATTTAAAATATTCGATTACCAACCAAACTATTGTGGTAACTGCTTCAAAAGAAGAGGAGCAGGGAAACGGATTAATAGATATACGAGGAAAGGTAGTAAATAATAGAAACGAACCTTTTCCTGGTGTGTCTGTAACGATTTGGGGAACAAACAGAGTAAGCGTAACCGATTTTGACGGAAGTTTTGCTTTTGATGGCGTACCCTCAAGTGGTGTTTTAGATTGTACAGGATTAACGATCGAAAAGAAATCTTTTCCCATTACAGGACGTAAAGAATTAACTCTTGTGGTAGAAGACAAAGTTGCTGCGATGAAAGAAGTGGTGGTAACGGGTTTTCAGACCATTGCAAGAAGTAATTTTACTGGTGCTATTACTAAAGTGGATGAAAAGGTATTAAACGAAAATATAAATGCCGACTTAGCCAGTGCATTAGAAGGGCGTGTTGCAGGTTTGATGTTTCAGAAAAATCCAAGTGGTGCCGCAGCAGACAAACCTATTTTGAGAGGTATTGGTACTTTTTCTGTTGATCAAGTTGGTTACAGTCCGCTTTTGGTAATTGATGGTTTGCCAACCGAATTGACTTTAAATGATATTAATCCCTATGATATAGAAAGTGTTGACGTTCTTAAAGACGCGGCAGCGGCTTCTATTTACGGTTCTAGAGCGGCAAATGGAATTATCGTTTTGACCACCAAAAAAGGCAACGGTAAATTGAAAGTTAGCATAAATTCAGATTTCTTTATCTCAAGCAAACCTAATTTGAGAGATATGAATTATGCTTCTACTAGCGATTTAATCGATTTTGAACAGGCAGTTTATAATAGAGAAAGAGCAAGATATGCCGATACATCAACGATGTTCAACAGCTATGGTGATATTGGGAACTCGAGTATGAAATACTACAGTCCGCTTTATCAGTTAAACAGAAATTTGGAAGAAGGAAAAATTACCAATGCTGATTTTGATAGTACGATTGCCCAATGGAGAAAGAATGATTATATAAAAGACTATCATGACAATGTGTGGCAGAACGAATTTAGACAACGTTACAATATTGCATTCTCAGGAAGTACTTCAAAACAAAATACTTACGTTTCTCTTAATTATGATGAATCAAAAGAGAGAATTGTAAACAACAAAAGCCGATCATTTAATTTGTATGCTAAAAGTAGTTTTCAAATTAATAATTGGTTAAACGCAACATTTGGTGTAAACGGAACTTACAGCAATGATGAGAATACAGATGGAAGTTATAGCAATTACGATATTCAAAAGAGATATGAACGTATCACAGACGATAACGGGAACCTTGTAATAGCTCCGTTTGTGGGTATTGCAGATGGATTTACTTCTGGAGGAATTATTAATCCAGCTGTAGCAGAGAAATTGTCAAGTTTGAGTGGTTTTAAATCGACAGAATTTAATGTTTTAAACTCACTAAAAGAAGGTATCGAAGAACAAAATTCTTTAAGCTTAAGAACTTTTGCCAACATAAAAGCGAAATTGTATAAAGGATTAAGTTTTAATACACAATTTCAGTACGAAGTAAGAAGAAACGACAACGAACAGTATTACGATGTCAACTCTTATAAAATGCGTTCTGCGATTAATTCATTAACCGGATATAACCCAACTACAAAAGCTTATACGTATGTCGAAGGTTTTTCTACAGGCGGACGATACAAACAATTGAGCAGTCAGGCAAGTAACTATTCTTTTAGAAATCAGTTAGATTTTAATCAAGAATTTGGCGACGGAAAACATTCGATAAATGCTTTGGCAGGTTTTGAAATGCGTGAAACTTTTCTTCCTAGAACCATCGAACAATTGCGTTATGGTTATGATCCTGTAACACTTTCTTCTGCCGTTATGAACAATCTTGCCTTGAGCCAAACGGGAGTGGCAAGCTACATTTATGGAAACAACAGAACTTTGGCAACTGTACCAAGAACACAGACAGAAATTTTACATCGATATTTTTCGGTTTTCAGTACAGCTAGTTATACTTATTTATCTAAATACAACATTACGGGGAGTTACCGTGTAGATAGAGCCGATTTGTTTGGAGTTGATCCGAAATATAAAAACCGTCCCTTATGGTCAGCAGGTTTAGGATGGAATATTAGCAATGAGGATTTTATGAAAGAAGTAAAATGGGTTAATATGCTGAAGTTAAGAACGACTTACGGTATTAATGGTAACATCGACCAAAGTACAACACCATATATTACAGCGACTAGAAGAAACGATAATCTATATCAGTCATTACAATATACCAATATTACAGCACAGCCTAACCCAATGTTAAGATGGGAAAAAACGCAAACGACCAATGTTGGGATAGATTACAGCTTGTTTAGAGGAAAATTAAATGGTACTATTGATGTATATCGCAAATACAGCAGCGACTTATTGGCGACAACAGATTTAGATCCTACAGTTGGAGCTTTGTCAAGAAGAATTAATGCGGGTGGATTGTTAAATAAAGGAATCGAATTTAGCGCAGGTTCTGAATGGTACAATACAGGTAATTTTCGTATCACTTCTAATTTAATTTTTGCTTTCAATAAAACGACTGTAAAAGAAATTACAAGAGCAATGTCTTCAGCTTCTGTTTACATTAGTTCGCCAGGAGATTATTTCTTGCAAAATGATACTTATAATAGTTTGTATGCTTACAAATATGGAGGAACAGTAAACGGTTATCCTTATGTTTTGGATGAAAACGGAAATCCGTCAATCACTTTTGATGCAAACGGAAATCCAATATCAACGAGTATTAAAACGGTTACTAGTCCAGAGGCTTTAGTAAATATGGGAAGCCTTGTTCCAACTTATACAGGTTCGTTTTCACAGCGTTTTTCATATAAACAATTTGATTTGAATTTCTTGTTTGTTTTTTCTGGCGGAAACGTAATGCGTAAAGAAACGCTTGACATGGGGTCGGATTTAGTTACGCTTTCAGGAATTGCAGATCGTTATACAGATGCAAACCAAAATGGCAATACACGTCTATATGTAGATTTTGACGAAAGTGTTAGAAATTATGCAAACACGATTAGCAGTCAGTGGAGAAATTCTGATGCCAATGTGGTAGATGGAGATTATATTAAACTTAGAAATATTTCTTTAAGTTATAATCTGCCGAAAGATTTTGCAAACAAAATTAAAATGACATCGGCAAAATTTACTTTCCAGATGAATAATATCTGGTACTGGAGTGCAGCTGGAAATCATATTGATCCAGAAGTTTATAGCGCAAATGCTGCAACACGTAATTTACCATTGCCAAAAACATATTTGTTTGGCTTTAATCTTACTCTTTAAAAAATGAAAAATTTATATATAACACTGCTGTCGTTCATGATGTTGACTGTATCATCATGCGAAGAATATACAGATATTACACCAAAAGGTGCTTTGGTGATAGAAACACCAGAACAATTTCTTGAATTAGTATCGCTTCCAGGAAGAGGTTATCCGATTAATAACTTTCAATATTTATCTGACGATCAATGGATGAGAGAAGCCAACGTAATCGGAAGAACGCCAAACATCGATATTCTTAATTTTACTTTTGACGAAAGTGTCGACCGCGTTTCTTTAATGACGGGTTCAAGCTTTTATAACCAAGCGTACACTTATATCAACAGATGGAATACTATTATTTCTTTGGTTGATAACAGTAAAGGAGATGAAAATGTAAAAAGATTGGCTAAAGCTGAAGCTAAAATTTATAGAGCTTATGATCACTTTTTATTGCTAAATACTTACGCAAAAGGTTATGATCCGCAAACAGCAGCAACTGACGGTGGAATCTGTATCATGGATAAATTTGATCTAGAAGCACAGCCTGCAAAATCTACTGTTGCCCAGGTTTATGATTTTATTCAGCGAGATATAGAAGAAGCATTACCTTATCTTCAGGAAAAACCAACCGATGTTTATCATCCCTCTTTAGCATTTGCTTATGCTTTTAAAGCGAAAGTACATTTGTTTAAACGCGAAATTGTAGCAGCAGAAACGGCAGCTCAAAAATCGTTGAGCTACAATAATCAGTTATTCGATATGGTTGCCTATAATGCAAAAGGCGGACCAACATCTCTTGCTGTTCCTGCAGCAGACAATATAGAGGTATTAAGTTATATGTACATGACAGGGTATAACGAAATGAATTTTGGACAGCTTTATATCATCAGCCCAGAATTGAGAACTTTATTCGGAACAAATGATGCGCGTTTTAATTTGTTCTTTAATGCTACAAGTGCAACCAATTTAGATCAAGGTTCGAATACAGCATATTGGGGAACTCAGTATACAAGGTTCTTTTATCCCACTGTTGGCATGAAAACACCCGAAGTATATTTAATTCTTGCAGAATGTTATGCTAGAGAAAATAGATTTAGCGAATCGGTAGCTGTTTTGAATACCTTGAGGGCAAAACGTATTGTATCTGGAACAGTAAACTTAGAAGTTCCAGCTACAAGAAAAGAAACAATGGAACTTGTTATTAATGAAAGAAGAAAAGAATTGCTTTTTGGTTTCAATAGATTTTTCGATCTAAAAAGATTAAATACAGAAACCGAGTATGCAAAAACAATTACGAGAATTTTTCCACTTGTAAACAAAACAGTTCCACAGAAAACATACACCTTACAGCCTAATTCAAGATTGTATATCGTTCCGTTTCCTTTATCGGCGTTGACAAAAAATCCAAAACTTACTTTAAATACAGACGAAAAAGTTCCGTTTTAATCCCAATGAAAAAGTTAATTATATCCCTAATCATGCTGTCGGCTTGGCAGCATGGTTTTGCTCAGACTCCCGAAAAGAAAGCCGATAGTACTAGCGCACAGCCAAAAGGTATGCAGGTTTACAATAAAATAATTACGGATAAGGCTAAAAACAAATCAGGTCTTTTTACGGTTAGCCAAGTCGATACTAAATTTTACTTTCAAATTCCAGATAGTTTATTTAATCGATACATGCTTGTTGTAACGAGATATCTTTCAACACCAGAAGGTTTTGGGACTTTTGGTGGAGAAAAAGCCAACGAACAGACTATTTATTTTGAAAAAGGTTCCAATAATACAGTTTATTTAAGATCACTACAATACAGGCAAGATGTTCGTTCAGCCGACTCGATGCTGGCAAAAGCATTAGAAGGAAGCAACGAGAATCCGATTGTAGCTGCGTTTCCAATAAAAACGACCAATCCAGATACAAAAGATGTGGTTATTGAAGTAACAGATGTTTTTAAGAAAGACAATGCCATGTTTTCTATCGGAAGTCAGGACAAAACGGAGAAAAAATTAACGTCTCTTGCTGATGACAAATCTTTTGTTGAAAGTATCGATGCCTATCCAATTAATATTGAAACCAAAACAACAAAAACGTATACAAGTTCTACATCAAGCAGCGGAAGCATAACATTACGATTGAATACATCGATTGTATTGCTCCCGAAAACTCCGATGCGCAAACGTTTCTTCGATGAAAGAGTAGGTTATTTTGCCAATAAATATGTTTTGTTTGATGATGATGAACAGCGTGCTCAAAAGAAATTCATTGTGCAGCGCTATCGTTTAGAGCCAAAAGACAAGGATATTAAAAAATACTTGAGAGGTGAATTGGTAGAACCAAAGAAACAGATTGTTTATTATATCGATCCTGCAACGCCAAAAAAATGGAGACCTTATTTAATTGCAGGTATCAACGATTGGCAAAAAGCTTTTGAAGCAGCAGGTTTCAAGAATGCCATTGTGGGTAAAGAGTGGCCAGAAGACGATAAAACCATGAGTTTGGAAGATGCAAGATATTCTGTAGTACGATATTTAGCTTCTGAAACACCAAATGCTTACGGGCCAAGAATTAGTGATCCAAGAAGTGGTGAAATTATGGAAAGTCATGTTGGCTGGTATCATAATGTAATGAAATTGGTGCAGAGATGGTACATGATTCAGGCTGGACCTTTAGATCCAAGAGCAAGAAAAATGCATTTAGATGATGAATTAATGGGGCAATTAATCCGTTTTGTCTCTTCTCACGAAATCGGACATACCATTGGTTTACGTCATAATATGGGAGCGAGCAGTGCAACTCCGGTAGAAAAACTTCGTGATAAAAAATGGGTGGAAGAAAATGGACACACTGTTTCTATTATGGATTATGCCCGTTTTAATTACGTAGCACAGCCTGAAGATAATATTAGTCCAATAGGTCTTTATCCGCGTATTGGGAGTTATGATAAATGGGCTGTTGAGTGGGGTTATAAATATTACCCAAATACTAAAGATGAGTTTGAAGAAGAGAAATTATTAGCCCAATTAACAACTGATAGTTTAACGGCAAATCCGAAATTGTGGTTTGGTGGAGAAGGAAAAGATGAAGATCCGCGTAGTCAATCAGAAGATCTTGGAGACGATGCGGTACTGGCCAGCGATTACGGAATTAAAAACCTTAAACGTGTAGTGCCTCATCTTATCGAATGGACGTATCAGCCAAACGATCCGTACGATAATTTAGCAGACATGCACAAAGCTGTAGTAAGACAATACGGATTGTATTTATATCATGTTCTGAAAAATATTGGAAACAACTACATTACAAAACGAACAGTCGATGAAAAAGGAGTAGTTTATAAACCAGTTCCTAAAGCAAAAGTAAAAGCAGCAATCGATTATTTAGGAAGACAATTATTTGTTTCACCGCTTTGGATGTATCCGCAGGAAATTGATGATTTGATTGCTTTAAAGAGAGAAGACCAAATCTCAGATCAGCAGAATCAGGTATTGAATATGTTATTGAGTTCTGGGATGCTTTATAATATCAGTTTAAAATCGATGCAGTCTGAAGGAGCATATACAGTTCCTGAGTTTCTAAATGATGTTCAGCAAACGGTTTGGGTGAAATTTAGCGGAGACGAAAAACAAGATTATTATAGAAGAAGTTTCCAGCGTGGCTATGTTGAAAAGTTAGGAATGCTCTTATTGCCAAAAGAATTAGAACCCGGAAAAGCAGCAAATGCAGCACAGCGAAGTGATGTAAGATTGTATGGGAAACAGCATCTTTTGAAATTAAAAACAGATGTTGCAAAATTGATGAGTGGTTCAACAGGAATTAATAAAGATCACTACGAAAGCATTTTATTAGAAATAGATAAAATCATTACAAAACTAGATAAACCTACATCATGAAAAATTTATTAGTTATAGCATTTATTTTCTTTAGCTTTTTCGCTCAAGCGCAACTAACATCAAAAGAAGAAGTAACTCCTGAATTGGTTGCAAAGCGTGAAGCAGAGAAAAAAGAAATCACAAAAAGTTATTTGGCTTTAAAAAACAGTTTTTTAACATCAGACAGTTTAGCGGTTGTTAAAAATGCAGAAGCTTTAAAAAGTGCATTAAAAAACTTCAAGTTTAAAAAGTTAAATTTAGAAAACATGAATGCCGCTACAACTTCGAGAAAAGAAATTATCGAATTGGCTACAGCATTAACTGCAACAAAAAACATCAACAAACAGCGTAAGATTTTTGAAACACTCTCTATAAAATATTGGGATCAGGCTTCAAAATTCAAACCTGCTGAGGAGACATTATATTTGCAAGTTTGCCCAATGACAGGTGCGGTTTGGACAAGTGATAGTAAGGAAATCAAAAATCCGTACTACCCAAAAAACATGCTGACTTGTGGTGAAGTAAAAGCAAGTTTATAGTTTTTTTAATTTTGAATTAGTTTGATAAATGCGGTATTCTTTGTAGGGAAGCCGTATTTGTCGTTTATGATAATAAGACTTAAACTAAGTTTGAATTGAATAAAAAAAGCCTGTAAACAAATAGTTTACAGGCTTTTTTGTGGAGTCGCCGGGAATCGAACCCGGGTCCAAACAAGCAACTAAAGAGCTTTCTACACGTTTATTTCCTGATTAGATTTTCGATGTTGAGCTAGGCCAGAAACAACCACCCAACACTTATCTTCTTAAATTTCGAAATCCACCCGAAGCTCATGGAAATCTAGGTTTATTTTTACGGTTCCCCTGAACGGAACGCCACAAACCAAGGCTTTCCAGGAGAATCCAGCTTCTCTACCTTGTAGAGACGTGGCGCAATCTTACTATGATTCGGATTATGCAGCTAAAGCGTAATTATTTTCGCCGTGTAAAAGTTCGAGATCTTATATTTACGAGCAAGGTCTCAATGCTCGACGTGCTTACTGTTCAATTCGACTCGCTGTCAAAACCAGTCGACCCCAAAAATAAGTCTGCAAATTTAGAGTATTTGAAATTAGTTTCTGCTAAAATTTTCAGAAAAATTCGAAAGTCAAAAGTCACAAAGTCGGAAGTTGTAAAGTTAAAAACTGTAACTTTTTAAAAGTCAAATATTTGTGGGCTATTGTGTCTTTTTGCTTTAAGACTTTCGAATTTTGACATTATGACTATTTTTACTCTTCGTCTTTAAAATTAAAAGGATAATCTCCAAAAACAGGAGCTAATTTACGGACTGCGTAAGTGTTTCTTGTCATCTTATTTGAGAGTGCAATAATGGTTACGCCTTCATTCATCAAAGTAATGTAAGATGAGGTATTTCCGTGCCACCAGCCATTATGAAAATAGAAATTCTGACCGGTTTCCCAGTTAATCATTCTAATTCCAAGACCATAATTTTTAGTTCCTTTGCGTTCGTTACTGTAACCTGTATAAACTTGTTTCAATAATTCAGGTTTTAAGAAATCTGGCGATTGTCTTGCTCTATCAAACTTTAAAAGATCTCTGGCAGTAGAGAAAATGTTTTTATCTCCGTAAACATTGTCTAGATAATCAAAGCCAATTTCTACGCCGTTACCTTTATACGAAGGAACAATTTTTTTTCTGTCTTTATCATCATCAAAAACGTAGGTATTTTTCATTCCTAGTGGCTTAAAAATCATTTCAGACATTGCCTCTTTATAACTTAAACCAGTGCTTTTTTCAATAATAAGCGCCAACATTGCATAATTAGTATTGCAGTAACTAAAACGAGTTCCTGTTTTAGACTCTAAACCAATATCTTTTGTTGCTAAAATATCAAGAATATCTTTGTTTGTCAATTGATTATGTCTGTCCCAGATTGATTTATCGCGATCGGTAAAATAAGCGTAATTACGCATTCCTGTACGATGATCCAAAAGCATTCTAATGGTGCATTCTTCGTATGGGAAAGTCTTTAAAATAGTATTTACTTTCTGATCCAAATCGATTTTACCTGCATTTACCAGTTTTAAAACGGCTGTAGCAGTTAGAACTTTACTTACAGAAGCAATTTGCACAGGTGTTTCTGGAGTTATTTTGGTTCCTTCATTTTTGTTAGCAAAACCATTATATCTTTCAAATAAAATTTGCCCATTTTTGGCAACCAAGAAGCTTCCGTTCATGGTATTATTAGGCCAATTTTTGTTGTAAAAGTGATTTATTCTGCCGACAACTGAGTTTTTATAAGCCTGAGAAACTTTTGGTTCTGCACCTAAAGGCTTCATTTTAGGTAAGGTATCTTCGACTGTCTGAGTAGTATCTATTGCTGTTTTTTTGTTTTGGCCACATGAACTTAAAACAAGTACTGAAAAAAGTATTTGTGGTATCTTTGTCTTTTTAAGGAAAATCATTTGCATCGTTCTTTAAAAACAAATATATCGAATTCCATTTTGTTGTATTCTTAGTTCTGAGGCTTTAATTTGTGTTTTTTAACATAATTTTAAGAAAAGTAAATTTTAGTCGATTGTTTTTCAGCTTTTAACGGTTTTGAAGCATTTTAAATTGAATTTTTGAAACAAAATTTTAACTAAATTTGTTATATTTGAAACAAATACATTGTAAAAAGTTATATTATTTAATATTAAAAATCAGTTTAAATGAAATTTGGAATCATAAAAGAGAGAAAAAATCCGCCAGATAGAAGAGTCGTTTTTTCTCCAAATGAATTGACAAGGTTAAAACAACTTTATCACGATGCTTCTGTAAAAGTGGAGAGTTCTGATATAAGAATATTTTCTGATGATGATTATAAAAATATGGGAATTACAGTTGCCGATGATGTATCTGACTGCGATGTGTTATTTGGTGTAAAAGAAGTTCCCGTAGCAGACTTGATTCCTAATAAAGCTTATTTCTTTTTTTCGCATACTATTAAAAAACAGCCTCATAACAGAAAATTGCTTCAGGCAATTTTAGAAAAAAATATTGACTTATACGATCATGAAACTATTGTTAATGAACACGACCATCGTTTAATTGGTTTCGGAAGATATGCCGGAATGGTTGGTGTTTACAATGGAATTCGTGCTTTCGGAATTAAATTTGAATTGTTTAAACTTCCAAAAGCAGAAACCCTTTCAGGGAAAGAGGATTTGATAAAGCACTTAAAACGCATAACAATGCCAGCCCTAAAGTTTGTAGTAACGGGAACTGGAAAGGTGGGGAGCGGAGCAAAAGAAATTTTGGATGCCATAAAAGTGAAAGAAATTATGATAGATAATTATTTGACTAAAAAATATGCTCAAGCGGTTTATGTGCAGTTGGATGTTTTGGAATATAACAAGAGAAAAGACGGTCAGGTTTTAGATTTTACAGATTTTGTGAATCATCCGGAGGAATATGAATCTGATTTTGAAAGATTCACAAAAGTTTCTGATATCTATTTTGCGGGACATTTTTATGCAAGTAATGCACCAATGATTTTAACTAAAGAAATGCTGAATGCAAGTGATTGCAAATTGAAAGTTGTGGCTGATATTTCTTGTGATGTAAATGGTCCAATTGCTTGTACGATAAGATCTTCTACAATTGAAGAACCGTTATATGGTTATTTTCCGTTAGAAGATCGTGAAGTAGATTTCTTTCATCCTGCAGCTGTTGCAGTTATGGCGGTAGATAATTTGCCTTGCGAAATTCCAAAAGATGCGAGCGAAGGTTTCGGAGAACAATTTATGGAACATGTAATTCCGGCTTTCTTCAACGGAGATAAAGACGGAATCTTAAAACGCGCCAAAATCACAGAAAATGGAAAATTGACCGAGAGATTTAGTTATTTACAGGATTATGTAGATGGAAAATAGTTTTTAATGATTAATTATAAATGGTTATGAAAAGAGGGATTTCTCAATTTGAGAAATCCCTCTTTTCATATTATTAGTTTCCATCAACCATCAACCATCAACCATCAACCATCAACCATCAACCATCAACCATCAATCATCAACAATTCACACCATGTCTTCAGGTTTAACCCAAGCATCAAAATCTTCTGGAGTTACATAACCTAAACGAACTGCTTCTTCTTTAAGAGTAGTTCCGTTTTTGTGAGCGGTTTGGGCAATTTCGGCAGCTTTATAGTAACCGATTTTTGTATTTAAAGCGGTAACTAGCATTAATGAGTTATCTACCAATTCTTTTATTCTTTTATGATTAGGTTCGATTCCTTGTGCGCAATGTTCGTCAAAAGAAACACAAGCGTCGCCAAGTAATTGCGCCGATTGTAAAAAGTTCGCAGCCATTACGGGTTTAAAAACATTCAATTCATAGTGACCTTGCATTCCTCCAACAGCAATTGCCATATCGTTTCCAATAACCTGAGCACAAACCATTGTTAAAGCTTCGCATTGCGTCGGGTTTACTTTTCCCGGCATGATAGAAGAACCAGGTTCATTTTCAGGAATATGAATTTCGCCAATTCCAGAACGCGGACCAGAAGCAAGCATTCTAACATCGTTGGCAATTTTATTTAAGGAAACAGCTAATTGTTTTAAAGCTCCATGTGTTTCTACAATAGCATCATGTGCTGCGAGTGCTTCAAACTTGTTTTCAGCCGTTACAAAAGGATGATTTGTAAATTTGGCAATATACTCGGCTACTTTTACATCGTAGCCTTTTGGTGTGTTTAGTCCCGTTCCTACAGCTGTTCCTCCAAGAGCTATTTCAGATAAATGTGCTAAAGTATTTTTTAAAGCTTTTAATCCGAAGGCTAATTGAGCGGCATAACCAGAAATTTCTTGACCTAAAGTTAATGGCGTTGCATCCATTAAATGTGTACGCCCGATTTTAACTACGTCTTTATATTCTGCTGCTTTTTTTGCTAATGTAGCGTGAAGTTTTTCTACACCAGGAATAGTAGTTTCGACAACCATTTTATAAGCCGCAATGTGCATTCCGGTTGGGAAAGTATCGTTTGATGATTGTGATTTGTTTACATCGTCATTGGCTTTAATGAATTGTTCTCCTTCGCCAATTTCAAAACCTTTAAGGACTTGGGCACGATTTGCAATTACTTCGTTCACATTCATATTGCTTTGTGTTCCAGAGCCTGTTTGCCAAATTACTAATGGAAACTGATCATCTAATTTGCCTTCCAGAATTTCGTCGCAAACAGCTGCGATTGCATCTCTTTTTTCAATTGCTAGAACGCCTAAATCATAATTGGCATAAGCTGCCGCTTTTTTTAAGTAGGCAAAACCTTCGATAATTTCTTTTGGCATGGATGCCGCTGGTCCAATTTTGAAATTGTTTCTGGAACGTTCTGTTTGTGCACCCCAATATTTATCGGCTGGGACTTGAACTTCGCCCATGGTGTCTTTTTCTATTCTATATTTCATTATGTTGTTTGTAAAAATGTTATCTGTAAAATGTGAAATGTTATTTGTAAAATTTAAAATGAAAGTTTCTTTTGAAAATGAGTCTTTTAGCCCTGATGGTAGCGGCATCCTTTTTATTTTTTCTTTAAAAATAAAAAGATACAGCGGACAGCAGGAATAGCTCCTGAAAATTATAATAATTGTCTGGGCTCTTTATTTAAAAGGATTTCAAGTTCAAAAAAAGCTTATTTAAAATGAGTATAAATATACGGATAAATGTTATTTAACGAAAATTGATTTAGATTTTATTGCTGAGAAAAAATATATACCCTACATTTGTCGTAACATTCAAAAATTCCGGAAAACATGTTTGAATTTTCACAGTACTTAGGCTTTTTACTTTTCTTAACCATACTAACTATAGGGTTTTGGTTAATGTTTTTCTTAGTTGGTTTCGTATCTTATTGGGTTACGGGAGCAAGCTGGGAAATGATTAAAGAAAAAAGAGCCAGAAAAAGACAAGAAGAACAATCTATTTAATTTTAGATTGATGTCATAAGAAAAGAACCCAGTAGGGTTCTTTTTTTTTGCTAAAAAAAAAGGAAATCCTAATTATCAAAAAAAATCAAATTCTTTAAGTTTAAAACTTTGACAAAGTCGGATAGCTAATTAAAAAGTATAGAAATAAAAAAATCCAAATTCCAATTATCATTGGGATTTGGATTTTTTTGCATTTTATTTTTTCTCCAGATTGGAATTTCAGTATCGGAATTTAACAAATGTTAACCCGGAAATTCTCCGCCGCCTTCTCCGCCACCATCGTTTCTTGGCTGTGCATTTTTATCTCTTTCGCTTTTTGGTTTGTTGAAACGGTAAGTGAATGATAAATTAAACTGACGTTTACGGAATTGGAATTCGCTATATGAATTTACATTGTCTAAGTAGGTGTAAGATCTCATTTTTCTTGAATTGAAAACATCGCTAATATTGAATGCAATAGTTCCTTTATCTTTCATGACATCTTTACTGAATGCTGTATTCATTCCGAATTGACCTAAGTTTTTACCTTGAGCTGTTTTTTGCTCTCCGTTGTACATTGCTGTTAACTGCCAGTCAATTTTGTATGGCAACGTTACTTTAGAGTTTACTCTTGCAAACCAAGAATTAGCCTGATTGTCTAAGTTTTGAACAATCTCGTTTCCTTGTGTGTCTGTATAACTGTGTTCTCCAGTTGTTTTTACATTAAAAAAGTTGAAGTTACTGTTTAATTTCCACCATTTGTATGGAGTGTAATTAAAGGTAAATTCGAAACCAAATTTTTGTTCTTTTCCTAAGTTAATAGGTTGGCTTTTGATAACTGGAATTCCATTAACTTCATCACCTGTAGGAGATCGTACAAAGCTGAAAACGTCTTTTGTGTCTTCAAAATAAGCAGATGTATTAAAAGTTACTTTATCCCATTTTTTAATATAGCCAATATCATATTTGTCTGTTAAAGATGGATCCAAGTCTGGATTTCCTTGAAAGATATTAATGTTACTTGCATAGTTGACAGCAGGATTCATGAAACGACCTCTAGGTCTAGTTAAACGTTTACTGTAGCTTGCCGAGAAATTGCTCTGATCTGAGATTTCGTAACTAACAAAAGCACTTGGAAATAAGTTGTTGTATTTTTTAGTATTGAAATCGCTGTTGTCTAATAAGTTAACATGAATGTCTGTGTCTTCCCATCTTAAACCAAATAAATAAGAAAACTTATTTGCTTTGAAACCATACTGGGTATAAAGAGCATTGATGTTTTCTTTGTACTCTAAGGTGTTTGATAAATTAGGATTTTTCACACCTTGATCATCTGTTACAAAATATTCGTTATTCAGATCTCCAAAACTACCTTTATAACCTGCTTCAAACTGTCCGCCTTTTCCTAATGGCAATACATAATCTGCTTGAAAAAGAACTTGTTTCTGAACTTGGTCGTTTAAAGTAGTATCAAATCTCGGAGAATCTTCAATTGTACTATTGCTATCGTCGGTATTTCTTGAAATAGAAAAATCTGCAGTAAGTTTATGCCCTTTATCGTTAAAATTTTTAATTAAGTTAGAAGTGTACTCAAAGTTTTCACTTCCAGTATCTGCATTATTTAAACGAAATGTTGTTCCTGTAAAATTATGAGCAGTATCGTAATTGTAATAGTTAATCAAATCTCTATCGTCACCAGAATTTTTTTGGTAATTGATAGCATTGGTCCAAAATGTAGATGGAGTTATGGTCCATTCTACACCAGCTCTTCCGTTAAAACCTTTTCTTATACGTTGTGTATCGCGGTCTTCGTCTAAATAGCTTTTTATCGTTCCGTCTGGATTAAGGTATTCAGAGTTTGTTTTTCCTGCTCCTTCTGTAGTTCTGTAATTGTAACCAGCAGTCGTAAAATAGTTTAACTTTTCTGTTTTATAGTTCAAATTACCGCTTAAACCGTAAGTTTCTGGCAAACCTGTTGAAGCAATAAAAGTTCCGTTGAAGCCTTGGTTTTTACCTTTTTTAAGAATAATGTTGATAATTCCAGAACCACCTTCTGCATCATAACGCGCCGATGGATTGGTAATAACCTCTACTTTATCAATTGCATCTGCAGGAAGTTGTCTTAAAGCTTCTGCCATGTTTATCGCTTGCGAAGGTCTTCCGTCAATTAAAATACGGATATTGTCGCTTCCTCTTAAACTTACATTTCCTTCTGTATCAACAGAAACAGATGGAACGTTGTCTAAAACATCGCTCACGCTTCCGCCTTTTACAATCATATCTTGACCGACATTGTAAACTTTTTTGTCTAGTTTAATCTCAACTGTCGATTTTTCAGCACGAACAACAACTTCATTTAACTGCGCAGCATCTTCGGATAGATTTATTACGCCTAAATTGGTGTCATCTTGAATACTTTTTGCCTTAATTTCAGTTGATTTAAATGAAATAAATTCAATCTTAATATCGTAAGTTCCAGGTGCAACAGCAACCTCAAACTCTCCTTTTGGATTGGTGATACCTCCAGCGACAACTTTTGTGTCGTTTGGAGCAGTAATCGAAATAGTAGCATATTCTAAGGGCTGTTTGCTTACTTTCTCGAAAACTTTTCCGGTGACTTTTACTTTATTTTTGCCACCTGGGCCTCCTTGTTGAGAGTAATTGTAAAAACTTGTAAACAAGAATACAAGTAATACTGCAAATTTGATTTTTTTCATTTTCTGGTTTTCTTTATTCCTTTAGACGGCAAATGTAGTTTTTGGTTTAAAGAGAGAAATCACAAAAAAATGTTAATAGGATATTTTAGAATCAATCTAAAAAAGAAGCGACCAATTCTGGATCACGGCCAATTATAGCTTTTCCGTCTTTTACAACAATCGGACGCTCAATTAAAATAGGATTTTCTACCATTGCATTAATAATATCGTCGTTGCTCAGAGTTTTACCTTTGTAGTTTTCAATCCAGATTTTTTCTTTGGTTCGAATTAGCTGAATAGGATCAAGATTTAACTGTGCCAATAATGTTTTTAGCTGTTCGAAAGTTGGAGTTTCTGTTAGATAAGGAATGATTTCAAAATCTTGGTTCGATTTTTCGATAAAAGCAAGGCAGTTTCTTGATTTTCCGCATCTAGGATTATGGTAAATTTGTATCATTTTGTTATATTTAAACGTTTCAAATATTAGTAAAATAAAAAGGGGTATTTTCGCAATATCAAAAGTAAGATTAACTTATCGAATTTGAATTCTCATTTTTTAAAATTTTAAATTTATGTTTTTAGAGCAAGGGATTAAACCTGAAAATAAATTTTGGAAATATCTTTTAGGGTCTGTCTTTATTATTTCAGCATCTTTTGTTGGCCAACTTCCAATTACAGCGGCAGTGTTCTATAAAACATTTACCCAGCACGTAGCTTTTCCAACTACTAACGAGGGTATTATGAATATGTTCGAATCAAATACGACACTTTTTCTAGTAATGATTTCGTTTGTTTTTGCGTTTGCGGGAATTTATTTTGTTGTAAAATTTATTCATCATCAAACCTTATTATCCGTTACCACTTCAAGGTCTAAAGTAGATTGGAAACGAATTTGGTTTTCTTTTTTCTTGTGGTCATTTTTCTCATTAGTCAGTTTTTTGTTTGTTTATTTAAGAGCTCCCGAACAATTTGTACTGCAATTTAAATTGGTTCCTTTTTTAATATTGGTAATTTTAGGTTGCATTTTAATTCCGATTCAAACCACTACAGAAGAATATGTTTTTAGAGGATATTTAATGCAAGGATTTGCCAATTTAGCCCAGAACAGATGGTTTCCGCTCCTGATGACTTCTATTATATTTGGTTCAATGCACTGGACTAATCCAGAAGTTGGTAAAATGGGAAATATTATAATGATTTATTACATAGGAACAGGATTGTTTTTAGGAGTTATAACTTTGATGGATGAAGGAATGGAGCTGGCATTGGGGTTTCATGCCGCAAACAATCTTGTCGGAGCTTTGTTAGTTACATCAGATTGGACTGTTTTTCAAACTAATTCCATATTTAAAGATCTTTCAGAACCTTCGGCGGGAATCGATGTTATTCTGCCAGTTGTGGTCATTTATCCTATTCTGCTTTTTATTTTCAGTAAAAAATACGGTTGGACAAATTGGAAAGAAAAGCTCACGGGAAATATTAAATATGTCGAATTAAAAGCTTAAGAATATGCAAAACTTAACTCAAAATAACGTTCATAATTATTTCAAATTAAATGGCTATCATTTAAATGCAAAAGATCTGTGTCAGGTCGCTTACAGTTTTATCAAAGAAGGAGATGCTTACGAACAATCAATAGGGGAGTTCTTTTTGAGCTGGTTTGATAAAAAAGATTATATCGAAATGACCACTTCTGGAACAACGGGCCTGCCAAAATTAGTTAGGTTGAAAAAACAAGCTATGATACAGTCGGCGCTTGCAACTGGAGACTTCTTCGATTTAAAACCAGGAGATAAAGCTTTATTATGCCTTCCTACGCAGTTTATTGCTGGAAAAATGATGCTGGTAAGGAGTTTGATTTTAGGTTTAGAATTAGATGTTGTTTCGCCAAGTCTTCATCCGTTAGAATTAAATGCAACGACTTACGATTTTGTAGCTATGGTACCACTTCAAGTTCAAAATTCTATTGCAGGACTGTCTAAAGTTCGTAAGCTGATTATTGGAGGTGCAAAATTAGATTCAGCTTTAGAAGAAAAGCTGTTGCCACTTAAAACAGAGATCTATGAAACATACGGCATGACTGAAACCATTACGCATATCGCTGCGAAACGTTTAGGCGATTCTGTTTTTTCGATTCTACCAAATGTGAAAATATCTCAAGACGATCGCCAGTGTTTGGTAATTAATGTTGCGACGATTTCTGATGAGCCAATTGTAACTAATGATTTGGTTGAATTGTTGAATGAACAGCAGTTTAAATTTTTAGGACGAATAGATAATGTGATCAATAGTGGAGGAGTAAAGCTAATCCCAGAACAGATTGAAGC
This sequence comes from Flavobacterium humidisoli, assembly GCF_023272795.1. NCBI lineage: Bacteria > Pseudomonadati > Bacteroidota > Flavobacteriia > Flavobacteriales > Flavobacteriaceae > Flavobacterium > Flavobacterium humidisoli. The sequence continues at coordinate 5,285,538 of NZ_CP096829.1, read as the reverse complement.
GAAATTGATCGGAAAAATAAACAGCAGATTTTTCGTTACCGGGCTTCCCGATACCACTTTAGGAGAAAAATTAGTTTTGGTTATCGAAGGAGAAAAACAGGAGTTTGAACTTGATTTTTTTGATGTTTTAGGGAAATATGAAAAACCAAAAGAAATAGTTTTCGTTTCTAAATTCAAAGAAAACGAAAATGGAAAATTACTTCGTAAACCTACTTTACAAGTTTAAATTCCAATATCAAAAATCCAAATTTCAAACTTCTCTCGAAGTTTTAAAATTAAAAAAAATCCAAATTCCAAGTTTAAAATTGGAATTTGGATTTTTTAATATTGAGTTATTCCGCAATAAGTTGGAATTTAAATTTAAGCTTTTCTCTCTAAAAGAGCCATGTAAAATCCGTCAAAACCAGATTCTGAAGCCAACATTTTGCGATCTTCAATAAAAGTAAACTGTTTTCCGATTTCTGTTTTTAAGAACTTCTCTACCTGCTCTTGGTTTTCTGATGGTAAAACCGAACAAGTTGCATAAACTAATTTTCCGCCTGGTTTTACAATTTTAGAATAGCTTTCTAAAACTTCGCTCTGAACTTTACGAATGTTATCAATAAACTCTGGCTGTAATTTCCATTTAGAATCAGGATTTCTTTTCAAAACTCCTAATCCGCTACAAGGTGCGTCAATTAAAACACGATCTGCTTTTTCATGTAATTTTTTAATCACTTTTGTGCTGTCGATGATACGGTATTCGATATTAAAAGCGCCATTTCTTTTTGCTCTTAATTTCAATTGTTTCAATTTACTTTCGTACAAGTCCATTGCGATCAATTGTCCTTTGTTTTCCATCAAAGAAGCCATGTGCAATGTTTTTCCGCCTGCACCAGCACATGTATCAACAACACGCATTCCAGGCTTCACATCTAGAAATCCTGCAACCAATTGTGAGTTTGCATCTTGAACTTCAAAAAGTCCTTGCTTAAAAGCGTCAGTTAAAAATACATTGGCTCTTTCTTTCAAAACAAGAGCTTCTGGCTGGTCTTTTAAATATTCAGTTTCAATATTTAAGTCCATCAAAGTATTTCTAAGGTTTTCTTTAGTTCCTTTTAAAGTATTGGTTCTAAGAATAACTTTTGCAGGCTGATTTTGTGCAGCAATTTCTTTTGCCCAAACTTTTTCTCCAAGTTCTTTCACGCCCAATGCATCCATCCAATCTGGAATAGATTCTTTGATAGCTCTGGTTTTAGATAATTCGTCAAAACGGCCTTTTATCTTTCTTTCAGGAGTTCCTTCCAATTGTCTCCAATCTGGAATTGGATAACCGCGTAAAACAGCCCAAACCGCAAACATTCTCCATAGATTGTCTCTGTCATAAGGTTCTTTTACTTCGGCAATTTCTGCGTATAATCGTTTCCAGCGAACAATTTCGTATATGGTTTCAGCAACAAACTTCCTGTCAGAACTTCCCCAACGTTTGTCTTTTTTTAATGCTCTTGCTACCACTTTGTCTGCATATTCTCCTTCGTTGAAAATTGCATTTAAAGAGTCAATGGTAGTATAAACTAAATTTCTGTGTAATCTCATTTCTATAATTTGAGTTGCAAAGGTACTATTAATTGATTGAAAGTTAAATTTTTAATACTGAATCTTACTTTAGACTTTCACTAAATGAAAAAAACACTCTAAATTAGAGTGTTTTTGAAATTATTGTTAAGCTTTTTATTCTTTTGAAATAATACGCGTTAATCCAATATTTTCTGGAGCATGAAGCACCATTGGGAATTTTTCTATCTTAACAGAGCTGCTGTCTAGACCAAAAGCTCTTTCTTCAGATAAACTCAGTTTTTTGATGAAGAAATAAGAATTCATGATAATGTTTTCATGCCATCTTAAATCATTGTCGTTTGATAAGAATTTCTCAGACAATACAAATTTAAAGTCCCCAATAATATTGTTTTTGTTCAAAGATTCGTAACGGCTGGTAATATCAACTTCTCCGCGTTTTACCATATCTTTGATAACTTCTCTGAACATTAAATTGATCTTAGTAGGTTCTCTAAAACCTAAGTTAAAGTCAATTCTATAAATATCGTCTTTAGCAATTTCAGTAACTTTATATTGCGTTTTGTATGGTTCTGTCAAAATATTAACGTGAACAAACCAATAGATATCGGCTCTCTTTGGGCGTTTTTGAAGGATAGAATAAATGATTTTTTCCTCCAGTTCATCCACACGATTAGCATTTGTCATATAAACTAAATGCGTTGCATATTTTGGAATTGATAAATCTTGGCTTAGTTCTACTAAAACTTGTTTATAATCATCAACCTTAACCACTTTCGTGTAGTTTTTGTTGATTTTCTTAGCCAAATACCAGATCGTCATAACAGAAATCAGCATACTTGCAATGATTAAGGTTACGTAACCACCTTCTGCAAATTTGGTAATATTAGCGAAAAGGAAACTGAACTCAATCAATAAGTAAATCGTAATCAATGGAACCATGAAGTACAGTTTTACACGTTTCATGATTAAGTAGTAGTTTAAGAGAATCGTTGTCATGATCATACACAAAATGATGGCAAGACCATAAGCATGCTCCATATTTCCTGATTTCTCGAAATGTAAAACAATCCCAACACAGCCAAAAAACAACAACCAGTTGATTGACGGAATGTATAATTGTCCTTTTACCTCTGTAGGATATTTGATTTTTACTTTTGGCCAGAAGTTCAGACGCATTGCTTCGTTAATCAAAGTAAACGAACCAGAGATAAGCGCCTGAGATGCAATTACAGCTGCAAGAGTTGCAACTACAATTCCGAATGGTAAAAACCAATGTGGCATAATTAAGTAAAATGGGTTTCCATTTTCACCTCCTAATTGCTGCAAAGTGCTTCCTTCATGATGAATTAAATAAGCAGCTTGTCCGAAATAGTTTAAAACCAAAGTAGTTTTTACAAAAATCCAGCTAATTCTGATGTTTTTTCTACCGCAGTGTCCCATGTCAGAATACAAAGCCTCGGCTCCAGTTGTACATAAGAATACAAAGCCAAGAACGAAGAAACCATCAGGATGTATAGATAGTAAGTGATAAGCATAATACGGGTTAATCGCTTTAATAACTTCAGGATAATTAATTACTTGAATCGTTCCTAAAGTTCCTAACATCGCGAACCAGATAAGCATCATTGGGGCAAAGAATTTACCAACCAATTTAGTTCCGAACTGCTGAATTGTAAATAAAATGAATAAAATAGTAATTACGATATACACAATGGTTTGTGTTTCCATCGTCGGGTAGAAAGCTCTAATTCCTTCTACAGCAGATGAAATCGAAATAGGTGGCGTTATAATTCCGTCAGCGAGCAGGGCACTACCTCCAATAATGGCGGGTACTATGAGCCATTGAATTTTTGTTTTTTTGACTAATGCATATAGAGCAAAAATTCCTCCTTCACCGTGGTTGTCTGCGCTTAGAGTAATAAGTACATATTTAATTGTAGTTTGTAATGTTAAGGTCCAGAACACACACGAAATACCTCCTAAAACAATATCAGCATTTATGGTATGATCGCCTAAAATAGCTTTCATTACATACAATGGAGAGGTTCCAATATCTCCATAAATAATCCCTAAAGTAATTAATAAACCCCCAATAGACAACTTACTATGTAAGTTTTTATGCGATGCGCTCATGTTAATTTTATAAAAAGACGGTTGCAAATTTACTGTTTTAAAACAAATTAGAGGCATTTAAAATTAAAAAGATAAAAAAAAGCACAATCGTAAAATTGTGCTTCTGTTTTTGAATATTATTTATTTATAAAATTAACCTCGTCTTCCGTTTCCTCTAGAATTTGAGCCGCTTTCTCTCTGGCTTTGTCCGCCTCTTGATTCTTGGCTTACTCTAGAAGATTCCTGGCTCATTCTTGGAGATTCCGAACGCTGGCTTTGCTGTGGTCTAGCTGAATAATCCCTATTTGAACTGCTAGATTGACTTTCCGAGTAACTTCTTGAACTTCTTTCTGCTCTTGGAGCAGATGCTTCACGGCTTGAGGTACCTCTTGAGACATTAGAAGAATTATTACTTCCGTAATCTACTCTCTGAGTATTTTGCGCTCTTGGAGTACTTTCAGTTCTTGGAGCATTATTTGTAGTATTAGAATAATCACGGCTTGTGCTTCTTTGTGTACTTACATTTTCAGTGCTTCTGCCTGTAGAATTGTAACCTCTGTTACTGCTTCCATTGCCATTAGTGCTTCTATCTACAGAAGGTCTATTTGTAGTGCCTCTGTTATCAGCATATGTTCTGTTAGAAACTCCATTGTTAGATGTTGTTCTGCCACTGTAATTTCTGTTTGTATTGTAAGTATTTCTATTAGTTTCTCTGCTTACAACACGTCTTTGATCTAATTCATATCGGTTTGTGGTGTTAGCATGTCTTTCTGCAAAACTATAATTCGGACGCATTCTTTCGTAACCATAAGTACGTCTTGTTTCATAAATTGCAGGAGCTCTGTAGCTTCTTCTCACATTTACATAGTTGTATGTATTGTGTACATTGATGCATACATTGACATTACTTCTGTATCTGTAAACAGGGTAAGGTGTCCACGCAGTATAATACGTTGGATAATAACCCCAAGACCAAGTTGAATAATAAGGTCTGTAATTGGTTACCCAAAACGAAGTGTAAATCACAGGAACAACACTGTAAACAGGCTCATAAATATAATTTGCTCCGTATAAATAAGTGTTTCCTACAATCTGAACACTTACTTTGTTGTAATTGTCTCTCTCCACATCGATAGTTGCAATGTCTTGATAAACATCACGATCTAAAACTGCTTGGATAATAACAACGTGTGTTCTGTTTTCTACACTCTCAATAACGCGAAGATAATCTACTTCGTTATCGCCATTAAGGTCTAAGTTTGATATTTGATATTTAGGATCATTTAAACGTCTTTCAAAATCTTGAAGGTTAGCTGATTCTCCAAACATCGAAGCAACAGCTCTTAAATCTAAGTTATCGCTTATATCTGAGTTTTTTGCATAAACAGTAGCTCCAGCTTGGGCTTGGCAAGAACTAATTCCTAATGCAAATAGGGCTAGTAAAAGTATTTTCGCTTTCATGATAAAATCATATTGAAGATTAATATTCTGAGATATCCAATTACTGTGCCATAAAATTTATTCAATTAGATTATGGGGTTAGTTTGTTGATTATCAGTATTTTTTTTTGTTATCGTCTATGAAGAAATACGTCCAAAACTGTAAATACAAATGGAATAATAATATCTTTTGGTCGAATTCCAGAATCGTTACTGTAGCCTGTATTTTTAGAATTCATGATAATATTAATGGTCGCGACATCTTCGAATATGTTTGGTTGTATTTCCGATTGAATAATGATGATTTTAATATTGTTTTGAATTTTTTCTGTAACTCTTAAATAATCAACCTTTCCATCATGGTTTAAATCTAAGTTTGAGATTCTTTCATCAGGATAATTTAATCTTGTTTCAAAATCTGCTGCGTCTACAGATTGAGAAAATATCATTGAGACAGCATTTAGGTCTAAATTGTTTTCTACATAAGAGTTTTTAGCATAAACATTTGCTTGTTGGGCATACGTGGAATTTACTAATAGTATAAAAATCCCTATAAATAATATATTTTTCATATTTTACTTGTTAAATTTGTTTTGTAAGAAAACAATTACTGTGCCAGAAAAGAATACAGAATGATTTTGAAATTTTATAAATAATCGTATTTTAGCGTTAACCAAATTTTAAATTTCCTATGAGAAAACTTGCTTTATTTTGCGGTATCTTTATTTTATTGATGTCTTTTACAACATTTAATTTTAAAACTGAAATTCCCTTTAATGGTGGATTTACATCAATGACAATAGATACATTGTTTAAAGACAGAATTAGTATTAGGGCAATTCTTATTGATAAAAATAAAGTTTGGTACGGTGCTGATAATTCTCGTTTTGGGTATTATGATTTGGATAAAAAAGAAAAATTTGAAGAACATATTTACCGTGATACACTTAAATTAGAATTTAGAAGTATTGCGCAAACATCAAAAGATATTTTTTTGTTGAGCGTAGCAAATCCAGCGCTTCTTTATTCTGTTTCTAAAAAGGACCGAAAAGTTAAATTGGTTTATAAAGAAGTTAATCCGAAAGTTTTTTACGATAGCATGCAGTTTTGGAACGATAAAGAAGGAATTGCTATTGGCGACCCAACTGAAGATACTTTTTCTGTTATTGTTACCCGAGATGGAGGAGAAACTTGGACTAAATTATTATCTGATAAATTACCGACAAATAGTACAGGAGAAGCTGCTTTTGCAGCCAGTAATACCAACATTGTTATAAAAGGAAATGATACATGGTTGGTTTCGGGCGGAAAAAAAGCACGTGTTTTTTATTCTCCAGATAAAGCAAAAACCTGGAAAGTTGTAGAAACTCCTATTGTACAAGGAAAACAAATGACAGGAATTTTTACTGCCGATTTTTACGATTCTAAACAAGGTTTTATTGCAGGAGGAGATTATGATCTTCCTAATAATAAAGCTAATAATAAGGCTTTTACAAAAGATGGGGGTAAGACTTGGCAATTAATTGGTCAGAATATGGGATTTGGTTATGCGTCATGCATACAATACGTTCCAGGAGGTAATGGAAGAGAAATTGTTTGTGTAGGCTCAGAAGGAATACAATATTCTCAAAATGGAGGAGAAAACTGGATGCAGCTCTCTACAGATACCAAGTTTTTTACCATTCGCTTTGTGAATAGAAATACTGCTATCGCTGCAGGACACAATAAGGTAGTTAGACTTAATTTTAAATAAAAAAATAAGAACCCTAAATAATAAAGTAAGTATTATTATATAGGGTTCTTATCGCTGTTGTTTCTTTAACTAGTCTTTATTGCCTTTATCTCGATATTGCTGCAATAATTTTCGATTAAAATCGTCTTCTGATTTTTTAAGTAATAGTATCTTCTTTGCAGGAAGGACTTTTTTCAGACTGCTCATATATTTTTCACGAAGCTGATATATTTCTTTATCGGTACTTTCTATTTGAGATAATAACGTTGCGGCTTCTTTATCTGAAAGATTTTTAAGATTGTCATCTTTTAATTGTTTCAGATAAGTCTTCATTTTTAAATACTTTAATTCATACTGCTTATCGTCATAAGCATTATAAATAGGCCAGAATTTTTCTGCTTCAGTCGAAGTTAATTCCAATTCTGTTGTTAAAAATGATACTTTAAAAGCTTTAATTTTTTCTCGCTTTTCATCAATTTTTCCGCTTTGGGCAAAAATTGAAAAACTTGTCAGAAATAGCAGGAGTGGTAAAATGTTTTTTATTTTCATTGTTAAGCTAAGTTGTTGAGTTAAGTTTGATTTAATTTTGTTCTGAGATTAAGTGTTCTAAGTTCGGACTTGTAACTAAAATATCTTCTAGTGTTTCGTCTTCTAAAGTGACATCGTTGCTTAATTTTTCTATATCACTGTCGTCTAAGGTTTGAATTAAATCGTATTGGCTGATATTGGAGTGATAAGATAAATAAGTTTCTAAAGTTGCTTCGTCAAGCTCGTTTGAATTGGCCTTATAATTATTTACGATCGGTATTAATAATGCAAAACCAATTACTGCAGCGGCCGCTAAAGAAATTGTTTTGTTGCGTTTGTAAAAAGGAATTACTTTAACTTCTTTTTTGTCTAATTGCTGTAAAACCTTTTCTGAAAAATTATCAAAATAATTGTCTGGGGTTTTAAAACCAGATTTTATTTTGGGTTCGTTTTCTAATTTAAATGTTTTCATGATACTTATAAGATAGTTTTTGTTACAAAAGGTTTAATTTGATGTAACATATAATTCAATTTTTTTTACTGCGTGATGATAAGATGCTTTTAAAGCTCCAACAGATGTTCCTAAGATTTCTGCGATTTCTTCATACTTCAATTCCTCGAAATATTTCATTTTAAAGACGAGCTGCTGTTTTTCTGGAAGTGCTACAATTGCTTTTTGAAGTTTGATTTGAATATCATCTCCATCAAAATAAAGATCTGCTTTTAAATTATCGATCGTTTTATTCTGCAGATCTTCAGATGAAATTCCGCTTAATTTAGCTTTTTGCGATAAAAAAGTCAAAGCTTCATTGGTAGCAATGCGATACATCCAGGAAAAAAGTTTACTTTCTCCTTTAAAGTTTTTAAGATTTTGAAAGACTTTTACAAAAGTGTTCTGTAAAACATCATCGGCATCATCATGATTCAAAACAATGTTTCGAATATGAGAATACAAAGGTCTCTGATAATCAGACAAGAGTTTTTGAAACGCAGTATTTTGCGTTTCGGGACTTAATAATTCTTTTATAAATTCTTTCTCGTCTATCAAACTTTTTGTTTTGTAAACTTTCTTTAATAGAAGTTAGACAGAATTTAAAACAAAAGGTTTAATGTACCTTCGAAATTATTTAAAACTCTGAATCTTCTTCTTGTGCAGGTGTTTGTGCAGGAGCTGGCGTTGGCGCAACGGGTTTACGTTTTACAGGCTCTGTGCGTGGTTGTTCCGTGCGTGGCTCACTTGGAGCTTCGCCAGTGTTTTCTGGGGCATAAATAGGCTCAGTAACAGTAGCAGGAACTACTTTAGGCTTTATCGGAAAATAAATTTCAGTAACCAATTTCGATGAAGCTTTTACATCTAATTTGCTTAATGTCAAAATTTCAAGATGTGACCAGCTCAAATCTGGAATAATTTTTTGGTTGTTAATGTAAGCCGTTGTTTTTGCAATTGCTTCATTTCTATGAGAGTAATCTCCGTTAAGAGTTGCTTTTACAGCATCAAAACCATTTAATTTTCCTGCTAAAATATCACTTCCTGAACTAGTTGAAATTTCTTTATTAATAGGAAGACAGATTGAAATCTTTGCTAAACCTGTTTTAGTATCGTAAGTATGATAAATAATGAATGGTTTTCCGCTTGCTGCTAAACCATTTGTTTCACTAAAGTGAATAAGCTTCGGAATTACAATCCTAGCATTTTTACTTACTTTGGCAATCTCACTAGTAAAAGTCTGTTTTATATAAGGCGTTTCTGTTTTCTTAACCACTCCGTCTACTGTAACGGCGTAAGTTTTGGTTTCGTAATCTAAATTTTTGTCAATATTAGCCAAACTTTTTTCGTAAATGGTTCCTATAACTCTGTCTGAACCTCCATGTAAAGCGGTATATATTTTAAACAAAAAGCTCATTGTTCCTTTTCCTTTCCAAGTCACTTTTGTTTTTCCGTTCAAAGTATCTTTTAACGTCCAGTTTACGTCAGCCTCAGTACCGTCAAATTGCATTTTTTGGTCAATGCTTTCACCATCTTTTGTTTTAAGGATAATTGAATTTCCTTTTCCATCAGCGCCATCCCAATAAAACGTCGCGCCATTTCCGCTTGTTTTATTAGCGTACGTCATTTTTATAGAAGGATCTTCAACAGACCATGATTCAAAATCTTCGTAATTTCTAAAGTCGTTTAGGTAGTTATAAACCGTTGCACGAGGCGAATTGATGACTTTACTTCTTTCTACAGAAAAATCTCCTTTCTGAGTAGCAACAAAAACAGTAAGAGCAACAAAGCTTAAAAGTGCAAAAAGAAATAAATACTTTAGAATTTTCATGGTAGGCTGTTTGGTTTCGGTAAAGTTATAAATTTATCATGAGTCTTACTAATAACCCATAATGATTAGGTTTTATTTTATTGCGACCAGAATAATTTATCTTTTCAGAAAGATTTTAATTACGAACAAAAGGACAATGAAAAGCAGAAAGGCAAGGAGCACTTTGTAATTTCCTTTATAAAAGACTTTGTGTAATTTCAAATCTTTTCGATAAGCAAATATCATAATAATTACAAAAGCGATAAAAAAACATACTCCAAATAGTATTTGACCTTGACTAAACATAGTTATAAAAATTTTTAGCAAATTTAGAGATTTGTAAACGATTTGCTGCTAAATTGCCTTTTCATTTCATTCAATAAATTTTCAGATTTATAAGAAAGTGACTTAAATTAGCAAAAAAAAAAGAAAACGACTATATGAAAAAACAACTTGACGCCGTAACCGAATTTCACACTGCTTTTAAAATTGGCCACAGCGCAACTCCAATTGCCGATGTAGGAGCAGAGAAAAAATTACTTCGTTATAATTTAATGAAGGAAGAAAATGAAGAATATTACGAGGCGGTTCAAAATAATGATTTGGTTGAAATTGCAGATGCACTTGGAGATATGATGTATATTTTGTGCGGAACAATTATCGAGCACGGACTTCAAGATAAAATTGAAGCTGTTTTTGATGAAATCCAACGCAGTAATATGAGTAAATTGGGCGAAGATGGAAAACCAATTTATCGTGAAGACGGAAAAGTAATGAAAGGCCCAAATTATTTTAAACCTGATTTTTCTAAATTATTATAAAAAAGAAAGACCCGATAAAAGTAAATTTATCGGGTTTCTTTTTTTTATATGGTTTTGGATTATTGAACCTTAACTGTCCATCCAAAAGTATCTTCAGAAAGTTTGTTTTGAAGACTTGTTAATTTTTCTTTTAAGAAAGAAGCATAAGAATTCTCAATTGGAGCCATTTCGTAATATTCATCTTTATAAGAGAATCCTTTGATAACGCTAATAACTGCAGCAGTTCCAGCACCGAAGATTTCTTTTAAAGATCCGTTTTTAGCTGCTTCAACTAATTCTGAAACAGTTACAGGGCGAACTTCAACTTTTAATCCTTCTTTTTCTGCCATAGCAATCAAACTTTTTCTGGTAACACCATCTAAAATTCTTTCGCTTGTTGGAGCTGTTAATAAAGTATCGTTGATTCTGAAGAAAACATTCATTGTTCCCGCTTCCTCTAATTTTGTGTGTGTTGCATCATCTGTCCAAATAACCTGTTGGAAACCATCTTTGTTTGCCAAGTTAGTTGGGTAGAATTGAGCAGCATAGTTTCCGGCAGCTTTTGCAGCACCGATACCACCATTTGCAGCTCTACTGAAATGCTCTGCAATGATAACTTTTACTTCGCCTCCATAATATGCTTTTGCAGGAGAAAGTAAAATCATAAATTTATATTCGTCAGAAGGATTTGCAATAACTCCAGGACCTGTAGCAATCATAAATGGACGAATGTACATACTAGCTCCGTTTCCTCTTTGAATCCAGTCTTTGTCTAATTTCAATAATTCATTTAAACCATCCATAAAAATAGCTTCAGGAACTTCTGGCATTGCCATTCTTACAGCAGATTTATTGAAACGGTTAAAGTTTTCATCTGGTCTAAACAACCAAACATCGTTATTGTCATCTTTATAAGCTTTCATTCCTTCGAAAATTGCTTGTCCATAATGGAAGACTTTTGAAGATGGATCCATTAAAATTGGAGCATAAGGCTTAATGACAGGATTTTGCCACTGCCCGTTTTTAAAATCGCATTCGAATAAATGGTCTGTAAATACAGCACCAAAACTTAAGTTGTCAAAATCTACTTCGTTTATTTTTGTAGAAGTAGCTTTAATGATTTCAATTTTGCTTGTTTGAGTTGTACTCATAGTTATGTAAGTTTTTTTGTGAGATACTCTTCACTATCAGAAATCTAAAGTGACGATATCATTTAAAATGGAATTTATTGAATGCAAAATTACGTAAAAATATGTAAAATGCTTAGCGAAAATTCATTATTTGATGGTTTTGACTGAGATTTATTTATCCTATAATAAACTCAAATATTTAATTGATTTTTATAAAGATTTTATGAAAAAAGTATGGTTTTTTAAGGCTTTACGCATTAGTTTTGATTAAATTTGATTATTAAAATGGCTTGAAAACCAATAAAAAGCTATTGTAAAATTCTAAAAAAAGTGAAAAGAGAAATAATTAAAACGCTAGATGGCTCAACTACAATTCGTTTGCCAGAATGGGATGAGTGCTATCATTCTAAACATGGCGCAATTCAGGAAGCGAAGCACGTTTTTATTAAAAACGGTCTATCGTTATTTGAAAATCCGATAAGCATATTGGAAATAGGCTTTGGAACTGGTTTGAATGCTTTTATAACTTTTTTAGAATCTGTTAGAAAGAAGCAGACTATCGATTATGTTGGAGTAGAAGCATACCCAGTAGATGCAGAGGAGATTCTGGCAATGAATTATGCTGAAGAATTAGAAGCATCGGAATTTTATAACATTTTTGAAAAAATGCATAAATCGGAATGGAACGAAAAAATAGAAATTTGCGACCAGTTCTCGTTAACCAAAAGAAAACAATTTTTTCACGAAATAAACGATTTTGAAATTTTTGATTTGATTTATTTTGACGCCTTTGGTTACCGAGTGCAACCGGAACTTTGGAGTACTGAAATTTTTCAGAAAATGTATAACAGTTTAAAACCAAATGGAGTTCTTGTAACTTACGCAGCGAGAGGAGTTGTTAAAAGAAGCATGATTGAAGTTGGGTTTAGTGTAGAAAAATTAGCAGGACCTCCAGGGAAAAGAGAAATGTTTAGGGCCTTTAAAAAGGTTTAAATGAGTTATTTAGAATAGTTCTACATTGATTTATATGTTTTAAGAAAACGTATTCGTTGCTAAATTTTTTAAAAAAATAAGTTAAAAGTAGAATTTATGTTAGTTATTTGTTTAAATTTGGCTCGAGTTTAAAAAAATAGATAACCCCCGAAAATCTTATTTTATTATGTCAAAAATGATGTTTGATTACACGAAATCAATACTTGAGAGAGTTAGTTTCGATCCGATACTTTTCTGCAAAGAGCTAGAAAAAGCTATCAAAACTCTGTTACCTTACGAAATGGAACAATTACAAGAGTGGTTACTTAATTTCGTTGTTGGAAAACCAGAATTAAAACAAAGTCTACAACTAATTAAAGTATAAAAAGAAAGGAGCCAAATTGGCTCCTTTTTTATTACGCTTTCTTTTGTAATGGACTAATGATTTGAACATTCTGGAAAACAATTGCACCTTTTACGACGCCAGCAATTGTAGATCTTAATGCGTCAATGATTTGCATTTTTAATTCGCTCTTTGGGTAGATCAGACTTACCTCTCGAGCAGGTTTTGGCTCCTTAAAATTACGGAGCTTCAGTTTGTCGGATTCTTTTAAGTCTAAAGTGTGCAAGTACGGAAGTAACATTGTACCAAGACCTTCGTCTGCCAATTTAATTAAGGTTTCAAAACTACCGCTTTGAATCTGGAAATTGTTTTGGTCGGCGTCTGAGACATTTTTACATAAATTTAAAATACCGTCTCTAAAGCAATGTCCGTCTTGTAGTAAAAGAATTTCATTTAGATTTAAGTCGGCAACTTCAATTTCTTCTTTCTGGAAACTTGCGTGGTGTTCTGGTATATAGGCTACGAATGGCTCAAAATACAAAACAATCTCTTTGATTTTTTCGTCTTCTAGCGGAGTTGCGGCAATCGCGGCATCCAAATGTCCATTTTTTAGCTTTAGAATAATTTCCTCGGTATTCAACTCTTCGATTAAGAGTTTTACTTTCGGATATCTTTTAATGAAATTATTCAAAAACATTGGTAGAAGCGTAGGCATAATCGTTGGAATAATTCCTAAACGAAATTCTCCTCCAATAAAACCTTTCTGTTGTTCTACAATATCTTTTATACGATCAGCCTCGTTTACGATATTTTTAGCCTGATTTACAATTTTCTGTCCTATATCAGTAAGCTGAATTGGTTTTTTACTTCTATCGAAAATTAAAATATTAAGTTCTTCTTCGATTTTTTGTATTTGCATACTTAAAGTTGGCTGTGTTACGAAGCATTTTTCAGCAGCAAGAGTGAAATTTTTATGCTCAGCCACCGCTAACACATATTGCAATTGAGTTATAGTCATGTTGATAGTAATTTGTGATGCAAAAATAAGAAAATATAATTTTTATTTATGTTTATTTTAGTAAAGTTACTCTAAATTTGTAGTAAATTAGTGTAAAAAAAAAGATTATGAAGACGAATATTTTAGGACTACCTGTAAAAGAATCAGAATTATTAGTAAAAGAACTCAATGTATTATTGTCAAATTTTCAAGTGTACTACCAAAATTTGAGAGGAATTCATTGGAACATTCGTGGAAAACGTTTCTTTGATTTGCATGTAAAATTTGAGGAGTTATATACAGATGCACAATTGAAAATAGATATGATTGCAGAAAGAGTTTTGACAATTGGAGGGACGCCTCTGCATACTTTTGAAGATTATATTAAAAACAATAAATTAACGGTTGGAAAGAATATTTCTAATGATGAAAAAGCGGTTCAATTAATTGTTCATTCTTTATCAGATTTATTAAAAATCGAGAGAGAAATCTTGAACAAATCTGACGAAATTAATGATGAGGGAACCAATTCGATGATGAGTGACTTCATTGCAGAGCAGGAAAAAACAATTTGGATGATGAACGCTTGGTTAGAAGAGACTTTGTAAATAATTGTTTTTTAAATAATTAAAAGCAGAATGGAATGAAAATTGCATTCTGCTTTTTTGTTTATGTTAAATTTCTATAAAAATCTCTTTGATTTTATTTGTTTAACGCTATTTTTGCTTTGATGAAATATATAGCTCGCATATTATTATTCATATTTATTGCCTTCTTATCGACCCCGACAATTGTTCAGGCGATTAAGAAAGGAAATAATACGACTATATCTTTTAGTATTGCTGAAGAAGAAGTGCATAAGGAACTTAAAAATGTAGTTCACCCAACTATTCTTGAGCATGAAGTTTTGATTCCCGTTTACATCGAGAAAAAAACAATCATTTCTGAAAACATTGTCAAGCTAGACAACATCTCTCCGAGCATCTTTGCTCCACCACCCAACGTAGCATAATACTTCCGATTATTTCGAACTTTAGCCGCATTTCTATCGAGATGGGGTAAATCTTTAATGAATAATTTTTTTAGTATTATATTATGACAAAAAAAATCAATCTTTTTGCCAACCTTAAATCTGATTTTGCTTCAGGTTTAGTGGTTTTCTTGGTCGCTCTTCCGTTGTGCTTAGGTATTGCAATGGCTTCTGGAGCACCATTATTTTCTGGAATTATTGCTGGTGTTGTGGGCGGTATCGTTGTAGGATATTTGAGCCAGTCGCATATTAGTGTATCAGGTCCAGCTGCTGGGTTAACAGCTATCATTTTAACCGCAATTACCGATTTAGGAGCTTTCAATGTATTTTTAATGTCTGTTTTTATTGCTGGAATAATTCAATTAGCATTAGGATTTTTAAGAGCAGGAAGTATATCGAATTATTTTCCGACAAACGTAATTGAGGGAATGTTGGCTGGTATCGGAATTATTATCATCTTAAAACAAATACCGCACGCTTTTGGTTATGATGCAGATTTTGAAGGAGATCAGGCTTTTGTTCAAAATGACGGAAGCAATTCATTTTCATTTTTATTTGATGTTTTAAATCATATTCATTTGGGGGCTGTTGTGGTTTCTGCAGTTTCATTGGCAATCTTATTGGCTTGGGATAAAGTTTCTTTCTTAAAAAGAATAAAACTAGTTCCTGGAGCTTTGGTTGCGGTTATAGCAGGAGTTGTTTTAAACGAAATATTTGTATCTACAGGAAGCACTTTGGCAATTGCAAAAGAACATTTGGTTTCTTTGCCAGTTCCAAAATCTTTTGAAGACTTTAAATCAATTATAATTACACCAGACTTCACTGCTATTACAAATCCGCAGGTTTGGGTAGTTGCTATTACGATTGCCATTGTCGCTTCTATTGAAACGCTTTTGTGTATTGAAGCTTCTGATAGAATGGATGTGCAAAAACGTTACACCAATACCAATGTAGAGCTTAGAGCTCAAGGTATTGGTAATATGGTTAGCTCTCTTTTAGGAGGTTTGCCAATGACTTCTGTAGTAGTAAGATCTTCTGCAAATAACAATGCAGGAGCAAAATCTAAAATGTCTGCCATTATTCATGGTGTACTTTTGTTAATAAGTGTATTGTCTATACCAGCAATTTTAAACAAAATTCCATTGGCAACATTGGCTACTGTTTTGATTTTAGTTGGATATAAACTAGCAAAACCAGCAACCTTTATGCATTTCTGGGAAAAGGGGAAATACCAGTTTGTACCTTTCATTGCAACTTTGGTCTTTGTTGTTGCGACAGATTTGCTAAAAGGTGTTGCGTTGGGAATTGTTATCAGTATCATTTTTGTTCTTAGAGGAAACCTGAAAAGGGCTTACGTTTTCAAGAAAGAAGAATATGAAGACGGTGATATCATTCATATTGATTTAGCACAGGAAGTTTCGTTTTTAAATAAAGCGGCAATCAAACAAACACTGGCTGAAATTCCAGAAAATTCGAAAGTAATTATCAATGCTCATGATACGGAATATATTGCGCATGATGTTTTGGATTTAATTCGTGAATTTAAAGAAACACGAGCTATCGATGAAAACATTAAAGTGAAGCTTAAAGGGTTTAAAGAAGCATACGAATTAGAAAATACACCAGAAAATAGTAACCACGTTACAATTGAGCATTATTATGATGTGGCAAAAAGAGAACTGGTTAAAAAAGAAGTTGTTAGAGGAGAATAATTAAAAATTGGTGTTTTTAAGGAAGATGAAATGTCAAATTTTAGGTAACTTTACATTTAAGTTCATTTTGTGAGACTATTATAACTTAGAAATTACCACACAAAAAAATAAAAAAATGAGAAAATTTTATGAGCAGTTATTAGAAAACAATAAAAAGTGGGTTGAAACTTCTTTAGCAAAAGATCCTAATTATTTTGCTGATTTGGCAAAAGGACAATCACCACCTTTATTATGGATTGGATGTTCTGACAGCCGTGTTCCTGCAAACGAAATTGTTGGTGCAAAACCAGGTGAGGTTTTTGTTCACCGTAACATTGCCAATATGGTTGTGCATTCTGATATGAATATGCTTAGTGTTCTAGATTATGCGGTAAATGTTTTGAAAGTAAAGCATGTTATTGTATGCGGACATTACGGATGCGGAGGTGTAAAAGCAGCAATGGGACATCAGTCTGTTGGGATTATTGATAACTGGCTTCGTCATATTAAAGATGAATATCGTTTACATGATAAATATTTAAATTCTATTGAAGATGAAACAGAGCGTTTTAATGCTTTTGTTGAAATCAATACTAAAGAACAAGTTTACAACTTAGCGAAAACATCTATTGTGCAGAATGCTTGGAAAAATGGTCAAGATTTAATGCTTCATGGATGGGTTTACGGATTAAATTCAGGTTTTGTAACCGATTTGGATGTAAACATCGCTTCAAATGATGAGCTAGACGAAGTTTACCAATTAGATCTTTAATAGATACAAATAGAAATCGCCCTCAAAAAGGGCGATTTTTTTTATTCGTTTTCGTCTAAATTTTCATTAAATGCAGACGGAAGCATTGTTGGGATAAACTTTATTAGAATTGGAAGAAGCAAACTTCCTCCCGGAAGTAAAAATATGGTTAGCGATGGAATGGTTTTGCAAATGTCCAAAAGCTGTTTTTTTACCTTTTTCTTTTCCTTAGCATCCAAATCTCTTGTTGTAGAATAGGCTAGTAGAACCATTAATTCCTTGCTCTGGACAATTTCTTTAATTAGCCTATTTTTGTTTCGTATGATTAATTTGACTACGCTATGCGTCATTTGATCATAAAAATGTTTAACAGGATTCGAATAATTAAAGTACGGAATTTTCTTTTTGTGAGTCGTAATAAAAGTATTGGTTGTGTCCATGCTTTGAGTTACAAAATCATCAGGAACTCCCATTGTTGAACCTAAAGAATATAGGAAATACGATTCTTCATTTTCTACAACTCCATCACTCCACAAAGCCATTCCGGCCATATCGATTAAATAGTACTGCTCAAGTCTATTTTTAAAGTATTCTAGATTTAAAGTTTCCAAAGTCTCAACTGTAACTTTCGAAAACTTTGAATAACGTATAGAAGCCTCAAAAAGCTTAATTAAAAGATCGTCGTGCTGTGATTTTACTGTTTTTGTTTTTAAAGCCAAACCAACAATTCCAAGAACCGTTTCTTCAATTCTTTTTAAGTATTTTTCAGGAATTTCTCCATGTTCTAAATATTGTCTAAAGGCCAGAACATCAATAAACAATAAAGCATTAGTAACCAAATGCGAGAAGTTTTTACTGATGATGCTGTCATTCGTCTGGACTCTCTGATCAATAATGTTTTCCAGAGATAGGGAAGGGGTGTCTTTGGGCAGTAAAATTTTAAACAAATTAAATCCTTCTGGGTTCATTTGCTTATAAAACTTTAAAACTTCAGAAATAAAATGTTTAGGTTCCGAATTTCTTTTCTCTAAACAAAAGACATGATAGAGTGTGTTGAGTAAGGCAACTTTTGAAATTTCAGTTTTAAACCAACCCTTTATCGGAATTGGAACTTGTGAGTCTATAGCAATAATATGTCCGTAAATAAACCCTGTTTCTCTCACTTTATAGTAAAACGAATCTACAGTTTCAAAAGGAATTGCTTCTGAAAACTTCTGTTCACTAAAAAACTTATCGATCCAGCCTGGTGCTGATGGGTTAATCATGGACTTTATTTTGCTGATGCAAAGCTATGTCTTTTTCTTGTTTTAGGATTCATTTTAAAATGAAATAACCGCTAGATTTTGTTAAAAATAGCGGTTATTCAAGTTTTTCTTATTTGATGATTCCTGCACAAGCAACTCTTCCTCCAGCATTTCCAGTTGGCTGAGTGGTAAAATCGTCTGTTCCTGCGTGA
The DNA here is from genome assembly GCF_023272795.1 of Flavobacterium humidisoli. Classification (NCBI taxonomy): domain Bacteria; kingdom Pseudomonadati; phylum Bacteroidota; class Flavobacteriia; order Flavobacteriales; family Flavobacteriaceae; genus Flavobacterium; species Flavobacterium humidisoli. The sequence continues at coordinate 5,266,703 of NZ_CP096829.1, read as the reverse complement.
ACGATTAAGCCTTTTCCTAGAACATCTTTGTTAGAATCTCCGCATCCAACGCACCATTCGTCAGTTGTTAAAGTAATAGATCCGTTTCCTTTTGCATCAGCGGTAAAGTTTCCAATATCACCTTTATGATACTCTCCAACTCCCCATTTTCCATGCTTTTTAAAAGTTGGATTCCAGTGTCCTCCAGCAGAACTTCCGTCGGCAGAACTGCAATCTGCTTTTTCATGAATATGGATGGCGTGAACTCCAGGTTCTAATCCTGTAATTTTTGCTGTAAAAGTTACTTTGCCATTTTTTTCAACAAAAGTGGCAGTTCCGGCAACTTTACTGTTGCTTTTTGGCTCTAATGCAACAGTTAGAGTTTTAGCATCATTTGATTTGTTATTTGTTTTACAGCCAATGATTAAGGCAGTAATTATAGCGAAAGAAACAATTAGTTTTTTCATATCTACGGGCATTTTAGTTAAAGATTAAGTAAATTTAACATAAAATAACGGATTAGATTAACTCTAAAAGTTAAAAAAAAGTCAAACTATACGTTATAATTTGATGTTGATTGAGTTAAAACCCAAAAATATTGTTTAAATTCGTGTAGGTTTTTAATGAATAATTTCTGAAAACCATTTATCTAATTCGCTCACATTTAATCCTTAATGTTATGATGAAAAAGATTTTTACTCTCGTTTTTATTAGTTCGTTTTTAATTTCTTGCAAATGCACAAAAACGGATGCCGTTTCTAAGCTTGACGGAAATTGGGAATTAAATTATATTGCCGACTCTCAAACTTTTGACGCTTTATATCCAAATAAAAAGCCAAGTATTGTTTTTAAAACTGCAGAGAATCAGGTGTCTGGAAATAATGGTTGTAATTCTTATACTGGAAAACTCAATGTGACTGGAAATAAAATAGATTTTACACAACCAATGGCGGTAACAAAAATGATGTGTCTTGATGGACAGCAAGGAGAGCAGACTTACATGAATACACTGCAGAAAATTACATCATACGATATTACAGATGACGGCAAAACACTGAATTTTATTTCTGGAGATATTGCAATGATGCGTTTTACTAAAAAATAGTTTTATGAAAACGAGATTATGTGTCTTCCTGTTTCTGATTGTTTTCAATTTTTCGGCTTCTGCACAAGAAAAGACAAAAAAAGAACTCAAACAAGAAAGAGAATTAAAGAAACAAAATGAAATTAAAGCGCTTATAGATTCTCGAAATTTTGTTTTTGAGGCTCAAAAATTAACGCCTCAAAGTGGCAGATTAATTCAGCTAGATTATAATACTTATTTTTTAAAGTTTAAAGCCGATAGTGCAACTTGCGACCTTCCTTTCTTTGGACGCGGCTATAATGTTGGATATAATAGTGATGGTGGAATAAAATTTGAAGGCAAGCCAGAGAACATTAAAGTCGAAAATAAAAAAAATAATACTATTATAAAAGCAACAGTAAGAGGTGCTAGTGATGTATATGATTTAACGTTTTCTATCTTTTATAACGGAAGCACAACACTTTCTGTAAGCAGCAACAATCGAGGTCCAATTAGTTATGATGGAGTGATATATGCTCCAAAAGTATCAGTGAGTAAATAATTTAAGATAGATATACTATTTTGGTTTTAAGGTTTTAGTAATCAATATATTTCAGCATACATATTGTCTTTAAAAATAAATTTAAAATTGAAACTATGAAAAAATTAAGTCTTATTCTTATGATGGCGATAGCCTCATTTTCATCTTATGCGCAATCTTCTTATAAGGAAGATTTAGAAGTAGTACAAAGTGTTTATGGAAAATCTAAAGCTGAATTGGTAAAACAGTACATGAATTTATCTGATGCGCAAGCGACCGCTTTTGCGAAGGTGTACGATGAGTATGAAACCAAACGTAAAGCGCTTGGACAAACCAAATTTCAGTTAATAAATGATTACGCTGCTAATTATGAAACTTTGACCGATGCCAAAGCTGATGAATTGGCAAAAGGCACTTTAAAAAATCATATTGATTATGAAAAACTATACTCCAAAACATATAGTCAAGCCAAAAAAGCAATTGGGGCAATAAATGCAGCTAAATTTATTCAGTTGGAAGTTTATCTGCAAACGATTATTCGCAGTGAAATTTTAGAAGCAATTCCATTTATAGGAGAACTCGATAAGAATAAGATACAATAATCTTATCCAACTTATATAAAAAAAAGGGAATCATTGTGATTCCCTTTCATATTATTTAGCAGTTTTAACTTTGTAAATTTCATTTACCATTCCGTCACGGAAACTATCTAGAGTAAGTTCCCAGAACATTATACCTCCCAAGTTTTTTGCCTTTACATATTCAGCTTTTGCTTTAATAGACTTTAAATCATCTGATGTAGCAAAAGTTTTAGTTGAAGCATTGTACCAATAAGGAGCTTTTGCTTTATCATCCCAGAAGTATTTCCAGCCGTTAGCTTCAGTGTAAACAGATGCGTAGTTTTTAAAATCAACACCTTGAAAGTGTTCTCCAGCTTGATACAATCCATTATTGATGTTTTCTACGTTCTTCCATTGTCTCGTATAAAATGCACCTCCAATTACTAATTTTTCTGCAGGAACTCCTTGTTTTAATAAAAATTCAACAGCTCTATTGGTAGATTCTTCTTTTGGATTTGTACTGTATAATGGTGTATGATGACCTGTAACTTTTGAATAGCCATTTACTAAATCATAGCTCATAATATTGATACGGTTTACATAAGGAGCAACAGCTTTCCAGTCTATAGATTCATCTAGACATTTTTGAAAACCTCCCGCAGCAAAACTCAATTCATATTTTTTTCCTAATGTTGAGCGTAAAATTTTAAGAAGTTCTGTAAAATTAGGTTTGTCAGCAGCTTGGTATAAATGACCAGGAAGTCCTTCAATTGATGGATATTCCCAATCTAAATCTAAACCGTCAACTTTAAAATAATCGCTTACTTCTTTTACAGATTTTGCAAATTTTAAGCGTCCATCTGCAGTGGAGAAAGCTTCAGAGCAAGGCTCACAACCTCCCCAGCCACCAAGTGATAGGATAATTTTAAGCTGCGGATTTTTTGCTTTAAGCGAAACTAAATGTTTGATAGTAATAGAGTCTTTAGCTGAATCAACGCTTAATTTTCCATCTTTTAGGTGGCAAAAACTAAAGATAATCTGGTTTAATTTCCCAACCTCATATTGGTCAATAAGTTGAGAATCGCCAGTATAATAGGCAATAATATCCATTTTTTTGTTTTTTTGCGCAAAAGTGGTTGTAATACCAAAACACAGCAAAAAGGATGCGATTAGAGTAATTTGTTTCATTATTTTGTTTTTTATAGTTTTTAGAATGTTAAATATACTGTAATACATTTAATATTTAACATCAGGAATGCTCGAGAAAGTCAATTTTAACGAATATTTTGCAAATTTCTGCAAAAATATTGCGTTCTGTAAGTGATGTCTTTCACTGGGAATAACAAAAAAATAAGCCCGCGCAGTTTCGGACTTGCGCGGGCTTAAACAAATTAAAAGCTAAAAACTATCTTGATATTAGAAGCAGTAAGTGTCCTCTGCTACTAATTTTGCTGCAATTTTTTCTCTTAGTGCCACAACGTTTGGCAGATTAGTGTATTTAGTGAAACGTTTCAATCCCATTAACATCATACGTTGCTCGTCACCTTCAGCGAATGAAGCAATACCTTCTTTTCCTCTTAAGTTTACAATATCTACAGCTTTGTATAAATATAATTTTGCCATAGCAATTTGCTCCTGAACTTTATCTTCGCCTTGAGCTTTTGCTAATTTTTCAGTTCTCAAAATTGTACTTTCAGCCATGTAGATTTCGATTAAGATATCAGAAGCTGCCATTAATAATTGTTGATGAGCATCTAATTCAGGACCATATTTTTGAACAGCGCTACCAGCAACCATTAAGAAAACTTTTTTCAAGTTAGCTACGATTATTTTTTCTTCTGCAAATAATTCAGAGAAATCAGGCGTATCAAAAGATGGAATTCCCATTAATTCTTCTTGAACTTTCATTGCTGGTCCAAGTAAATCAACGTGTCCTTTCATTGCTTTTTTGATCAACATACCTACAGAAAGCATTCTGTTGATTTCGTTTGTTCCCTCGTAAATACGAGCGATACGAGCATCTCTCCAAGCACTTTCCATTGGAGTATCCTCAGAGAATCCCATTCCACCAAAAATCTGAATTCCTTCGTCAGAACAAGATTGAACGTCTTCAGAAACGGCTACTTTCAAGATAGAACACTCGATAGCATATTCTTCAACACCTTTCAATTCTGCTTCCTGGTGAGAAGTTCCTTCAGCTTCACGAGCAGCGATTCTGTCTTCGATGTCTTTTGCAGCACGGTAAGAAGCACTTTCTCCTGCATAAGCATTCGTTGCCATTTCAGCTAATTTAGAACGGATAGCTCCAAAAGACGAAATAGAAGTATTGAACTGAATTCTTTCGTTAGCATATTTTACAGCTCCAGAAGTAACTCTTCTTTGAGCATCCAAACAGGCAGCAGCCAATTTAATACGACCAACATTCAAGGCATTCATTGCAATTTTGAAACCGTTTCCTCTTTCAGACAACATGTTTTCAACTGGAACTTTTGTTTCGTTAAAGAAAACCTGACGAGTAGAAGAAGCACGGATTCCTAATTTATGCTCTTCTTCATTCATAGAAATTCCGTTTGACGGATCGTTTTCTACGATGAAACCTGTAATGTTTTTATCATCACCAATTCTAGCAAAAACAATGAATAAGCTGCAGAAACCTGCATTCGAAATCCACATTTTTTGACCTGTAATTAAGTAATGAGTTCCGTCTTCAGACAAAACTGCTTTAGTTTTTCCTGAGTTTGCATCAGATCCTGCACCTGGTTCAGTTAAGCAATATGCTCCAAACCATTCTCCAGAAGCCAATTTCGGAACGTATTTTTTCTTTTGTTCTTCAGTGCCATAAAGTGTAATTGGCATAGTTCCAATTCCTGTATGCGCACCAAAAGCAGTTGAGAAAGAACCAGTTGCTCCAGAAATGTAGTCACAAACCAACATTGTAGAAACAAATCCCATTCCTAATCCGCCGTATTCTTCAGGTACTGCAACTCCAAGAAGTCCCAATTCACCCGCTTTACGCATAGAAGCTTCTGTATAAGCGTAATCTTTTTTCTCAAAACGATCTTTATGCGCCCATAATTCTTTGTCAACGAACTCCTTAACAGAGTCACGCATCATTAACTGCTCTTCCGAGAAATCTTCTGGAGTAAAGATGTCCTCGCATTTTGTTTCTTTAACTAGGAATTGACCTCCTCTTGTTTTGTCGCTCATGACTTTTTTGTTTTTAGATTGATAAGATGAAAGAGGCAAGAAGCAAGATTTAATTTAACTTGCTTATGAAGCCTGTTGTCATTCTTTGAAATTCAATTATTTTGTTTTCTAATTTTTCTGTTTTTTCCTTTGTTACATAGTCATTTTGGCAAGCTATTAACAATTGCGTTTGCAATTCAAATGACGAACCTAGACTGATATTCAAATAATGTTGAAAATGTTTATTGCCTCTGTTGGAGCCTTCCGCAATATTAGAAGGCATGGAAACAGAACATCGATTCATTTGACTTGTCAAACTATATGTTTCTGATTTTGGAAAAGTGGCGGTTAGTCTATAGATGTCATTTGTAATTTCCATAGCTAAAATCCAAATTTTCAAATTCTTAAAATTGTGTCTCATGTTTTTTTGAGGCAAGATAACAAGAAAAATTAAAAGTAAGTTTTTTACTACTTTTAAAAGTTTTTATTTTCAGAATATTTTCATTCCAAAAATCAAGTCTTGCATCTTGCTTCTTTCCTCTTAAAAACTACAATACTTCGTAAATCCCCGCAGAACCTTGACCAGTTCCCACACACATACTCACGATTCCATATTTGCTGCCTCTGCGTTTCATTTCATCAAATAATTGAACAGAAAGTTTAGCTCCTGTACAACCTAGAGGATGTCCTAAAGCGATTGCTCCTCCGTTTACATTTACGATATCCGGATTTAAACCTAATTCGCGAATTACAGCCAAAGACTGAGAAGCAAAAGCTTCGTTTAATTCAACCAAGTCAATATCTTTCAATTCTAAACCAGCTTGTTTTAAGGCTTTCGGAATTGCTTTTACAGGTCCGATACCCATAATTCTTGGCTCAACACCAGAAGAAGCAAAATTTACCAAACGTGCAATTGGTTCAAGATTTAATTCTTTTACCATTTCTTCGCTCATGATTAAAACGAATGCAGCACCGTCGCTCATTTGAGAAGAGTTTCCGGCAGTTACACTTCCATCAGCAGCAAAAACTGGTTTTAAACCGGCTAAAGCTTCTTTAGAAGTTCCTGCTCTTGGTCCTTCGTCTTTATTTACAACGTATGATTTAGTTTCTTTTTTACCGTTTTCATTGATGAAAGTCTGCTCAACTGTAATTGGAACAATTTGTTTGTCAAATTTTCCTTCTGCCTGAGCTTTCAAAGCTTTCATGTGAGAGTTGTAAGCAAACTCATCCTGATCTTCTCTTGAAATTTTGTATTGATTGGCAACCGCTTCAGCAGTTAAACCCATTCCCCAGTAGTAATCTTCGTGACCTGCAGCAGCAACTTTATAATCCGGAGTTGGTTTGTAACCTCCCATCGGAATATAACTCATACTTTCTGCACCACCGGCAATGATACAATCTGCCATTCCTGATTGGATTTTAGCAGTCGCCATTCCGATAGTTTCTAGTCCAGATGCGCAATAACGGTTTACCGTAACACCAGGAACGTCTTCTACTTTTAATCCCATAAGAGAAATCAAACGTCCAACGTTCAAACCTTGTTCTGCTTCCGGCATGGCATTTCCTACCATAACGTCGTCGATACGTTTTTTATCAAAATTAGGCAGTTCGTCCATCATAAACTGAATGGTTTCTGCAGCTAATTCATCAGGTCTTTTAAATCTAAAAACACCTTTTGGAGCTTTTCCAACTGCTGTTCTATATGCTTTTACTATATATGCTGTTTTCATTTGTTTTGTTTTTTAAAGATTTATAGAAGCAAGAGCCAAGAGAAAGACAAAACGTTGTTTTGAAATCTTGCTTCTTGCATCTTTCTTCTACTTTTCTAATTACGAAGCGGTTTTCCTTTAGTCAACATGTATTGAATTCTCTCTAATGTCTTACGTTCTGTACATAAACTCAAGAAAGCTTCACGTTCGATATCTAATAAATATTGTTCAGATACTAAAGTTGCTTCAGATAAATCACCTCCGGCCATTACGTAAGCCAGTTTGTTAGCGATTTTCTTGTCGTGCTCAGAAATGTATTTTCCAGCTTCCATTTGATCGGTTCCAACTAAGAACATTCCAAGTGCTTGTTTTCCTAATACTTTAATATCATTTCTTCTAATTGGCTGTGTATAACCCGCTTCGGCTAATAGCAAAGCATGTTTTTTAGCTTCAGCAATCTGACGGTCTTTGTTTACTACGATAACATCTTTACCATGTTGAAGAAGTCCAGTGTCAAAAGCTTCATAACCAGAAGTCGATACTTTTGCCATTGCGATTGTCAAGAAATATTCCTGAAGAACATTTAATTCCACATCGTTTTTGCGGAATAAATCAGAAGCTCTTAAAGTCATTTCTTTAGAACCACCACCACCAGGAATTACACCAACACCAAATTCAACTAATCCCATATAAGTTTCGGCAGCTGCAACTACTTTATCAGCGTGTAAGCTCATTTCGCATCCACCGCCAAAAGTCATTCCGTGAGGCGCTACCACAACTGGAATAGAAGAGTAGCGAACACGCATCATCGTGTCTTGGAACAATTTAATCGCCATGTTTAATTCGTCGTATTCTTGTTCAACTGCCATCATGAAAATCATTCCGATATTAGCTCCAACAGAGAAATTCGCTGCTTGGTTTCCAATAACTAAACCTTGATATTCTTTTTCAGATAAGTCAATTGCTTTATTGATAGCTTGTAGAACGTCGCCACCAATTGTATTCATTTTAGATTGGAATTCTAAATTCAAAATTCCGTCTCCTAAATCCTGAATGATTGCACCGCTGTTGCTCCAAACTTTTTTGCTTTCGCGAATGTTGTTCAGAATAATAAATGAATCTTGTCCAGGAACTTTTATTTGAGATTTTGTTGGAATGTTATAGAAATAAGTTGCTCCTTCTTTTACAGTATAGAAACTTTCGCTTCCAGAAGCCAGCATTTCGTTAACCCATGCAGCAGGCTCTAAACCTTCGGCTTTCATGATTTCAATTCCTTTGGCAACACCAATAGCATCCCAGATTTCGAATGGACCATTTTCCCATCCAAAACCAGCTTTCATGGCATCGTCAATTTTATATAATTCGTCTGAGATTTCAGGAATTCTGTTTGATACATAAGCAAACATTCCAGCGAAACTTTTTCTGTAGAATTCTCCCGCTTTGTCTGTACCTTTTACTAGAACTTTAAAACGATTGATTGGTTTATCGATAGTTTTTGTCAGTTCAAGCGTAGCAAAATTTGCTTTTTTAGCAGCGCGGTATTCTAATGTATCTAAATCTAAAGAAAGAATATCTTTATCTACTTTTTTGTAGAAACCTTGTCCAGTTTTGCTTCCTAACCAATTATTCTCCATCATTTTGTTGATGAAATCAGGAAGTTTAAACAATTCATGTTGTTCATCATTCGGGCAGTTTTCGTAAATACCGTTGGCAACGTGTACCAAAGTATCTAAACCAACGACGTCAACGGTACGGAAAGTAGCCGATTTTGGACGACCAATTACCGGACCAGTCAATTTATCAACTTCTTCAATCGTTAATCCCATTTCTTTAACCAAATGGAATAAACTCTGGATTCCGTATATACCAATTCTATTTCCAATAAACGCCGGAGTATCTTTAGCAACAACCGAAGTTTTCCCTAAGAATTTAGATCCGTATTCGTTTAAGAAATCCAATACTTCAGTTGAAGTTTTAGGACCAGGAATAATTTCAAATAATTTTAAGTAACGCGCAGGGTTAAAAAAGTGAGTTCCGCAGAAATGCTGTTGGAAATCTTCGCTTCTTCCTTCACTCATAAAGTGAATTGGAATACCAGAAGTATTAGAAGTAACCAAAGTTCCCGGTTTACGGAATTTGTCGATTTGTTCAAAAACCAATTTTTTGATGTCTAAACGTTCTACTACAACTTCGATAATCCAATCAACATTGGCAATTTTTGCCATATCATCAGTCGTATTTCCAGTTGTGATTCGGCTAGCGAATTTCTGACTGTAAATAGGAGAGGGTTTTGATTTTAATGAATTCGCCAAATGTTCGTTTACCACACGGTTGCGAACGGCTTTACTTTCAAGTGTTAATCCTTTTTTAGCTTCAGCTTCGGTCAGTTCACGCGGTACAATGTCCAGAAGTAAAACTTCGACACCAATGTTAGCAAAATGACAAGCTATACCTGAACCCATAATTCCGGATCCAATTACAGCAACTTTTTTAATTGTGCGTTTCATATTTGTAAAATTTGTTTTTTGGGTAGAATTTGAATTTTCTCTTTAAAAAAGATTATTCCTTTTCTGTGTTTTCTTGATTAAATATGTTTTTATCATGAATCAGTTCATTTATAATTTCAGAAACTTCGATAAAATGATTCAGCTTTTCTTCTGAAACATGTTTTCTTACCATTTCATTAAACTTCAGAACTGTATTTTTAGATAAATCTCTTTTTTCTTTTCCAAAATCGGTTAGGTAGATCAAAACACCTCGACCATCGCTTGGGTTTTTTTTGCGAACAATTAAACCTTTTTCTTCCATAGATTTAAGTGTTCTAGTTAAGCTGGTGGCTTCCATGCCCATTCTCGGACCTAAAGCGGTTGATGGAGTTCCTTCTTCCTTGTCCATACTTAAAAGAGCAAATCCTGTTGCCATTGTCGCATCATATTTGGCAGCCTCTTCATTATACATTCTTGAAACAGCTTGCCATGTCGCTCTCAAAATATAATCTATCGTTTTGTCTTTCATAGGTAACTATATCGATTTCAAATATAATTAAAAAATACTATGCATGCATATAATTTTTTAATAAATTTTTGGTTAGTTATAAAATATCCCTGATTTAGAGGGTTTTGGTGGTTTATTTTAAGTGAAATATACTATTCTTTTTTTAGATTTTAACATTTTTACTGCGGTAAAAATCTTTTTTTAATTTTTAAAAAGCATTTATTTCTATATTTTTTAAAAAATTATGCATTTATTTCAGTTGGTTTTTCAGAATCGTAACGCGAAATTGCCTCTTGAAGTGTCTTTTTCATACGATTTCTTAGACTTTCAGGCCTCAAAATTTCCAGACAGCTTCCAAAACCTAACAGAAGACGTTCCATTTCATAATTCGGTATTACATACAAATGGACAATAATACTTCCGTCCTCATTTTCCTTAATTAATCGCTGGGAAGTGTGTAAAGGTTTTGTCAATACATAAGGTGCATTTGACGCATCTACCCAAAGTTCAATTCGCCTGGCTTTTAATCCCGAATTAACCGTAACACCAATTACATCTTTATAATACATATCAGCATCAAAATCTTCTTCTAAATAAGGATGATTAAAATCGTAGTCAATTGCAATGATTCTGTCCAAAGCCAAATTGGTAATAGGCTGTGAGGCTTTTTTCTTTCCGATTAGAAACCAGCGATTGTTGAATTCTTTTAGTATAAAAGGATGAAAATGAAATTTTGTTTCTTCTGCAGATTTAAAAGACTTATAAGTAATAATCAGGACCATTTTTTTGATTATCGCCTGATATATTTCATCCAGATAATGCAGTCCTTTTAGTTTCTCATTTTTATCCAGATAAATTACGGGCTTGGTATGTGATTTTTCAGAATAGATTTTATCCTCTAAACGCTGTAAAATATCGGATACATCATTAAAAAGCGAGAAATCTTTAAACTGTTTTAACATCGAAACGGTTTCGGTCAAAACATTCATATCGGTTTCCGTCAGCGGAATATCGGTGATCGAAAAATCTTCGCCCTCATATTTATAATACTTTTTATCGTAAACGACAATTGGCGCATTGTAACCCAGTTTTTCACTTCGCATCAGTTGAATATCCATTTGAATCGTTCGCTTGCTGATTGGATTTTGGCGTCCTTCATATTCAAATAAAGCTTCGGAACATTCTTCGATTAAATCTTCGAGTGTCCATTGCCTGTATTTATTTTGGAGACATTTATCGATTGTTTTATAGCGGATTAAGGCGTTTTTATTTTGTGACATTGTTGTGTTGTTTTGCCACAAAGGCGCGAAGGCGCAAAGTTTTTTGTTTTTTTAAGGCACTCCCGATAGCTATCGGGATAAAGGATTAAAATGATTTTTCTCCTTTTTTGTCATTTCGATCCCGAGGCTTCGGGAGAGAAATCACACTAGAAACTCCGCACAGAACGTCTCCAATCTTTGTCGAATCCCGCGTGTGATTTCTCCCTTCGGTTGAAATGACAAACTGTGCTTTTAATTAATGCTTTAAATAAAAACTTTGCGCCTTCGCGTCTTTGCGTGATTATTTTTTACTTTCTAAAATGCTTATCTCTTTTTCAATATTAATTCTCGCTTTCTCTTCGTACAAACTCCTGAATTCCTCAGTCTGAAAAATAAACTCATTTTCCAGAAAATGTTTCAAAGCCTTCGCGCGCCCGGGTTTGTAGAGAAAATCAGGATAAATGCGGTATTCTTTTCTAATCTGTTCAAAATAGATTTTATAATCGTCCCAATCTTTCGCAAGAATTTTCAAATCAAAATCGATTAACCAATTGATATCTTCAATTTCATTTTGCTGATGTTGTTGTGTAGCGCAGATGGCATCAAAAACCAATTGTTTATTTAGATTGACATTTTCAGGTAAAATACCCAAAGCATATTCGGCACTTTTGAGTTCGTTGTCTTTTTTTGAAGCCGAATAAACAAAATCATGATAAAAAATAGAAAATAATATTTCATTCGAATTTTGAAGCTGATTAGAATAGTTTTCAAAGCTTTCTATCATTTCTTTTAAATGCGTGAGATTATGATAATGCCTTGATTTTTTGGAATATGCCTTTTCTAAATCCAACCAGTTCTGCTGAATTTCATTTGCTGAAAAGCCAATATTTGAGAGTAAATCAGAATAAATTTTCTCTAAATTCATGTTGTTTTTTACTCAAATTTAAAATTCTTTTTTTACTGCGCAAAATAATTGCGTAGTAGTTTCGAAATCTTTGTTCAAGAAATAAAACAAATATTATTTCTCAAAAATGAAAGCAAAATTTTTACTACGCAAAATAACTGCGCACTAGTTTTAAAATCTTTGTTCAGAAATAAAAACAAACGTTCATAGAAATAAAAAAAAGAATAAAACAGGTCAAGTTGGAGTTACTTCGAAACACTTTCCACGTACACACTTACACCATTACCTTTTTATTCTACTATTATATGGGACAGTAGCTCAGCGGTAGAGCAGGTAGTTTTGAAATTATCCTTCAAAGGTCAATCAAAACTTACTTCGTACACTTTTAATGTCCGGGTCGTGGGTTCGAATCCCACCTGTTCCACTATTAATGGTCAATTAAAACTTACTTCAGAAAATTGGTACTCCGGTTCGAGTCCGGCAAGTTTTAGAATCATCATTAATAAAAATAGAGGGTCAAGATTAGCTTACTTCTTCCAATCCGATAATTTGTTAGCTAATCCATTACACTCCAATTTCGGGTCAAGTGTTTCTTACTTCAAAATCTTTTAGGTAGAACTCAGAAACACAATTATCTAAATTTTAAAAATTAAAAAAATGAAAACAAAAGAATTATTAAAAATCAGTTTACGTCAAAATGCCATTTTCATTCCATTAGAAATGATTTCGAATGATATTAAAAATTTATCAGGAACTACTTCAGTTTTGTTAGCCAATGTTTCTAAACTCGGATTTACATTTTCTGAATCGTTATTGCACGCTTTAAACAACGTAAACCCCAATTATAAAGTAGAAGTTTTAGAAGTGCTGAGAGAAGTTTTAGGGATAGATAAAAACTGGACGCCTTTAGTTAAAGAATGGAATATCCCAACGGGAGAATCTGTTGTAGATCATATTATCACGTATTTCGGAAATGTTTTTAAAACCAAAAACGGAACAACTTTACAATGCGGACATATTATCCCAGATAATACTTTTCCATTAGAAAGATACAACGGTTGTCCGTTCTGCGGAACTCCGTTTGAATTTGGTAAAATCGAAAACTTCGGTCAGGGAAGCAAATTGAAAATGCTTGATTTGTGGACAGAAAAAGATTTAAATGATTTCTATATCTCATTATTGCAGTCAAAAACGGCTTTAGACGCTACTCAGGTAGATAGTTTAAAAATGGCGATGCAAAATTTGCCTTTGCCAAAAGTTGATGTTGCAATGAAGGAAACTTTAATGCTGGTGATCGATCTTTTGATTGAAAACGGTAAAGAAGCCGAAGCATCTCAATTTTTAAAAACGCCAACCGATATCTTAAGATATTTATGGTATAAAAATACTGGAATGTTGCAGATTATCGAACCCAAAACGATTGTTAAAAGAGCGAGTAGAAATGGCCAGCATTTTCATAATTCTTTGGATACAAGTGCGCAGGCTAGAATTGCATCTCAAAAAGATTTGAAACTTAAATATTCAAGAAAAGAGTGTTTGATGGTGGCAAACTGGTTGAATAATATGGATATGGATGTTGAGACCATGTGCGAAATCATGCATCCAAAACGCGGAATGTGGGTTCGTTTTATCCGAGCGCTTCGTTTGGCCGAATACAGCAAAAGAAAAGGGTTTGAGAAATTGAACTTTTTAATGGATGTGTTCTACAACCAAGTGTATGATGTTTGGCAAAGTAAAGTAGATTCGTCAAGATTGAAATTTGATGCCGATAAAACATTTGCGTTATTAAAACAGCGTCCAGGATTGTTTGCACGTTCGTTATTTTCGAATATGCTTTGGTTTGGTGCAGAAGAAACGATTGCCCATTTTGAAGAAATCATCGATAAAGTTCCGGCTCGATTGGTGTTTACTTTGAATATGTATGCGCAAAATTACTTTGATAAAAATATGCAGCGAAGTGTGAAACCTTTGGGCGGAACAAACAAAAGAATCGAACCAAACGGTTTGTTGAAATTGTATGATGATGTGCAGTTGGAAGCGATGAAAAACCAGATCGAAGAATTGTGTCTTTTGGCTATGAAAAAACGATTTGCAAAGATTGAGAACACCAATAAAACAATCTATATCGATCCGCAGTTGTTTAACATTCCGGTTTCTATAGGAGATCGAAGCGAAACCATTCAAGATTTGCCAGTTGCTTTAATGGGAACACGTTTCCCAGTTGAAGGAACCGAAGTGCGATTGTTTATGCAATGGGGAAAAGATTTGCCGGCACAGCATTTAGATATGGATTTGAGCTGTCATATCGCTTACGAAGATAAAGCCGATATTTGTTCTTTCAGCCGATTGACTACAACTGGTTGTCAGCATAGCGGTGATATCAGAAGCATTCCGAATAAAATTGGAACAGCCGAATATATCAATATCAACATCGACGAATTGGCGAAAGCCAAAGCTAAATTTGTGACTTTTACCTGCAATGCGTACAGCAACGGAAGTATAACACCAAATTTAATTGTTGGTTGGATGAACAGCAAACACCCGATGAAAATTTCGGAGAAAACCGGTGTAGCGTACGATCCGTCGTGTGTAGATCATCAGGTTCGTGTGACGCAGAATGTTGCCAAAGGTTTGGTTTTTGGAGTGTTGGATGTAGCCAAAAGAGAAATCGTTTGGTTAGAGATGACTTTCGGAGGTCAGGTTGTAGGCGGTTTGGATTTCAAAGGCGTTCAGGCGTTGTTATCAAAACTAAACAGCAAATTGAATATTGGTAGTTTGTTACAGTTGAAAGCGGAAGTCCAAGGTTTAACAATCACCGAAGATCAAAATGCCGATGAAATTTATACAGCACAATGGGCTATGAATCCAGCGGTTGTGACGCAATTATTAGTGGATTAGGTTTAATTAGGTACAAAGAGGCAAAGGTTCAAAGGTTTTTGTAGAGGCGCACTGCTGTGCGTCTCCGCAAAGATTGGTAAATTTAATCTCGCAGAGTAGCACAGTTTGTCATTTCGACCGAAGGGAGAAATCACACGCGGGATTCGACAAAGATTGGCGACGCTCTGTGTGGCGTTTCTAGTGTGATTTCTCCCTTCGGTCGAAATGACAAAACTTTACGAGAAATAAAAAGACCTACGCAAAATAACTGCGCAGCAGCAAAGCACCTTTGCACCTATGAACCTCTGGACCTTTGTCCCTTAAAAAAGAAACAATGAAAACACAAATAAACGGTACAGATATATTAGAATTAGGATTCCCAGAAGGAAAAATAATTGGGATTGCTTTAAAAATAAACAGCAAAAGAAACGGATTCACAAGAGACGAAATGATCGCTAATTTCAAAAACGTCCTAGAAACTCCGGAGAATTATATAGACGATAAAATCTTCAGTAAACTGGCTATTGCTTTAATCGAAAAATCGAATGAAAAACCAGAAGATTTTATTGCATTAAATCAGAATCCGAATGCTTATTCAGCTTACGGATTAGATCATATCGAAGACGGAGCCAGAAAACAAATGGAAGTTGCCATGAAATTACCAGTTACGGTTGCCGGAGCTTTAATGCCAGACGCACACCAAGGTTACGGACTGCCGATTGGCGGAGTTTTAGCCACAAAAAATGCCATTATTCCGTATGGTGTTGGAGTTGATATTGGGTGTAGAATGGCGTTGTCGGTTTATGATATTCCTGAGGATTTTTACTTTGAAAATGAAGCCAAATTCAAAAAAGAATTAATCGCGAATTCGATTTTTGGAGCAGGTCACGGATTTCACGGTCAGTACAAATCAGATCATGCGGTCTTGGAGAATGATACCTTTAATATGAATCCGTTTGTGAAGAATTTGAAGGATAAAGCATGGTCACAATTAGGTTCTTCAGGTGGTGGAAATCACTTTGTGGAATTCGGAATCATGGAATTTGCGCAAGACGATGCGGTTTTGAAAATCCCAAAAGGGAAATATGTCGCTTTGTTAACGCATTCTGGTTCACGCGGAATGGGTGCTACAATCGCGGGACATTATACTAAAATTGCGAAAGACGAATGTAAACTTCCAGAAGTGGCCAAAAATTTAGCGTATCTGGATATGAACTCACAATTGGGTCAGGAATACTGGATGGCGATGAATTTGGCGGGTGATTACGCTTCGGCTTGTCACGAGATTATCCATAACAAAATGGAACGCGCTTTGGGTGCGACGATTTTAGCCAAAGTCGAAAACCACCATAATTTTGCGTGGAAAGAAATCTGGAACGGAGAAGAAGTGATCGTGCATAGAAAAGGAGCAACCCCGGCCGGAAAAGGCGTGATGGGAATCATTCCAGGAAGTATGACTGCACCAGGATTTTTGGTTAGAGGAAAAGGCGAGGAGAACGCCATTAATTCGGCTTCACACGGAGCAGGACGACAAATGAGCAGAACTCAGGCCATAAAAAACATTACCAAAACAGAGATGAAATCCATCCTGCAAGATCATGGCGTTACGCTTATCGGTGCAGGTCTGGACGAAGCGCCAATGGCGTATAAAGATATCAACCAAGTGATGGAAGCACAACAGGATTTAGTTGATGTTGTGGCAAAGTTCACGCCGAAATTGGTGAGAATGGCAGATGATGGAAGTAAAGAAGACTAGTTCTTCTTTAGGCTCAAAGGTGCATAGGTTCAAAGGGACAAAGGTTTTGCCTCACTTTCTGTCATTTCGACCGAAGGGAGAAATCACACGCGGGATTCGACAAAGATTGGCGACGTTCTGTGTGGAGTTTCTGGTGTGATTTCTCTCCCGAAGCCTCGGGATCGAAATGACAAACTTTGTATAAAAAACTTTGCGCCTCTGCGACTTTGCGAGATTAATTCAGCACAAAGAATGAAAAAAACTTTGTGACTTAGCGCCTTCGTGGCAAAAACAAAAAAGAAATGAAAACATACATAGATATCGGAATTAATTTGACCAATAAACAATTCCAAAACGACATAGACGATGTCGTACAAGACGCGCTCGACGCCGACGTATCGCAGATGATACTCACAGGCACAAGTGTACGAAACAGCGAAGCTTCATTAGAAATCGCAAAACAATATCCGGGAATATTATATTCGACGGCTGGAATTCATCCGCATGATGCGAAGAGTTTTGATGAAAAAAGCATTTCACGACTGCGGAATTTATTAAAACAGAAACAAGTCGTTTCGGTTGGGGAATGCGGACTCGATTTTGATCGTGACTTTTCGCCCAGAAAGAAACAGGAAGAATGTTATAAAGCCCAATTAGAATTGGCAATCGAAGTACAGAAACCTTTGTTTTTGCACGAAAGAGCCGCTTTTGACAGCTTTATGAATATCACCAAAGACTATTTACCCCAATTGCCAAAAGGCGTTGTGCATTGTTTTACGGGAACTTTGCAGGAAGCTAAAACCTATCTCGATAACGGATTTTATCTCGGTTTTACGGGAGCGATTTCTGATGCCAAGCGTTTCAGCCATTTAAAAGAAGTCATTCAGTACGTACCGCTCGACCGAATGATGATTGAAACCGATGCGCCATTTATGCTTCCTAAAAACGTCCCGAATAGTCTCTTAAAGAAGTACCACGAGCGCCGTTGCGAACCTGCTTTTTTGCCGTATGTTGCCGGAACAATTGCGCAGTTCAAAGGAATTGCTTTGGATAAGGTTGCGGAGGGAACGACGAGGAATGCTAAGAGCTTTTTTGGGATTTAGCGACAAAGACAAAAAGTGAAAATGTAATATGAAGTGCTCGTTTTGTCCTTCTGAGGAACGAAGAATCTCACACGGGATTCGACACAGATTGGAAAAAATACTTTACGGAGCTTCTAGTGTGATTCTTCGTTCCTGAGAAGGACAAAAATCACGCTTAAACAAAAAAATGTAACGCCTTTGTGGTAAAAAAATATTGGCTTTTAAATCAGGGGTTTGTACTTGGTTTGAAGGCTTTATGTTTATATATATTTGAAGATAATTCAATTCTATGTTTATGGAAAACCGTAAAATAGATATAGAAATCTTATACATCTTTGCTAATGTTGTTTGAATATAATAATCATTTAGAATAAAAATTACCTAAAACTAATAACCAAATAAATTATATAGTATGAACATTTTTGCTAAAAAACTAGTCACAAATGATAATGAAGATTTGCCAATTCATCCAATAGATATTTTCCAAGGTCTTTTCCATAAGGAAGGGTATTCTTATTTGAGAGGTATTCAAGAAGAGGTTTTAAATTATTGGCATTCAATTAGAAATCAGAGAGATGTCCTATGCAAGATGAATACAGGTTCGGGTAAAACACTTGTTAGTTTATTAATGCTTCATTCAAAAATGAATGAAGGTGTTGGTCCAGCTTTGTATTTATGTCCAGACAGGCAATTACTTGATCAAGCAAGAAAGCAAGCTGAACTTTATGGTATTCCAGTTTGTGAAATTGATGAAAATAATGACTTTCCTACTGATTTTCATAATTGTAAAAGTATATTGCTTTGCACTTTCCAAAAGGTATTTAATTCTAAATCAATATTTAATCGCGACCAAATTACGATTGGTTCTATAGTTATTGATGATGCTCATAGTTGTTTGGATAAGGCAAGAGATACAACTACACTTAATTTACCAAGAAATCATGAAGCTTGTGAGAGAATAATTAAAATTTTTGAAGCTGAATTTAAGGATCAAGCACCTGGAACATATAGAAGATTAATTGATGGCGATCCATTTGCAAGTATTTTAAAAGTACCCTATTGGGCTTGGTTTGAAAGGGAAGAAGAGGTGGCAACACTTTTAAATAAGTTTTCATCAGATGACGAGTTCAAATTTAAATGGGGATTAATAGCAGATGATTTATTATCATATGACTGTTATTTAGGACCAAAAGGAATTGAAATTGCTCCAATACATGTACCATATCAAAATGTAAAATCCTTTTTTGAAGCAAAACA
Source organism: Flavobacterium humidisoli (assembly GCF_023272795.1). Taxonomy (NCBI): domain Bacteria; kingdom Pseudomonadati; phylum Bacteroidota; class Flavobacteriia; order Flavobacteriales; family Flavobacteriaceae; genus Flavobacterium; species Flavobacterium humidisoli. Next base: position 5,247,557 of record NZ_CP096829.1, on the reverse strand, counting down.
TAGATACATTCTTTCAGCAACTTTTGAAGATCAAACAGATTTAATTAAAGATTTTGGTATTAATTCAGAAAGTATTATTAATGCTTTAATACCAAAAGATAGAAAAGATATTGGACAGAGATTAATTTTAGCACCGAAAAGATTTGATCCAAGTTTGTTTGATAATGATATTTATAAGTTAGCAAAAGAATATTCTGAAAATAACATTAATGTTGTCGTTTTAGTTCCATCATATGCAAAGGCAGAACCTTGGATAAAAAATGGAGGAATCGTGTTAAATGATGGAGACATAAATGAGAATATCAGTGCACTTAAATCTAAACAAGGAGGATTATATGTTTTGGTTAATAGGTATGATGGAGTAGATTTAAATGGAGATATGTGCAGAATTTTAATAATGGATGGTTATCCTGCATTTACATCTTCTAAAGAATTGTATACAGAAATGAGACTTGATAGCGTAAAAGCTTCTCTCAAAGCACAAATAATTGAGCAAGGTTTAGGAAGAGCTGTTCGATCAGGAAGTGATTTTTGCGCAGTAATATTAATGGGGAATGATTTACTTCAATTTTTAGGAAATAGAAATAATTTGCAATATTTTACCTCTGTAACAAGAAAGCAACTTGAGATGGGACTAACTTTATTAGATGAAGAAAGTAAAGAAGATTCTATCAAAACAATAAAAGAAACAATTGATTTTTGTTTGTCTCAAAATATTGACTGGAGAACATTTCATTCACAAGGAATTTCTAAAGTTGATGTCGATGTTTTAAATGAAGAAAAAATAAAAAATATAAATATTGCAGTCCATGAAAAAGAGGCAATTGATTTGTTTCGATCAAGAAATTACTCAGGTTCAAAAGATGTGATTGTTAAAAAAATAATTGATGGTATGCCAATTTCGAGTAAACAAAAAGGATGGTATTTTCAATTTTCAGCGCAATTGTTATATTTAGAGAATAAGGTTGGTTCAAATGATTTACAATTAGCTGCATCAGCAAATGCTACGCATATGTTTCAAACCAAGCTCGGGAATAATTATACAAAAATTGCTGTACATGAGGAACAATCTTCTAATGTCAAAAAGTTTTTAAGTCAATTTGGTAAATCTCAAGATTTCAAAATTTATTTAGAAGAAGTGCTTAATAACTTCAAATATAGTCCAGATATTAATTACATTAAATTTGAAAATGCTTTAGCGAATGTTGGAAGAATGATTGGATTCTATGCTCAGGAACCAGAATTAGAATTTGGTAATGGCCCAGATGTTTTATGGGGTATGACCGATAACCATTTCTTAATATTAGAGGCTAAATCAATGGCTATACATGAAGAAATTACAAGAGATAATATTGGTCAATTATTACAATCAGGAGAGTGGTTTAAAAAACAATATGGTGAGACTGCTAAACACACACTTGTTACGCTTCAAAGTCCTAAAATAAAAGGCTATAATGTTAATCCAAGCGAAAATACAAAAGTAATTGACGAACAAGCCTTAGAAAAAATTAGAAAAAATTTGACACAATATGTAAATGCAATATGCAGTATTGGTATTAATGCAATAACACAAATAGAAATTTCTAAATTACTTGTAGCACATTTTTTTACTCCGCCATTATTTAGAAGTAATTATCTAAGCGATATAGTTAGTAAACGATAATTATAAATTAGTAAAAATTTCTGAGATTTATCTTGAGGATATGAAGTTCGGTAGGTAAAAAAAGATAAAAAAAGCGAATATTGATAATTTGCGCTTTTAAACTGTGAGAAGATTAGTTGTTTTTTTAATTTGGCATAGATAGCAATCCCACAAAGTATAATCTTTATCTTTGTTTTTAAACCTAGATTAAAATTATAGTTAAAAAGTAATCTTTTTCTTTCTTTTTAAAATAAAGGATTATCTTTGCAATGCAAAACAATCAAAGGAGAAATCCTAAACTTTTTTAAAGTAAATATAAACGAATACCTCGTCACGGTGAAGGAACAGGAAACTTTCCTAAATCATTCCTTTGAATGTTTTGCACACCTAAAGCGGGGTATTCGCGTATCTAAAATTTTCTATTATGCAAAAAGAAAATCAAAAACCAACACATCGTGATGTAGTGCCATCCGTAATTAATTTCCTTTCAGACGAATTGTTTGAGGGAGATTACAAAGAACAGCCCATGTATTTGCAGGAAATCTTCGAGCTTTTAATGCATACAGAGTTTGGCGACGATATCAATTTAAGGCAAAAAATACTGAGCTGTTTAAGAACCAGCCGTAATCTGGCAGAAACGTTATCGCCATTTTCAGAGAAGCAGATTTATAAGGCTTGTGCCAGTTTAAAAGTAAATCAATAAAAATAGAAAGCCCTGCGAATTGGTATTTGCAGGGTTTTTTAGTTTTTCTAATAAGGTATAGATTTCGTAAAAGATTCCTGTGAAACAATTGCCTCATTCATATCAATTTCAGAAGAAGCAGACTTTAATTTTATAGAAATCCCTTTAGTTTCTCTTGGTTTTGTATTACGGTCAATTTCTATTATGAAATGGACAGCTTCTCCTGCTTGTAGTTCTTCAAAAAGAGCCATCGATTTTTTTTCATCAAAAAAAACATCGCTTTCCATACGTCTATCGTTTACATCGTGCCAAACAATATTTACTTTACGTGGAATAGCACGTTTTTTTACTGGCATTACATTTCTGTTTAAACTCAAGAAAATAGACTCAAATTCTCCATTAATATAATTTATACGAATCGTTTCTACTTTATCTTCTGCTTTAACCTGAGGAGTTAAATTATAATCTCTAAAAAGAGTTTCCCAATATCCAAACGGAATGGTGCCATTTTTAATCTGGTCTAATATTTCTTGTGGCAAATCTTTAATATTAACTCTGATTGTTTCATCAATACCTTCTTGGGTTTTCATTATTTCATGTGCAACGCCCCAATCTACAGTTTTATCCTCATGAGCCTGATAACGTCCAACAATGGTCATATTTGAAGGACTAAAAACGTATAAAACGACCATACCTCCAGGAAAAAGCCCTGCATTAATTACAAAATGTTTATCTACAGCTATTCCAATTTTCTTTGCATCTTTATCCCAGTATGGTCTTTCGCTGCCATTTATCATTAAGGATTCTATTTTATCTGAATCGAGTTGAAAGATTCCCGAATAACTTTTGCTTTCAGTATATGAGAGCCAAGATATGTCTAGCGTTTTAGGCGAAATTCCTTCTGCTTGGCCAGAAGAAGAGCCATCATTGTCACCTAAATCATAGCTATTAATAACATCATCAAAAGGCATGTACACATAACTACTTTTGGGATTGACACCTAATATTAAATGTCCTGAAAAAATTTCAGCAGGGTAGTTTTTTGGTGTGCAGACTGCGGCACCCCAAGAATATTTTTCTTCTTTCATATTATTTTGACATGATGTTAAGGTGATATTCAATGCAATTAAGACAGTAATTAAACAATGTATTTTCTGTTTCATCGTTATCCTTTGATTATTGTTTGTTTCCAGATTATATTATTTTGGCTATCCTGTGTGGGTTCCATACCAGTTCCCTCTGCTAGCGAGATCGTCCTGCTCGTGCGCTTGAGGCTTAATTTATTCGGGTACATAAACTTAAGTGTTCACGAGCGGGACGATCTCGCTAGTAGGGGCAGGTGACATCTAAAACTGCACAAAACTGTTTCTCATAACTCTACTTTTCTTGCCAATAATCTAATTCTGGAAACTCAAGATGTTCTCTGCCTTCCCATTTTGGAAATACAAAACCTTTTGGGAGAGAGTATTCCGGAGCCATTAGTTTTTTGAGAGATTCATTATAAACCCCAAGCTGAAAAGACATTATCTTATCCTGCTTTGATTTATTGACTAAGTAAATATCTCCAATAACTTTATCTTGAGTATCTTTTTCTATTGATATAATCATTCTATCAAACTGGCTAGAATTAATTTTTTTTTCTAAGTTCTGAGGCATAATAATATCGCCATTAAACCACCTTGATTCATCCTGTGAGTACCATTGGATGTGGATTTGTACCGGAAGTTTTTTCTTTTTAGAAAGATGATCAGAATTTTTTGGATAAGAAACAAATCTATATTTCCAAGGCAAAAAACTCGATTTATTGTCAACTTGAAATAAACTGCCGTCCTTGGTATAAAAAGTTAATGCAAATTTGTATTCTTCCTCACTTGAAAAACCTATATCATAATCATATTCTTTTTCTCCTTTTTCCCAAACCGAATACGGAATGCCATGAATTTTCCAAAAAAAACTTGATTCCTTAAATGCTTCAGATATAGTACGATGTTCAGTTATATATTTATTATATTCTGTATCATTTTCTTTCCATACGCCCTTGTTTTCTGTTTTAAATTTGCATATTTCTGTACTGCCAGTTCCTCCCTGCATCCAAATGGTAACATTTCCACCCGGAGCCATTCCTGCCACTATCAGACTGTATTCTTGTCGATTACCATATGAATCTATCGCCTTTGTTTTAAACAATTCGAGCATTTTATTTCTGGGTAATTTACTTCCTCCTTCGTAAGAATATCTATCAACTCCACAAATCCATTTTACAGCGATGCTATCAGGAACTGTCTTGTATTTATCACCTCCAACATAACCTCCGCTTGTAATTTCCCAGCCTGGATTAATTCCTACACCAGAAGAAGCTCCAGCAATGCTTTGGCCTTGATAAAAATATTCTACAAAGGGTCCAGTTGCTCCGTAGTGTTTTGGTGCAGAGAAACCTGCATTCCAGCTAAAGGTATCTTTAGACTGACAGCTAATGGCTATAACAATAATTAAAAAGGAGTGTAAAAAAACTTTAACTTTTGGGTACATATATTTCTCTTTTGTAAATTACTTTTCTTGCCAATAATCTAATTCTGGAAATTCAATAGGCTCTCTGCCTTCCCATTTAGGGAATACGAAATCTTTGGGCAAAACATATTCTGGAGACAATTGTTTTTCTAATTTATAATCATATTTACCTAGTTTAAAAATCATAATTTCCTTTTCTTGGTTTCTCCCTTTTAGTAGTAATTTGCCATATACAGCATCTTTATGCTCATCTTTTTCAATGCTAATTAGTAATCTACTATAAAGCCTCGTTTTTAAAAAATCTTCAAAATTTTGTGGTAAAACTATTTTGCCATCATACCACTGTCTTTCTTTATAATTTTCTTCATCGGTATACCATTGAATATTCAATTGAACAGGAGATTTATGTTTTTTTTCAATAGCCTTTTTTGTTTGTATTTCATTCTTCTCCCAAGGTATAAAAGAATTAAGTTTATCTAAAGAAAACCATGATCCTTCCTTCGTAATAAATGTTAGATGATAACCATAAGTAAAATCTTTGCTAGAAAATCCAATATCATATGGATATTCTTTTTCTCCTTTTTCCCAAACCGAATACGGAATGCCATGAATTTTCCAATAAGCAAGATAATTGCCCCATGACTTTATATCTTTTTTTTTGTAATCATCATCTATATTTTGATCCTCTTCCCCTTTTAAAATTTTAAATTTTGCTATTTCTGTAGTGGCATATCCGCCCTGCATCCATAGAGTTATATTACCGCCAGGAGCCATTCCGGCAACAATTACACTATAGTCGTTTTGATTACCATAAGAATCTATCACTTTTCTTTTAAACAATTCGAGCATTTTGTCTCTGGGCAATTTGAATCCGCCTTTATAAACTAAGTTGTCAACTGAACATACCCATTTTACTGCCATGCTATCTGGAACTGGTTTATATCGATCACCTCCAACATAACCTCCGCTGGTAATACCCCAGCCTTGATCTGCACCTGTCCCAGAAGAAGCCCCTGCAATGCTTTTTCCCTGATAAAAATATTCTACAAAAGGAGCACCCGAAGGGTAGTTTTTTGGACCAGAAAGACCTGCATTCCAACTAAATGTATCTTTAGGCTGACAGCTACAAAATAAACCAATGATTAAAAAGCAGTATAAAAAAAATCTAACTTTTGGGTACATATATTTCTCTTTTGTAAATTACTTTTCTTGCCAATATTCTAACTCTGGAAATTGTATTTTCTCTCTGCCTTCCCATTTAGGAAATACGAAATGTTTAGGTAAAGAATATTTTGAAACTTCGTATTTCTTTTTTCTATTCTTTTCTACATTTAATTTTGCTGCTCTGAATTTCATTATTTCAATTTTTTCTTTAAAATTTTCAAGCCATATCCTTCCAAATGTATATAGTTTATTTTCCGAAACTTTATCCATTCCTACAGTAAGAAATATATTATTGCCGTATCTTTTTTGAAATTCAATAAATTGATTCTCTAGATTACTTGGCAGTACAATTTCAGCTTCGTACCACTCTTGATCATTTTGCGATATCCATTGAATATAAAACTGTATAGGAAGTTTTTTAGCTTTTGCAACTTGTAGCTTTACATTCTCATTCCATTTTAAGTATGGAATCGGATCTTCATTTGAATATATTATACTGCCATCTTTGGTGTAGCCAGCAATGGCTATACTATAACCTTTTTTATCTTCTTCTTCAGTCGTAAACCCAATATCATATGGATATTCTTTTTCTCCTTTTTCCCAGACAGAATATGGAATGCCGTGAATTTTCCAATAGGTAAGATAGTTACCCCATGACTTTATTTCTTTTTTTTTGTAATCATCATCTATATTTTGATCCTCTTCCCCTTTTAAAATTTTAAATTTTGCTATTTCTGTAGTGGCATATCCGCCCTGCATCCATAGAGTTATATTACCGCCAGGAGCCATTCCGGCAACAATTACACTATAGTCGTTTTGATTGCCATAAGAATCTATCACTTTTCTTTTAAACAATTCGAGCATTTTGTCTCTGGGCAATTTGAATCCGCCTTTATAAACTAAGTTGTCAACTGAACAAACCCATTTTACTGCCATGCTATCTGGAACTGGTTTATATCGATCACCTCCAACATAACCTCCACTAGTAATGCTCCACCCTTGATCTGCACCTGTTCCAGAAGAAGTCCCTGCAATGCTTTTTCCCTGATAAAAATATTCTATAAAAGGTGCGCCCGAAGGGTAGTTTTTTGGACCAGAAAGACCCGCATTCCAACTAAATGTATCTTTAGGCTGACAGCTACAAAATAAACCAATGGTTAAAAAGCAGTATAAAAAAAATCTAACTTTTGGGTACATATATTTCTCTTTTGTAAATTACTTTTCTTGCCAATAATCTAATTCTGGAAATTCAATAGGTTCTCTGCCTTCCCATTTTGGAAATACAAAACCTTTTGGAAGCGAGTATTGTGATATTTCAAAATCATTTTTTTCTAAATTGAATTTGGCAGCCCTAAATTTCATTATTTCTGTTTTTACCTTAAAGTTTTCAAGCCATATCCTTCCAAATGTGTATGGTTTATTTTCAGAAACTTTATTCATTCCTACAGTAAGAAATACATCTTTACCATATTGTTCTTGAAATTTTAATAGTTGTTTATCTAAATTAGTTGGCAAAACAATTTTTGATTCATACCATTCCTTACCATCACTTGAATGCCATCGTATCCAAAATTGTACAGGAAGCTTTTTACCTTTTGCTACTTGTAGCTTTACATTCTCATTCCATTTTAAGTATGGAATCGGATCTTCATTGGAATATATTACACTGCCATCTTTGGTGTAGCCAGCAATGGCTATACTATAACCTTTTTTATCTTCTTCTTCAGTCGTAAACCCAATATCATATGGATATTCTTTTTCTCCTTTTTCCCAGACAGAATACGGAATGCCATGAATTTTCCAATAAGCAAGATAATTGCCCCATGACTTTATATCTTTTTTTTTGTAATCATCATCTATATTTTGATCCTCTTCCCCTTTTAAAATTTTAAATTTTGCTATTTCTGTAGTGGCATATCCGCCCTGCATCCATAGAGTTATATTACCGCCAGGAGCCATTCCAGCAACAATTACACTATAGTCGTTTTGGTCCCCATAAGAATCTATCACTTTTCTTTTAAACAATTCGAGCATTTTGTCTCTGGGCAATTTGAATCCGCCTTTATAAACTAAGTTGTCAACTGAACATACCCATTTTACTGCCATGCTATCTGGAACTGGTTTATATCGATCACCTCCAACATAACCTCCGCTGGTAATGCTCCACCCTTGATCTGCACCTGTTCCAGAAGAAGTCCCTGCAATGCTTTTTCCCTGATAAAAATATTCTACAAAAGGTGCGCCCGAAGGGTAGTTTTTTGGACCAGAAAGACCCGCATTCCAACTAAATGTATCTTTAGGCTGACAGCTACAAAATAAACCAATGGTTAAAAAGCAGCATAAAAAAAATCTAACTTTTTGGTACATATATTTCTCGTTTATAAATTACTTTTTCATCTTTTATAATCGGTTCAACAGGCTCATTGATAAAAACATAGTCAGATAAAAAATGATGATCTCCTGTTTGCACTGTTAAAAAATCATTTTCTAAACCGCCATAATGTGCCGATAAGTGAACGTAATTATGATGTATGTGTTTGTAGATCTCGTAGTCTATCTCGTAGGTTGAATTTTTGTCTTTGTTTTCTTCTTTTGAAGCAGCACGCATAATTTCCAAATATTGTCTTAATGTATCAAATGCTGCAGTTTCGGGAATTTCGTATTCAAATTTATATGGAGGCTTTGGAGAAGCTTCATCGTAATTTTTAAAGAGTGGCACATCGTTTTCTATTGCCTTTTCGAGCATAAGCTGCATGGGTACCAGCGAATACTTGTTTGAAATATATCTAGAATCTTTTAATACATAATGATCTGAATTTTTGGTTTGATAAACTTGATAAATGGGGTTGTTTGAGATGGTTTTCCCTTCATCAGGAAAATCATTGGACGCTTTTAACTCTCTATGGGATACGCCTGTTTCCATAGAATTTGGCGAAATGCTGGTTTCGGTAACGTGATCGTAGGTATTTACAAATTGCAGCTCTTCATTAGTGCAGATAAATCTGTCTGTGTAAAATTGCTTAAATTTCTCCATTTGGCTTAGGGCTTTTGTATTGCCAAGCGGTACATCAAAATAACTTAGTACAGGCTCATAATGGGTTAACTCTGCATACCCACCGCCTATATCAGAGTGAGAACCTATCATACCTAGCGTATAACCTTGTTCTGAAGGGGTAAAAGCAAAGTTTTTTCTCCATTCTGTAGATGCTTTTATATGAAAAACTTTGCCTATCTTGAGGTTTCCTATATTGGTTTTTATTTCTGGCAATGCTTCCTGAGCCAAAGGAGCAAGACTTAGATAAGGTATAAGTGGCGAGCCAAGCCCTAATTTGTAGCCCATATTTTCTTTTACAATCATATCGGATATTACAGTGTCAAAAAGACCTAAAAAGCGAATTTCGATTTTGTAGGTTTCTCCCACAGGCATATGTCCTTTTGCACTTAGCTCAAATCCTAATTTTCCTCCGGCATGTTTATCGATTATTTTTTTTCCGGAGGGTAGAGGGTATTTATCATAAGGATCATTTATCATTTCATTCCTGTATGTGGCTTCTTTCATCACTTCGTTGCAAAAATGCCTTGCCGCAGCAGCCCCTCTGCTAAAACCAAATACATCAATCACAATTTTATTGATTTTTCTGTCTTTGGGTACAGCACTAAATTGGTCTTGTACTACTTTTTCGATACCCTCATGTACACGGCTTATTACGCCCCAAGTATCTCTGGCTAAACCTGAACCCAAAAGATCATCTGGCTTCCCTTGTTTTGTACCAATGCCTTCCACGTATTGCTTAAGAATTATATGTTTGCCATATTCGGGATAGTTTTTTTTATCTTCGTAATCCTTTGTTGTAATGGTTTTATATAAATCAAAAAGTTTGGCAATATTCGAATAGGGATTCCAATAGCTGTCACGATCTGTAATTTTTACTTTAATTTTTTTACTTTTTTTATCCTGATCTTCTACTGTAATTTCTGTTTCTTTGTTAGAAGGAATATCTTTTGGGTCTATTCTGTCGGTATTATTTTTAATTTTAGAGTAATACATGCTGTCAGAATTAAAACGATTGTTTCCAGTGCCATCAAAAAACATTCCCAAGTAGACATTTATGGAGTTTTCGGGCTGTTTTGGGACATATTTTTCTGGTTCGCCATAAGTATAATTTTCAGCAAAATAATCAATACGTCCGTTTGAGTTGTGTTCAATTCCTCCTTTGGCATAAACTCTGGAAGTTCCTCCAGTTTTTTCTATTATGTTTCCTTTTACTCTAATATATTCTGACATAGTTTATTTTTCTTCGGTTATGGTATAGGTTAAAAAATCTATAGCATGAAACTGCCCATCAGCATAAAAGGTTTTGTTGGCAATTTCTTCTATTTGTTCTTTTGGCATCATGATAATGAGACTGCCATCTGATTTTCGAATTTCATCGCCCATTTTTTCTAATCTAAAAGGCTCAAAATTAATTCGGATATGACTGGCATGATTGGTCATGTGGTTTCCAAAAGGATCGCTATAACTGACATTGCTGTCTTTCAAGAAAAAATGAGCGCCGTTTTTAGAGTTGTGAAAACTGTAATTGGCAATGTTTCCCATTATGGTAATACCACAGATTGTTTTTATTGCCATCTTAATTAGTTTTGTCTTGTTTGCTCACTACTGTTGTTTTTGATATCCTTATTAGAGTGAAACTCATGTCCAATTTCACTATGTGTAACTATTCTATTTTCAGAAGCGATATTTCTATCTTTTTTTACTTCTGAGTTAGAGTTGCCATCAATATTGATATGATTATCTCCACCAATATGTAGTATTTTGTCCAATCCGACACTAGTGTCTAAAATTCCTCCAATACTTGAAGTTTTATTTAGTATTGCTGTTTCAGAGATATTAGTTCCAGCTGCATAAGTAATGCTTTCACTTGCTTCAAAAACAATATTTTTAGCGCGTATTGTAACTGTTTCAGGAGAGGTCACATTAATGCTTTTTGTTTCTTCATTCATATGCAATTCATTCCCGCTTGGGTCAGAAAGCCAGATACCCACTTTTTCAATAAACTTGAAAAGCTGTCCAAAAGGGAGTTTCCATCCTTTAATTCGGTTTTCGGCATCAAAGAAATCGGGCATTTCTTTTCCGTTGTAATAGGTGCCAGAAACATACGGGCGTTCTGCATTGCCGCCTTCAAAACTCACCTGAACTTCTTCTCCAATTTCGGGTCTGAAATAAAGCCCTTTTCCAGAACCGGAGTAAGGCTGAACCACACGCATCCAGTCGCTTTTACTTGTCCAGCCGTTCCAGAAGAACTCCACTTTTATGCGCCCCATTTTTTCAGGGTCGTTATTGTCAATTACTATTGCGGGCTGGCTTTCGGCGGGAGCAAATACATTTACGTCTGTATAGTGCGGCGCTGCCACATCGGCTGGAATTGCTTTGAATTGGCAGGTGTAATTTCCGTTTACTTCAGAGCGGTGTACAATTTCAACTGCCAGTAAATGATGCTCTACGTTCTTGTTTTCAATAGAAAAAGTCTGCCCCAAACCTATAGGCAGATAGGAGGTGCCGCTGTAGAATATGCTGTTTGCATCTCGTGCAGCGGTCTGCATTTTCACCATTTCGTCAATTTCCTCTTTATTTTGGGCGTTGCTGGTATACGCGCCGTTTTCAAGTCCGGGTCTTACAATGTAAGGCTGCTTAAAGACGGCAAGCGATGCAAATCGGTCTCGGCTTCCTTCGGAGGTTTTTTCTGCACCATTTTTTATGCGTGCAGCGCTGTTATAATCATAGCTGCTGAAAGAGGTTTTATGCGAAACCAAGCTGGCCTCGATGCTAAAGTTATGGAGCGATGATTCGTTTATAAGCTTTATGTCGGTGTTTTTAATCTGGCCAAACTGCATGCGCATTCCGTCAAAATAAAACCATTGGGCGTAGCGTGAAGAAAGGCGTTTAAGAAAATCAAAGCTCGTTTCGTTGTACTGGGTTTTAAAACTGAATTCCTTTGTATAAGTTGGAGCAATGGCTTCCCTCTGGTAAAATTCTCCTGAACTTTCTTCGGCAAAAATCTCCAGTCCGATCTGCTGGAGGCTTTTCTCGCGAAAGATTCTGGATTTTGGCATATCATCAAGTGCTATGGTATGGCTTATTCCTGTAACGTGCAGTCCGGCAGGGCTTCCGTTCTTATCGATAGAGCCCAATTTTGTAATTCTTCCTTTAGACATTACACGTATGCCTTTTACCTTAAAGGTAAAAATTACCTCGCTGCCAATGTAACTGCTAATAGCTTTTTCCTGATCCTGCGGAGCAATGATAGGTTTTCCGGTGTATTGCCAAAAGAAAGAAAAATGATGGTGGTCTGCCATTTTTTGAGAAAGCTCAAGATTGTAATAAATCACATTTTGGGTAAAGCCTTCTATCGTGATGTTTACCTGTTCGGAGAATTTTGACATTTTTTAGAAATTTAGATAAGGTTAGTTTGATGCAATAGTTTTGTGATCCTTAATTCTGATATAGAGAAGGATAGTGGGACTTTTTATGTAGTTGGATTTATACTGCTGGTATAGGCGCAGTACTTTTAGTGTGGTATTGGGTAAATTTATATTGAAGAAAAAAATAAAGAATACCCCTAAACGACAAAAAAATATCAGAATAGGGTTTTTGTTGTGTTAGGGGCAAAGTGCTACCAATAAAAACCCAAACCCCGCAAATACCAATTTGCGGGGTATTTTGTTGTCTTCAAATTGTACTTTTAAAACGTAAGATTTTTTAACATTTAAAAGATATTCTTTTAAGAAAAACTTGGTTTAAAATTCTTACTTTACGATTTCGAAAAAAGTCGGCAAAAACAGTATAGGAGCGCGCCAGATCAAGGTTCGAAGATCAAAAAGTATCTTCTTTAGACAAAATAAAACTTATTTACATATAGATTATAATGAAAAAACATCTTAAATACATCGACGGAACTTCGGATAAATTCTGGGAAATCGAAGTCATAGGATCAAATTATACCGTGACTTACGGGAAGAATGGAACATCAGGAACGGTGCAGAGCAAAAGTTTTGGTTCAGACGAAGAATGCTTGAAAATGGCTGAGAAAATTTTGGCCGAAAAAGTAAAAAAAGGATATTCTGAATCTGGAGAAGTAGATATGGCTTCGAAACCAAAATCGGCTAAAACTAAAAACGCAGATGAGGTTATCGAGGAATATGACAGCATTATTAAATCTAAAAAGATTTCTGATCTTTTGCCGTTTCTAAAAGAAAAGTCAAAAGGCAATATTGATGCTTTAAAAAAACATATCAAGAAATGTAAACGCTACTGGATGACATATACCGATTTGTCTAAAGATCCTGGATATGTAAAAAAAGATAAACATGACTATGGGTGGGGACGTCGCGGAGATATGGAGCAAAACAATATTATCACGTTGAGTGCTATTGCATTGTTTGATAAAACAGACATTAATTCGTGGGATGAAGCGCTTCAATTATTAGAGGAAGCAGATAGTAAGCCTTATGTATTGGAAACTTTGCTTTGGGCAAAACCAAACTGGCTTGAAACTTTTATTCTCGATAAAGTAAGAAGACAAGACTGGGTGAGTTTTAATTACTCTATTTTGCGTCAGTTTGAAGAATTGGGATTAATGCAGTTTAATCCAGAATTGTATGCTTTATGTTTGGCAAATATAAACGAATGGCGTACTAAAGTGAAAACTAGAGTTTCTATTGGGAATATTTTAGAAGATAAAATTACGTATCAGAGAGATGTACCAGAATTGTTTAATTACGAAACGATTCTTAATAATATTGCTTTTAGAGATAATGATAAGCAACAATATGACGAATTCAATGCTTGGGCGATTATTTACAAAGAATTACTAGATCAGAAAAAAATGGATCGAGCTTTCTTTTTTGAAAATGCCATCCAGATTCAAACCAAAGAATGGAACAATAACCTGAAATCTTTCTTTAGAAAAAGAATCGAAGAGTTTCAAGCAACAGAAGAGGAATTAATCGTTTTTCAGGAAAATATATTTTCGCTTTTGCACAACGCTTACCCGCCCATTACGAGCTACGGAATAGAATTGGTAAAGAAAATTTACAGTCATCCGAAATTCAAAACCAAATCATTTTTAGAATGGTTGGAGCCCATGATGATGCGAAGCGATTGCAAAGCCGGTATAAAAAGCGTATTGCCAGTTTTAGAAAAAATAAGCAAAGCCAATCCGAAATTAAACAATCAGATTGCTTCAATAATAGCAGATATTTACGTAATCGCTGATCTGACTTTACAGGAACGTGCGAGCAAAATTCTGGTAAAAATGGCTTCTGCGAAAGATAAAGTTCTGAAAGAAAAATTATCTTCATATGCGACTTTAATGCAGGGAAATATCAAATCTGGTTTGACTCAGTTTATGGATGAAGATTCACAAGCTGTTGATGAAAGCGGTTTTGAGGAATATCAATTCGAACCTAAAAAAGAATTATTGCTGACAGAAGAAGTTGAGGTGCCGAAAGACTGGAACGAGATTTTGTTTCAGTTTGGAAATTTTATCGCTTCAGAAGAAGTTCTCGATACCGAAATCCTGATGAATATCTATATTCAGCAGAGAGATTTATTTCCTGCCGATTATAATGCGCAATTACAGCCGTACGAAAAACAATTGAATAAACATTATTTTGAAAGTATTCATAAAAATTTTGTGAGTTCGTTTTTGTCTCAAAAAATAGCCAACATGAATGGTAAATTTGATAGTCAGAAAAAACATTATTCTAAAATTAATACGCCTGCGTTAATTAAATTTTTGTTGGAAAAAGTACAGCAGAAAATCGACTCTAATTCGAAACTGCCAATGCTTTCCTTTCCAAGTCATAAGCCATATTGGGTGGCTCCGAAAGTTTTGTTAGAAAGAGTAATTGCGTATCAGAAAGTAAATGAAGAAATTGACTCTCTAGATTTAGCGATTGCAATTGCCAGAATGCCAAGAGAAAATACCGAAGAAGCAATTCTGTTATTGGATCAAGTTGAAGGAGAATTGAAACCGCTTTTATCATTTTCTTTAGGAGTAGAAGATAAACTGACTATTGACTCTACTTCATTAGTTTCAAAACTTTTAGCTACTTTGGGCAAAACCACAAAAGAAACAGGAAATTTATCTTTATGGGCAGTTGCGGCTAGAACATTTTATCCAGACAGTACATTTTCTGAGTTTGAAAATACGTATTTAAAAGAAGTTCCTTTTGTAGTTTCGCCTTACACGCCAGAAATTAAATTTAAAGAGCAGTGGAACGAATGGACCAATTATCAAACCAAAGAAAAAGAACGATCGCCATCTTGGTATGAACTTCGTTTTGATATGCCAAACTATACCAAAATTCCAAATTATCTGCTTTACAGTCAAGATATCTATACTCGATCAAATAGTTGGGATTACAATTTAAATTACGCTGGTAATACGTATTATTGGCATAGTTTAACACCACAAAATCCTGATGCATTAGCGCTAACTTTACTAAATAACTGTAGAATTACAGATGGTTCAAAACCAGAATTAAGAGGTTTTCTCGATGTAATGAACAGACCAGAATTTAGATTTTCTGACAATGCGCTGATGTTATTTGCCGCGTGTTTTTTTCAAGAGAAAAAAGATTTAAGGTTGTTAGCTTCTGAAACCCTCATTAATCTGGTAGAAAAACAGAGTTTGGATATGGAGAAATTTTCTGAAAAAACGGCATTTTTAGCATCAGAAAAATACGGTGCTTTTGCAAGATTAACAGACGGAGTAATAGCTTTGAAGGATATTTCGCCTTTGCATAATAGTGCGTTGCTTCAGTTTTTTAATGCCTTTTTTTCTAATTTGAGTATAAAAGATAAACTGCCGACAAATTTCAAAAAAATGATAGAAAATTATGTCGATATTTTAATCAAAACAAATCAAAAACCATCAGAAAAAGCAATTGCTTTCTTTGAACAATGGAAAGATAATGCTTCGCTTAAATCATTGGTTAAGCAAATTTTAAAATAAAGAAAATGACAGATTTAGAATATAATTATAAAGGAGTTTCGACATACAGTAAAACAAAAGGCATCAATAATTTGGTTTTGGCCCATCAAACCGAAATTGAAGAAGTCAATAATATTCCCTGTTTTTTCTGGGGAAGTTTAACCGATCCTTATGTAACGGCAAAATGCTGGAGTACGATTGCAAAAGTGGTTCGTTCGAGTTTTGGCCCTATACCGCCAAGTCTTCGTGATCCAATTGTTTCTGCGGGTTCAGAAAGATTGCGCTTTGAAGGATTTTCATCCTGCAACGGAGTTTATATAAGATTGGACATGAAACCTGAAGCCATTGACGGAGAATTTATTGCCAACGGAACCACAAACGTAGATTTCAACGATCCGATGTTGAACGCGCTAAACGCCATTCAGAAAAACGAGAAAGTAACTCTTGCCGTAGGTCAGCAGGACGTTCAAGTTATTACGAGCAAAGCAAAAGTGGTAGAGAAAAAAGTGACTTTGCCAATGCGATGGATAAAAGGCTTAACGAGCGTTCAGTTGTATTTGGCTGAAATGGATTTGAAATTTGAATTGAATAAAATTCAAACCATTCAGTTGTTTCAAAGTCTGCCAAAAGGAAATGTAAAAGGAGATTTCTTTATAACCAAAAGAGCTGGAAAATTTACGTTTTCGACTTTGGCAACTCCAGACAGTGTTAGAATTGGCGGTGTGCAAAGATTACGTTTATTGGAAGGAATTCTGGCGATTGTAGAGAAGATCTTTATTTACGAATCTGATGATAAACAAACCTGTGCGATTGTATGTGAGTTTGGAAAAATGCAGTTATTAATGGCTTTTTCTCCAGATTCATACCGCGGATTTTCAGGCGAAGGAAATGTATTGGAAACGATGACCGAAAATCTGCCAATAGAATGGGTTTACGGTTTAAACAGTTTATTAAAATCAAATGAAATGTTTGATCCAACAGTGCTTTCGATAGAAAATGATATCGACTTTGGAACAATGGATAATCTAACTTCCAATTTGTCTTCAATGGGATTATTGGGTTATGACTTAAGTGAAAAAGCACATTTTTACCGCCGTCTTCCTTTTAAAACGGAACGTATTTTATCTTTAAATCCAAGACTTAAAAATGCCAAAAAGTTAATTGATAATGAAGAAGTAGAAATAACAGAACGTAGAGCAGATTATATTGAAGCCAAAGTAAAAGGTTCTGGCGTGGTGCATAAAGTAATAATTGACAATACTTCTCAAAAATGTACCTGCGATTGGTTTACCGCTTATCAAGGAAAAAGAGGAATCTGTAAGCATATTTTGGCAGTAAAAATGATTATTTCGTAAAACTGAAAATGTTTGTTTTTTAAAATTTTTAGAGATTTTTGTTAAATTATCACAAAATATACTACATTTGTTTCCGTAATAAAAAATAAAAGAAATACATATGACACTTTCAATAGCAAAATATTTTGACCACTTAGCAGGAGAACTTCCGGCTAAAGTATCAGGATGCAATATGTATTTTTATGAAATTAAAATGTAAAATTTAGAGTAAAACTCATCATAAAACAGAAAAGCGTCCTCAAAGTAGGGCGCTTTTTTTGTTTTTAGCCACTTTGACTTTGCTCATTGTGGCCATAAAATTGGATAGAAAGACAATAAAAATGAAAGAATATTAAACCATAACTAAAAAAAACTAAAAAAATAATTGACAAAATGTTTAATGATTAAACCCAATAGCGAAATATAATCTTGAAAAGTAATCTGATGAGTAACAGTCATTTGATAAAAAGAAAAATCTGCAACAGTTTGCGGACAGGGATTTCTTTGGTTTAATTTTACAGTTAACTAATTGATAATCAGTGAAATAATCTTTAAAAATATTTGGAAATATGATTTTTTCGACATTATCTTTGCCAAACAAAATTGAAACACAGCGTTTCAAATAATAATAAGAATTTAAAATATAATACAGCATATAAAATGGCTTTACAAAATAAAATATCATACGGATTACCACTAAACGCAAGATTTGATCTTGGACGTTTGACAATGCAGGTGCATCAATATAGGCAATAGGATAGTTATATCACGTTGAATTTTGTAAAGCACCTTTGATCGGGTGCTTTTTTTATGCCCAAAAATAAATGATTTTGTAGCTCAGTTGGATAGAGCGTCTGCCTTCTAAGCAGATGGTCGAAGGTTCGAATCCTTCCAAAATTACTTGTTCTCTAGAAGGAACTGGCTCATTGGGGTTACTGGCTAACCTTCCCGACTGTCTCTCGGGAGAAACGGGTTCGACTCCCGTATGAGCCGCTTTTTTAAGTTGGTAAGTGGCTAAGATTCTAAGCTACTTAGAGACTTAAATAGACCTGGGAAGATAACGGAGGTTGTTTACCCGCTTTGGATGCGGGAGGTCGCAGGTTCGAATCCTGCTTCCCAGACAAAATGCAGGAGTGGCGGAACGGCAGACGCGGCTGACTTAGAATCAGTATTTTGAGAGTTCGAATCTCTCTTTCTGTACAAAATGAAGATTTAAAAAAATATATATGAAAAAGATAAGCACATTATTCGCCAAAGATCCTAATGATTTAGGAAGGGTTATAGATAAAATTAATACTGAAAACAAATGGGTTTTTGAAGGAGAAGCTATTGCAACCAGAAAATTTGATGGAACATCTGCCGCAATTATAGAGGGTGAAATATTTAAAAGGTTTGATGCTAAAAAAGGAAGAACAATTCCGTTGGGAGCAATTCCTTGTCAGGAAGCAGACCCTATTTCGGGACATCACCCACACTGGCTAAAATGTGATCGTTCAAAATCGGAGGATAAACATTTCTTTGAAGGTTTTGATGGATTAGAAAATAAAGTTGACGGAACTTACGAATTATGCGGACCTAAAATACAAGGAAACCCTGAGAATTTTGAGAAACATACATTGGTAAAACACGGAAGTGAAATACTTGATTTTGTAAATCTTGAGTTTAATGTTTTGAAAGAATTCTTATTAGAAAGTGACATTGAAGGTATTGTTTTCCATCATATTTCAGATGGAAGAATGTGCAAATTGAGAAAAACAGATTTTGGTATTAAACGTGTCAAGTTAGAATTTGTATAGAATTAAAAGATCTGCGCAAAATAATTGCGCAGTATAAATTGAATATTTGTTCAAGAAATAAAAGTTCTTTCATAAAATGAAATGATATCAAAGGAAACTTTGAATAAAAATATCAAATAAGCCTTGTTGGGTGTTTCGGTATAGCACTATTGTAGCAGACTTTTCGCGAAAGCGTATTATGTTTTTCTATGCAGCTTGGTTTGGAGGTTTTGATGGTTTTCCAAAAAATTGTCGCACAAGGGATCTGAGGGTTGTGGGTTCGAATCCCATTCACAGTAATGTGATAGCTCAATTTGGATAGAGCATTGGATGTGTTATGCAGGTTCGAATCCTGCACCGAATACGCTTCGGTTGGACGAATCCGGTAAGTCGACGGGTCTCAAAAACCTGTAACATTGGAGACCATCACTCTTAAAAAGATGACCATTAGAAAAAACTGATTTGTCTTTGTCAGTGAAAATAGGATTTTACAATCTGATGTTTCACACTCTGATAAAGCCAGTGCGAATAGAAATGTGTTTTGAAAAGTTTGTTTTCTTTTTGATTTGATTGTTTAGAGAATTTGGGGATTCTCTCAATAAAATAGAATCAGAAACAATTCAGACAGACAAAGAACAAACTATTCGTCCGTTTTTCTTGGAGGAGAAAGACAATGAGGTTTTTTTATTAAGAAGAGAATAGAATATAGAGAATAGAGTATAGAGGTTTAAAGATTTTGGAACATAAAACTTTAAACTTGAAACTTGAAACAAAAAAATATTATGATAAAAAGAATTACAATCGAGACTTACCAAGTAGGCTTGGTGTTCGAAAATAGAAAATTAATTAAAGTATTAGAAGAAGGATTACATTGGATTTTTGGAAACAAAAACATTATGATTTATGATCTAAACGGATCTTTTCAGGCTCCTTTTGAGTTGGATATTTTATTGCAAAATGAAGTGTTAGCATCTCTTTTGGAAGTTGTTGAAGTTGCAGATAACGAAATCGTATTGCAATTTGTAAAAGGAAATTTCAAAGAAGTTTTAACGCCAGGGAAATATGCTTTTTGGAAAGGAGTTGTAAAAAATGAATTCATTAAAGCAGATTTGTCTAAGATTGAAATCACAGAAAATATTCCAGTAAACTTATTGGAAAATGTCAAGATGAGATACTTCACAAGAAAATTTATTGTAGCAAGTAATGATAAAGC
This sequence comes from Flavobacterium humidisoli, assembly GCF_023272795.1. Classification (NCBI taxonomy): domain Bacteria; kingdom Pseudomonadati; phylum Bacteroidota; class Flavobacteriia; order Flavobacteriales; family Flavobacteriaceae; genus Flavobacterium; species Flavobacterium humidisoli. Next base: position 5,227,241 of record NZ_CP096829.1, on the reverse strand, counting down.
TTTGTTATTTGTGAATGGAACTTTTGTGAAAGAATTGAAATCAGGGACACATTATTTCTGGAATAACGCCATTACAATCGAAGTGAAAACCGTTGATACTAGGCAGCAACAATTGGAAATTTCTGGTCAGGAGTTGTTGACTAAAGATAAAGCAGGATTAAGAATTAACTTTTTTGTGAGATATCAAGTGGTTGATATTATGAAAGCTTTGACCGAAAATAAAGATTTTGAAAAACAATTGTATGTCGCAATGCAACTGGCTTTAAGAGCTTTTGTTGGCGGATTAACTTTAGATGAATTATTGTCAAAGAAAGATGCAATTGCCGATGCTATTTTAGAAGAAGCAAAAACTAAGATCAAAGATTTAGGTTTAGCAATTTCTGATGCTGGAATAAGAGATGTAATTCTTCCAGGAGATATGAAAGAAATCATGAATCAGGTTTTGGTTGCTGAGAAAAAAGCGCAGGCCAACAGCATTATGAGAAGAGAAGAAACTGCCGCAACAAGAAGTTTGCTAAACACAGCAAAGCTGATGGAAGAAAACGAAATGTTGTGGAAGTTGAAAGAGATGGAGTACGTTGAAAAAATCGCTGATAAAATTGGTGAAATCACCATTTCTGGCGGTGGAAACGTAATTGGTCAATTAAAAGAAATCTTCGTAAAGTAAAAGAACTATTAGCAGTAAAATGTTGATCGTTTAAGTTTAATAATAAAAATTTAAGGATGAATCAAGAAATAGGATTTGCGTCGGGCCAGAAAGGTCAAACGGATACAGTGGAGTTAAGTGAATCTTCGTTTGCCTCAATTAAAGGAGCAGATTTAGAATGCATTAGCCTATGGAATGAAAAGGTGAATTTTAGGGAAACCATATATATCATTTAAAGATATTTCTCTAGTAAAGCAAGCGTGTTTTTGAACTTTTGTGATATTGGATTTCCCAGAAAAGCCTTCGATTTCCTGAGATTTCCAAGAATTGCAAAAGAAAAATATCATGCAAAACAATACACTAGAAAAATACAAAAAAGCAATTAGAAATAAATACGAGATAGAAAAAGGCGACAAATACTTTGATTATTTGTACAAGCCTTCTCGTGGAAAACTTCGTGATTTGTGTTGGTTGATTTTCGAGAATAACCCAACTCAAGATGACTTGAATGTTTTTAAGAATCTTTTGGGTTTAGATTTCGATCATACGAAGAAAAATAAGTTTAAGGAAAAGAAAGACAAGTTCAGACCTATCGAGACGTTCTTTAAAGGAGAAACAGATCCATCAAATATTGATGCTATAAATATGGCAGCTATTTTGGTTGATTTCGAACCGCGTCCTTTCAAAAAGTTTTATGAAACTTCTAAAAAAGAAGAGACAAAACCAGTTAAAAAGTTGGAGAAAGCTAAAGCTGTTTTTGAAAAGAAGAATGCTGTAAAAAAAGAAAAACCTGAAAAAAAGTCTAAGAAAAGAAGTTTCTTTCTAGATTTTAAAAGCATGTTTTTCTAAAGGTTTCTGCCACAAAGTCGCTAAGACACAAAGTTTTTATAGCTATCGGGAGCTAAAACTAATCTTAGCGATCCTTTGTGTAAATCTTAGCGCTCTTAGCGGTTAAAAAAAATAAACACAATTATTTAAAAATTAAAAAAATGAAAACTACAGATAAAATTATTATTATCGATCTAGAAGCCACATGTTGGCAAGGTGCGGTCCCGAGTGGGCAGCAAAATGAAATTATAGAAATCGGTTTGGCTGTATTGGATACAGAAACTGGAGCAATTTCTAAGAATAAAGGAATATTGGTAAAACCACAGTGCTCGAGCGTTAGTTTATTTTGTACGGAATTGACCACCATTACTCAGGATTTACTTGATAAGAATGGAGTTAGTTTCGAAGATGCCATTAATGAGCTTATTGACGAATACAACCCCGATTTATATACTTGGGCAAGTTACGGCCAGTACGATTTGAATATGCTGAAAAAACAATGTAAATCGTTGGGTATTCCATACCCAATGGGAGAGGAGCATATCAATGTAAAAGAGCATTTTGCCGAAAAGTTTGGCTTGGTTAAACCAACAGGAATGAACGGCGCGCTTGCATTGCTAAATATTCCGTTAGAAGGAACACATCACCGCGGAATTGACGATGCCAAAAACATCGCAAAGATTTTGAATTGGTGCCTTAAAAGTTAGAATTTAATTTGTAATATCAGTTATTAAAAGGATAGCTGATGACTGTAGAAAACTGTAAATAGAAGTATTTACAGTTTTTCGCGTTTCTGCAATTATTGTAAACGATTCAAATCCATTCTCCAGCTGCATTGTAATCGTTTGGAAGATAAGTAAGATATTGAACCATTCTTGGATTTTCTCCTTTGTTTGGCGTTGCACAGTGCGGTAATGCGTTATGCCAGATTATAAAATCGCCTGCATCTCCTGTAATTGGTTTTGGATGTAAAGTTTTTAAAGCTTTTTCTCGTGGATTTTCATGCGGTTCAAGTTTGTCGAGCCATTCATCGATTTGATTATGAAAACCTGGAACGCAATGGAAAGCGCCATCATTTTCTCTGCATTCGGTTAAATAAAACAAGCCTTGAAGACCATAAGTAAGCGGTTTTTTTAAGCTCATATCCCAATGAAGAGGACTTCCAAGAAAAGTGAAATGATCTGTTTCGGGCGGATTAAAACTTACTTTGTCTATAGTTTTGTAGATATTCGTAGTTCCATAAAGCTGTTCGTAAGCCTTTTTTACTTTTGGCGAAAAACGATTACGATTTAAAGTTTCATGATCTGAAAAATTAAGCATAAGCCCTTTTTGTTCTTCGTGACGCTTGTACCAGCTTTCTTTTTCATCCGGATTCATTTTTAAATATTCCCAAATAGCTTTTTGTGTGGCTTCGCAATCTTCTTTTGAAATAGCATTTTTAACGACAACATAACCGTTCCGATTCCAAAATTCAAGATCTTGATCAGATAGTACATTTTCAGTTAAATCCTCGATTTCGGATGCAATATCTCTTTTTCTATTATTAATCCATGTTTTGAAAGTTTCAAAATCTGGTTTTTCAGAATATAGAAAATACAAAGTATCTTCCATACCAATACCTAATTGATACAGTATTTTAATTTGACTATCCCAATTGGTATGGTTTGAGTCCGCATTTTTAGAATCTAAAGTACGTTTCCATAATTGTTCGAGAACTGTCCAAGGCATATTATTCTGTTTTAGATGAAAGAAAACCTAAAAATACGCGATTTATAGTTTAGTATTTAAAGTAAAAATACCCGTTTTTTGATAGTAAAAAAGGCTATCTCAATGAGATAGCCTTTTCACTTTGGTTATATTATTTTGATTTATTAATTGTTTCCGTAGATTTTTGCATAAAGATCTTTGTAAATTTCTTTGATGATTTTTCGTTTCAATTTTAAAGTAGGAGTAAGTTGTCCTCCATCAATTGACCAAACATCAGGTGTCAGCTCAAAACGCTTAATTTGTTCCCAGTGACCAAATTTTTTGTTGATTTCTTCCACTTCGTTATCAATACGTTTGATTACTTCAGCATTTGAAGAAATATCAGCAGGAGAATCTCCTAAAACGATTTTATGAATTTTCGCCCATTCTTTTACAAATTCAAAGTTGGGCTGAATAAACGCTGCTGGCATTTTTTCGCCTTCTCCAATAACCATAATCTGTTCAATAAAACGAGATTGTTTCATGGCATTTTCAATCATTTGTGGAGCGATATATTTACCTCCAGAAGTTTTGAACATTTCTTTCTTACGATCTGTAATTTTCAAGAAACCTTCACTATCAATTTCTCCAATATCTCCTGTATGGAAATAACCATCTATAATTGCTTCAGCAGTTTTTTCTGGATCTTTGTAGTAACCCAACATTACGTTTGGTCCTTTCAATAAGATTTCTCCATCTTCGGCGATTTTAACTTCAAGATTGCGAATTGGTTTTCCAACCGTTCCAATTTTAAAGCCTCTATTTCTTTGGTCGTTAACTGCAATTACTGGCGATGTTTCAGATAAACCGTAACCTTCCATAACTGGAATTTCCGCGGCAGCAAAAACTCTCGTTAAACGTGGTTGTAATGCCGCACTTCCAGAAACCATTAAATCTAAATTTCCGCCCAAACCTTCTTTCCATTTGCTGAAAATTAGTTTGCGTGCAATTTTTAATTGGAATTCATACCAAGCACCATTTGCTCCGTATGGTTCGTATCTTAAACCTAAATCAATTGCCCAGAAAAATAATTTTTTCTTGATACCGGTTAATTCAGCTCCTTTAGCATAAATTTTATCGTAAACTTTTTCTAAAAGTCTTGGTACAGCTGTAATTACAGTTGGGCGCACTTCTTTTAAGTTATCACTGATTTTATCTATAGATTCTCCAAAATAAACCGAAACCCCATAAAATTGATAGATGTACAAAATCATTCTTTCAAAGATATGGCAAATAGGCAAGAAGCTTAATGCAGTACTTTTTCCTGGATCAAAAGGAATTCTTGGCGCACTGTCTAAAACATTCGATACAATGTTTTTGTGCGAAAGCATAACTCCTTTAGGTTTTCCTGTTGTTCCAGAAGTATAAATTATAGTGGCTAAATCATCTGTCTGGATACTGTCTTTTCTAGCTTCAACTTCACTTTGATTGCTTTCGTCTTCGCCAAGTGCAAGAAGGTCTGTCCAGTGTTTGCATCCTGGAATTTCATTAAAAGAATAAACTTCTTTTAAAGTGGGTACATTTGCTTTAATGGCATTTACTTTCTGTAATACTTCTTCATCAGAAACAAAACAGTAAATACTGCCGCTATGGTTCAAAATATATTCGTAATCTTCTTCTGCAATAGTTGGATAAATTGGAACATTTTGAGCACCAGTCTGCAAAATACCAATATCCATTATATTCCACTCCGTTCTGTTGTTCGAAGTAATTAAAGCAATTTTATCATCTTTCTGAACGCCCATACGCAATAATGCTCTAGAAATAGCATTTGCTTTTGCAATATATTCTTGGCTAGATGTTTTTTCCCAGACTCCATTTTTTTTGGTTGCAAGCGCAACTGGAAGGTTGTAAGTTTCTTGTTGATAATAGGGAAAATCAAAAAGGCGTGTGATTGAAACCATGTTTAATATATTGAATTTTATTGCAAATTAAATAAAATTTGGGTATGATTTTCAATTTTATAAAATTTAATGGGAAAATTTATAAAGACTATTAAAAATCAACGAAAACGTTTTCTTTTTTGTCGTTAAATTTCTAAAAAATCAAGAAAAATTTAATTTGAAGACGTTTTTAAAAGCTATTGTACGTTATAATCTTCGTATACTTTTACTCTTTCGCCCATTAAAAACATTTTTTTCTTAGCAAAATGAATAGAGAATTGAGAATAATACCATTCATTACTGTCATTTGGTCTGTACCAGAATGTGTAAGAAGCACTATTGAAGCCTTCTTTAAAAACAGGAATACCTTCTTCATTACATTCAATCCCCCAATTTATTTTTTGTTTGCTTAAATCTTCAGCTTGAATAAAACCTGTTCCGTCTGGATTTAAAACTGTAATAGGTTCTTTTTGGTTTAATGGAGCATACGTTCCAGGAACTGGATAGCCAATTGTAGTAGTAATATAGCGTTCTTTAGAATTGTGGATAATCTGATCTACGTGAACTTGTGAATGTGATGGTGTAACAGCAAAGAATAGGCTGAAAACAAAAAGTAATTTTAAAAATTTCATTCTATGTAGGTTTAAATATTTTTGGGCCGAAAAATCTATTGGATGATTTTTGCTGAGCGAATATAATCCATTTTTTTTATAGAATGGAAGCTTAAAAATACAAGAATGAAATTTTTACATTTTTATCATTTTAGGTTTGTTTTTACTCCGTTGAAAACTGATTTTCTAGTAATTTTTCTTTAAAATCAGATCTGAAAGTGTAGGCAAAAGTAACCATCAAAGCTCTTGTGTCTGATTTATTGGTTCTATGATTGCTAAACAAAAGCGTATTGTTTTTGTAACCGCTTTCTAAAGTATTAAACATATCGGTTACAACTAAGCCCAGTCGGGCATTTCCTTTTCCTAATTTTTGCTGAAATCCCATGTCTACATTGTATATCGGAATTCTTTTTCCCTGCGGAGTTGCAACAGCAGAATTGTAATTTCCTATAATCTGAAGCTTTCCGCCTTTCCAGGGAACAAAGTTATTAATCACTTTTCCGTACCAGCTGAAAGCATTGCTTACAACATCCTCGGCCTGAGGTAAATTGTTTGCATTAATGTTTTGCTGAAAAGCGGTTAAGCTAATATTTGCGTCATAAAAACCAACTGGTTTAAGGCTGAAAATAGTTTCTAAACCATACGTAACCGTACTTCCAATGTTTTGAGGCTGGAGTAAAACCACTCCATTATCTAAAAGCTGTGCATATTGTCTGATTGCATCAGTTGCGTTTCTGTAAAAGGCATTGGTCGAAAAAGAATAGTTTTTCCAGTTTTTATTATAACTTATTTCGGCAATATGAATGATTTCTGGTTTTAAATATGGATTTCCGCCATGCGGATTCAGTGCATCTGTAATATCGATAAACGGATTTAAATCATCCAAATCAGGTCGGTTGATTCGTTTGCTGTAGTTTAGTTTGATAAATTCTTCTGGTTTTAGATTCAATTGCAAGGAAGCTGACGGAAAAATTTTCAAATAATCATTGTTGAATCGGTCACTGTTATTCTGTGTTGCTCCAGTGTTGGAAACATTTTCTGCACGCAATCCTAAATTATATTTCCATTTTGGGTTTTCGCTGTCACCGATATAGGAATTCATCAGTCCATAAACGGCATTTATTTGTTCGTTAAATTTGAAAGTATTGCTCGCTAATGGGTTTACAACATATTCCCCATTTATCATATCAGCACTTTCAAAATCTGAATTAAAAAATCGGAAAGTTCCTTTGTAACCTGTTTCTATAATCGATTTTTCTGAAATTGGAAAAGTGTAATTTACAATGGCATTCGAAATATTCTGATTTTCATAGTTGTGAGTTCTTTGCAATAAAGCGCCATCAATCTGCTGCTGATATTCATCATAATTATAAGTATCAATATCGGTGTTTTCTCTGTGTTTTCCGAAAGATGAAGTAATCGATGTATTTAAATTTTTTCGCTCGTCAGAAAATTTACGATCATAAGTAAAAGCAAGTTCGCCCACTTTTGAACGTTCCAGTTCTAATGAATGCCTTCTGTTATTAGAGAAAAATGCATTGGCACTTGTGTTTACCTGCGTGTACAAAGTTTCGTCATTGTCTTGGGTTTCGATATTTCCAAGTGCTTCAAATGAAAAACTATTTTTTTCATTTGGAGAAAAATCAATATTCAATTTCAAATTCTGTAAGCCTTCAGTTCGTTCATCATTTCTATTTTGGTGAATATAATGTTCATCATTAATAAAATAATTAGTTCGGTCAGCATTTATTTTCTTGGTTCTTCCAGCAAAACGATTGTCATATCCTAAACCAAAATTCCATTTCTCTGTTTTATGGTTGAAAAGGGCAGAACTATTGACTCTTCCTTTTGCACCAAAACCTGCACCTAGCGCTACGGCACCATTTGTACCGCTTAGGTTGTTTTTTTTGAGTTTTATGTTAATGATGCCGCTTTCAGCATTTGCATCATATTTAGCCGTCGGATTCGTGATTATTTCAATGCTTTCAATACTGCTCGCGGCAATCTGATCCATGTTGGTAATGGCAGAATTTTTCCCATTTATCAAAATCATAGGCGATTTTCCTCTTAAGGTAATGCCGCCTTCAGCATCAACCGCAACAGTTGGAATGCTTTTTAGCATATCGGTTGCGGTTCCTCCAGATTGTGAAATGTTTGAAACAGCATTAAAAACAAAACCTTCAGCAGTTTTCTGAATCTGTTTTTTTTCTGATTTTACGACAACTGTGTTCAATAAATTGGCATCTTCCTGCAAAACGATATTTCCTAATGCAGCAGTAGAACCTGAATATTTTATTTTCTGATTTATTGTTTTAAAACCAATTAATCTAAATTTTAAAATATAGTCGGCAGGATCTATATTTTCAAGAATAAATTTTCCAGAAGCATCTGTAATGGCATATGCAGCCGTTTTGGTTGTGTCGCTTACTGGTTTTAAAACTACGTCGACAAATTCGATTGGAGTTTTTCCATCTGTTATAATTCCATTAATTGAATTTGTTTTCTGGCTAAAAGAGTATTGGCTTATAACGAATAAGATAATTGCAGCGAGTAAATTTTGTTTCCATTTTTTCATGAGACAAAGATATTTACTCCAATATTTGTGCTTGCTTAAACTATCTTAAGATACCATTAAATTAATCTTAGAATAGTTTAAAAAAGTGTTAGCTACGAATTATACGAATTTTACGAATGGTGCGCAGTAATGCTTTTCTTCGTGCCAAAAATTAGTGAAAATTAGCGTAATTCGAGGCAAAAAAAAAACGCCCGATAAAATTCGGGCGCTTTAGTAAAAATATATTTTTAGTTTTTCTCAATCCATTTTCTAGCATTAACAAAAGCTTCATGCCAAGGCGAAACTTCATCGTTTCTGTCTTTTTGATAATGAGCCCAGTTCCATTGGAAAGTCGAACGCTCAATGTGAGGCATCATAACCAAATGTCTTCCTGTTTTATCACACATCATTGCTGTGTTATAATCTGAACCGTTTGGATTTGCAGGATAACCTTCGTAAGCGTATTTAGAAACAATGTTATATTGGTCTTCTGCATAAGGCAAATTGAATTTTCCTTCTCCGTGAGAAACCCAAACTCCTAAAGTGCTTCCAGCCAACGTCGATAACATAACAGAATTATTCTCCTGAACTTTTACAGAAGTAAAGATACTTTCGTGTTTCTGGCTTTCGTTATGAAGCATTTTTCCGTGAACTTCGTGCTCAGGATTAATCACTTCCAATTCCATAAACAACTGGCAGCCGTTACAAATTCCAACAGATAAAGTATCTTCTCTTTTGAAGAAATTATCTAAAGCTGTTTTTGCTTTTTCGTTGTATAAGAAAGCTCCAGCCCAACCTTTAGCAGAACCTAAAACGTCTGAATTAGAGAATCCTCCAACAGCTCCGATGAACTGAATATCCTCAAGAGTTTCACGTCCAGAAATTAAATCCGTCATGTGAACGTCTTTTACGTCAAAACCTGCTAAGTACATAGCATTTGCCATTTCACGTTCAGAATTACTTCCTTTTTCGCGGATAATAGCAGCTTTTGGTCTTGGTTTAGAGTTGTCGATTTCTGGTTTTTTTCCTGTAAAATGTGCAGGGAAAGTATAATTTAAAACCTGATTTTTATAGTTTTCAAAACGTGCTTGAGCTCTTCCGTTTTTAGATTGTTTTTGATCTAATAAATAAGAAGTCTCGAACCAGATATCTCTGTATTTTTTAATGTCTAAAGTCCAAAGTCCAAGGTCTAAAGTCTCAGTAGTTGTCGCTTTTCCTAATTTGAAAAATTCGATATTGTTAGCTTTTAATTTAGCTTCAACAGCTGCATCTGATTTTGCTTGAAATACGATTCCGATGTTTTCTGCGAAAAGAATCTTCAATAGGTCTTTTTCCGCGAAAGCGCTGAAATCAATTTTAGCTCCCAGATTTACATCAGCAAAACATAATTCTAATAAAGTAGTAATCAAACCACCACTTCCGATATCATGACCCGCTAAGATTTGGCTTTCGCCGATTAATTCCTGAATGGTATTAAACGCATTTTTAAAGAAAGAAGCGTCTTTAATTGTAGAAGTTTCGTTTCCGATTGTGTTTCTAATTTGTGCAAAAGAAGAACCTCCTAATTTGAAATCATCTTGAGACAAATTAATATAATAGATTGAATCTCCGTTTTTCTGTAAAACAGGTTCAACTACTTTTCTAATGTCTGTACAGTTTCCGGCAGCAGAAATAATAACCGTTCCAGGCGCGATTACTTCGTCATTTGGATATTTTTGTTTCATTGAAAGCGAATCTTTTCCTGTCGGAATATTAATTCCTAATTCAATTGCAAATTCAGAACATCCTTCAACAGCAGCGTATAAACGAGCGTCTTCACCTTCGTTTTTACAAGCCCACATCCAGTTGGCAGACAATGAAATACCTTTTAACTGGTCTTTAATTGGCGCCCAGATAATGTTTGATAACGATTCTGCAATAGCATTTCTAGATCCTGCAACCGGATCAATCAAAGCTGCGATAGGAGCGTGCCCAATAGAAGTTGCAATACCTTCTTTTCCTAAATAATCCAGAGCCATAACGCCGACATTATTTAAAGGCAATTGTAACGGACCTGCATTTTGCTGTTTCGCCACTTTTCCTCCAACACAACGATCCACTTTATTGGTTAACCAGTCTTTTGAAGCAACAGCTTCTAAACGTAAAACGTCTTTTAAATAACTTTCGAAATCTCCTGCATTGTAAGCAACATCAGCATATTTTCTATCGATAGTTTTATCTGTCATAACCGTTTTTGGAGAACTTCCGAAGAAATCTTCTAAAGCATAATCCATCGGTTTTGAACCATTTGATTTTGATTCGAATGTAAAACGGTGGTCTCCCGTTACATCTCCAACTTGATACATTGGCGAACGCTCTCTGTCGGCAATTCTTTGCAACGTATCAATATCTTTTTGACCAATAACCAATCCCATTCTTTCTTGAGATTCGTTACCAATAATTTCTTTTGCAGAAAGTGTTGGATCTCCAACAGGCAATTTGTCTAAATCGATTAAACCTCCCGTTTCTTCCACTAATTCAGAAAGACAGTTTAGGTGTCCTCCAGCTCCGTGATCGTGAATAGAAACAATTGGATTATTATCGCTTTCTACCAAACCACGAATGGCATTAGCGGCACGTTTTTGCATTTCAGGATTTGAACGCTGAATCGCGTTTAACTCGATTCCTGAACCAAAAGCGCCAGTATCTGCAGAAGAAACCGCAGCACCACCCATTCCGATTCTATAATTTTCTCCACCAAGAATTACAATTTTATCGCCTTCTTGTGGTTTCTTTTTAATGGATTGATCCAGTTTTCCGTATCCAATTCCACCCGCTTGCATGATTACTTTATCGTAACCAATTTTACGGTCGTTTTCTGAATGTTCGAAAGTTAAAACAGAACCTGTAATAAGCGGCTGTCCAAATTTATTTCCAAAATCAGAAGCTCCGTTTGAAGCTTTGATCAAAATATCCATTGGGGTTTGATACAACCATTTTCTTTCTTCAACAGCATTTTCCCATTTTCTGTCATCGTTCAAACGAGAGTATGAAGTCATGTAAACTGCAGTTCCAGCTAATGGTAATGAACCTTGTCCTCCAGCTAAACGGTCACGAATTTCTCCTCCTGAACCTGTTGCAGCTCCGTTGAAAGGCTCAACAGTTGTTGGGAAATTGTGTGTTTCTGCTTTTAATGAGATAACAGAATCAAATTCTTTTATTTCGTAAAAATCAGGTTTGTCAGCAGATTTTGGTGCAAATTGCTGCACTTTTGGTCCTTTTACAAAAGCAACGTTGTCTTTGTAAGCAGACACAATATCGTTAGGATTTTCCTGAGATGTTTTTTTGATTAATTTGAAAAGAGAAGTCTCTTTTTCTTCTCCATCAATCACAAATGTTCCGTTGAAAATTTTGTGACGGCAGTGTTCTGAATTTGCTTGAGAAAAAGCAAAAATTTCAGAATCAGTTAATTTTCTTCCTAGTTTAGCAGAAAGATTGTTTAGGTAATCAACTTCTTCTTCGCTTAAAGCTAAACCTTCCACTTTATTGTAAGCAGCAATATCATCTATTTCCAGAATTGGTTCTGGTTGAATGTTGATAGTGAAGATTTCTTGATCTAATTCGTTGAATTTTTGAGAAAGCATTGGGTCGAAATCAGTAAAATCTTCCGTTGCAGGATGAAATTCTTCGATTCTGATAATGCCAGAAATCCCCATGTTTTGAGTAATTTCTACCGCATTTGTACTCCAAGGTGTAATCATGGTAGCGCGAGGACCAACAAAGAAACCTGTCAATGCAGATTTTTCGATCTTATTCGCGTCGGCAAAAAGCCAGTTTAATTTTGAAATGTCTTGAGCTGAAATTTCGTTTTGCGTTTGTACGGCAAAAACAGTTTTGCTTTGGTTTTCAAAGAAATGGATCATTTTTTTGTGTAGTTTGTTGTATTGAGCTGCAAATTTAGTTTAAATAAATAGCAGGCGCAAATTTGATAGCAAAGTCTTTAGAAAAAAAATAAAACTGCTTTTTTTTGGCAGATTTTGGGGTTTGTCATGATGATACTGAGGCACAAAGTTTTTTTTAATTCTGAAGTTGGAAAGGTTTTTATTTTTAATAGATTGCAAAAGTTTTTCTTTTTTTATTTTGTTTAAAAAACTATAAATCTAGAAAAAACTATATCCCGCAGATTTTGCAGATTTTGCGGATTTTTTTCATTTTGAATGGCTTCAAAAGTTTTATTTCACGCAAATTTGCTCACATTGAAGCAGATTTTTACTGAGTTTTATTCTAGAAAATCTTCAAAATCTGCTCGATCTGCTAGAAAAATGACATCAAAAAAACTTAGAGTCTTTGTGTCTTCACGGCAAAGTAGCTATTTAGGAAAATCCTGACTCTGATACGCACCTAAATCGGGTGGCGAAGTTCTTGTAATTCCCAAAATATCGGTTGGAATCATAAAGACTGGATCTCCTTTCGCGAAAGCGGCAGAAGTTTTATCAATATTAAATTTATTTTGAGAAACATTATAAAACTTAGGGTTTTCATTCAGAATTATATTGGTGTAATGTTCTGTGTCGGTTTTGAATTGATAATTAGGATCTTTAGTAGAACTGCTGAATTTTAGCAGACAATTATTTAATTGATAGACAAATGGTGCATTTGGATTTTTATCCAAATTGAATTCGTTTGTAGCCGAACCATAAATAATGCAATTATTAAAAATAGCATTGGTTAAAGGATTAGTCTCTGGGGTTGCTCCCGCTAAAGAGTTACTTAAATTTACTGCAACTTGAGAACTGCTTGACCAATTGTTGTTAAACGTGCAATGCGTAAAGTTGTAATTTCCACCATAAATGCAGGATAGAGAAGCTAAACCAGCATAGTTTATTACAATATTACTAGCAATAACATGAGTATCTCGAGCTAAAATTCCGTATTCGGCGCAATTGTAAATTTGAGTGTTTTTAATTTCGAATGTGTTGTAAGGACTTTGCAAGTCTAAGCCAATAACCGCATTTTTCAAAGTTAAATGATTGATAGCGTGATTGGCACTTCCATTTGAAAAAATAACCGATTTCCACTGTCCAGGAATATCAGAATAAAGTGATTCTAAACGATCGCCTTCAAAAATCACTTCATTTTCAAGTTGATCAGTTGTAGATGCTGTTCCATTAATTTGTAGAGAAGCATTATCGCCAACATATAATCCAGAATTGGCATGAAAATGAACTCTGGCACCAGCTTCAAAAGTTACGGTTTTAAATTCTGGAACGCCTGCGTAGCCATAAATTACATATGGTTTCTCATTTGTAAAAAGAAGTTCATTTCCGTTTGCAGAATCATTTTCGTTTAAATAAAATCCGTCAACATCTTTGCCGTCAATTTTAATTTTTTCTTTGGTTCCGTCGGGATTTTGATTTGGATATAAAAACACAGCATCTTGTATTAAAGTAACCAAAGCAACTTCTTGCAAATTTGCTCCACTGTCAAACTGAATTTCGTCGGTATATAAAAAATCGTCAGGATTCGCATCTGTAATATCTGCCGTGGTTTCTATAAAAATGTACAAACTGTCTTTTGCTAAAAGCGTAACATCTTTAAAAATTTTCCCGTTGTTGCCCGTCATTCCGTCAACAGTCATTCTATATTTAGAATCTAAGCCTTTTTTAAATTGTACAATCGGGATCGAAATATCGTTTTTACTCTGATTGTATATTTTCAATTGATAAGTGCTTGAACCAATATTTTTAAAAACAGTATCCAAATAAACAGTGTCTTTCGAAAACTTTAAATTTCCAGAACTGGCAACAGTATCAAAATCAGTTCGGCAAGAACTGAATGCCAGAATTAAACCCAGAACAAAGATTGTAAAGTATTGACGCATTTAAATAGTTTTTAGCCACAGATTAAAAGGATTAAAAATATCTTTTTTTGCCACGAATTTCGTGTAATTAGAGACTATATTTAAAATCCTTTAAATCTGTGTAATCTGTGGCGAAGAAAAATCAGCCAAAGATTGAATTTGATTGTTTTTGTAAAAATAGCAAAAAACTGACAAGTTCATAATTGATTTTTAATTTTGGAATCCGATTTTTAGATTTATGTCTTATCTTTCTTTAATTTTACGATTTTAAAGTTTATTTTAATGAATTATACAAAAGAGCAGATTTTAGCGCGCTGTAATGAGTTTTCTAAAAACACATTGATGGAAACGCTTAAAATAGAATATATCGATGCCGGAGAAGATTTTTTAACTGCAAAAATGCCTGTAAACCCAAGTGTTCATCAGCCAATGGGATTGTTGCATGGAGGCGCTTCTGTAGCTTTGGCAGAAAGTGTTGGGAGTGCGGCTTCTTTCTTTTTTATCAATCCGAAAGAACAAGAGGTAAGAGGTATCGAAATTTCGGCAAATCATCTAAAAAGTATTCGCGAGGGTTATGTTTTCGGAACAGCTAGGATTATTCACAAAGGAAGAAGTCTTCATCTTTGGGAAATCAAAATTACCGATGAAGCAGGAAACCTAGTTTCGCTTTGCAAGTTGACGAATATGGTTTTGGATAGAAAGAAAAGTGAATAAATTATGAATCCATTTTTCTTAAAAATTAAAAATCATAAAGAACAAAATTTGCCCTTTGTACTTTATTCGAAACCCAATACAGAAAATTATATTGGGATTTTACAGCAAAATACTATTTTAAATACCGTTTCGGATTACAGCGAAAAAGGATTTGTTTTTGCTTCTTTTGATGAAAAACAACTCATTCTAATTCCTGAAAATGAATCGGAAATTATTACGATTCAAAAAGAAAAAACTTTATTTGAACCAATTGAAATTGACGATTTGAGTTTTGATACCGAAGCTAAATTTCAATATGAATATCTAGTAGCGCAGGGAATTGAGGCCATTAAAAATGAAGAATTCAAAAAAGTAGTTTTATCACGAAGTGAAGAAGTTCCTTTAGCTGAATTTGATTTTATTGAAACCTTTCAGCACTTGGTTCAGCTATATCCAGCCACTTTCAGCTATTGTTTTTTTCATCCGAAAATTGGACTTTGGATGGGGGCGACTCCAGAAAAATTGCTAAAAGCAAACGGAAATGTTTTTGAAACCATGGCTTTGGCGGGAACACAAAAAGATAATCAGAAAACAGAAATTGTTTGGCAGCAGAAAGAAAAAGACGAACAGCAATTTGTGACTGATTTTATCGTAAAAAGACTTCGAGAATTTACGGCTTCCGTTGTCGTTTCTGAGCCTTATAGTTTAAAAGCAGGATCGATCTGGCATATTAAAACCGATATTTCTGGGGTTTTAAAAGATAATTCGACTTTAGAAGAGGTAATAGATACGTTACATCCAACACCTGCTGTTTGCGGACTTCCAAAAAAGAAATCGAAAGCATTTATTTTAGAAAATGAAAACTATGATAGAACTTTTTACACTGGTTTTTTAGGCGAATTGAACAGTACTTTTGAAGGAAATAATGCTAGTTCTGATTTATTTGTAAATTTACGATGCATGCAGATTCAGGAAGATAAAGCTATCTTATATATGGGCTGCGGTATTACCAAAGAAAGTATTCCGGAAAAAGAATGGGAAGAAAGCGTCAATAAATCGGTGACGATGAAAAGAGTATTGAAAAAATAGTTTCAGGTTTCAAGTTTCAAGTTTCAGGTTACGTACAGAACTTGAAATTTGAAACCTGAAACAAAACAAAACAAACAAAAAAACAAATGAAATTAGACATATTAGCCTTTGGGGCGCATCCAGACGATGTAGAATTAGGTTGTGCTGGAACCATTTTAAAAGAAGTTTCCCTTGGAAAAAAAGTAGGTATTGTAGATTTGACGCGTGGTGAACTAGGAACGCGAGGTACAGCAGAAACTAGAGATCAGGAAGCAAAAGATGCAGCAAAAATTTTAGGAGTTGTTGTGCGTGAAAATTTAGCAATGCGTGATGGATTTTTTATTAATGACGAAAAGCATCAATTAGAAGTCATAAAAATGATTCGTAAGTACAAGCCTGAAATTGTATTATGTAATGCAGTCGACGATCGTCATATTGATCACGGAAAAGGAAGCAAACTGGTTTCTGATTCTTGTTTTCTTTCAGGGTTAATGAAAATTGAAACTTCGGTTGATGGAGTGCAGCAAGAAGCGTGGAGACCAAAAGTGGTTTATCATTATATTCAATGGAAAAATCTAGAACCAGATTTCGTTGTAGACATTACAGGATTTGAAGAAAAGAAGATTGAAGCGATTATGGCATACAAAACTCAATTTTACGATCCCAATTCAAAAGAACCTTCGACACCAATTACGAGTAAAAACTTTTTTGAAAGCTTAAATTATCGTGCGCAGGACTTAGGAAGGTTAGTTGGGAAAGATTTTGCAGAAGGTTTTACAGTAGAAAGATGTTTGGCAGTCAATAGCTTAGAAAATTTGATTTGATTTTTATGAAAATTTTTCATTTTTTTCTTTGTAGAACTCAACCTTTGTTCTATATTTGCACTCGCTAAGCAGAAAAATGGTGGTTGTAGCTCAGCTGGTTAGAGTAGCGGTTTGTGGTGCCGCGGGTCGCCGGTTCGAACCCGGTCAGCCACCCAGATAGAAAGCCTTGAAGAAATTCAAGGCTTTTTTTGTTTATAATCCCTTCGGGAAAATTTCAATATTTTAAATTCCAATTTGATATAACTTATGGTTTCATCCGTGAGAGATTGGAATTTGGAATTTTTTTATTGGAGTTTCATAAAAAAAAGCACAACTGCTAAGTTGTGCTTTTCTGGTGGTTATTATATTTGGTTTATGTATTATCGAATTTCTTCAAATGTGTTTCCTTGATTTATATCTCCAGTTTTAAAGCCTTTTTTAAACCAATACATTCTTTGTTCTGAAGTTCCGTGGGTAAAAGAATCGGGTACAACATGTCCTTGCATTTTACTCTGTATTGCATCATCTCCAACAGCATTTGCTGCACTTAAAGCTTCATCAATATCTCCAACATCAAGATCTTTTTGATTATCATGTGCCCAAACTCCAGCATAAAAATCAGCTTGTAACTCTAATGCGACAGATAATTTATTGGCTTCGGCTTCACTTTTTCCTTGCTGCATCTGACGCATTTTAGAAGATGTTCCCATTAAAGTTTGAATGTGATGGCCAATTTCATGCGCAATAACGTATGCAATAGCAAAATCGCCTCCTTTTGCACCAAATTTAGTTTTTAATTCTTCAAAGAAATCTAAATCCATATACACTTTGCGATCACCTGGGCAATAAAAAGGGCCAGAAGCCGATGATGCTCCACCACAGGCAGTTTGTACAGCGCCTTTAAAGAGAACTAATTTTGGCTTTTCGTATGTCATTCCATGCTCTGCAAAAATCTTAGTCCACGTATCTTCATTGTACGCTAACAAAGTTCTTACATAATTTCCCATTTCTTCGTCTTCTTTGCTTAACGGAGCTGCAGCTTCGGTCTGTTGGCCTTGTCCGCCTTGCATTTGTTCGAGTATTGGCGCTATTTGCTGACCTGTTTCACCGCCAAAAACATTTAGAAGCAAAACGATGATCCCAATAACTCCTCCGCCAATTATTGCTTTTCCTCCACCAGAAATTGATCTTCTGTCTTCGACATTATCACTTTGCCTTCTTCCTTGCCATTTCATATTGAATTGTTTTTAAACTTGTTATTTAAAACGTTGTACGAATTTATAGATTTTTTATGATAAAATTCAGAATCATTTTTAAAAAATGAAAAGATTTAACATGAGTTTTTTTCTAAATATTAAGATTATCCAAGCCATTTAACTAGTGCTTCTTCAACACTTCCTTTCATAATTGGTTTAGAAATGTAATCATCCATTCCAGCCGAAATACATTTGTTTCTTTCTTCTTTTTCCGCGCCTGCTGTAACGGCAATTATTGGAACATCGCGACCCTTTTTGGTATTTCTAATTGCTTTTGCAGTTTCATAACCATTCATAATTGGCATCTGAATATCCATAAAAATAATAGTCGGATTAATTTTTTCAAATTGCTGAATGGCTTCATATCCATTTTCGCATTCGAAAATGAAAGCATTATGGTATAGATTTTTTATAATTGTTTTTAGAAGAAGCATATTTACCTTATTATCTTCTACAATTAAAAAAGTAATATTGTTGTCGCTTGTCTCTATTTCGTCAGAATCTAAGTCGATATTCAAACTTTTAAGCTCGGCATTGTATTTATCATTAATGCTTTGATTGCTTGTTTTTAAATTTAAATCAAAGAAAAAAGTACTTCCTTCGTCAATTTTACTTTCCAGCTGCAAACGACTTTCCATTAAAGCAAGCAATTGGTTAGATATGGTTAAGCCTAATCCTGTTCCTCCAAATTTTCTTGTTGTTGAGCTGTCTTCTTGCAGAAAAGCTTTGAATATTTTTTTCTGATTTTTTTCAAGAATCCCAATTCCGGTATCAATTACCGCAAAACGAATAACGCAATGGTTGCCATGATTCTTTTCTAAAACTGAAACGTTTAGTTTGATAGAGCCTTCAGTTGTAAATTTAACCGCATTTGAAAGCAGGTTAATCAAAATCTGTTTGAGACGAACAATATCTGTCCAGATATATTTAGGAACATCGGGATCAATATTCAATTCAAGTTCCAGATTCTTTTTATTAGACTCGTAAACAATTAAATCGAAAACTTGGCCTAAGATTTTTTTTATGTCATATAAATCAATAAAAAGCTCTAGTTTTCCTGCCTCAATTTTTGAGAAATCCAAAATATCATTTATAATTTCAAGAAGGGAATGAGCCGACTGGTTGATTGTGGTCATGTATTTTTCTTGAATTTCCTCCAAATCCGTTTTCATTAATAAATTTGTAAAACCAATAATTCCGTTTAGAGGAGTTCTAATTTCGTGCGACATATTAGCCAAGAAGTCAGATTTTGATTTGTTTGCCGCTTCAGCAAGCTGTTTGGCTTTTATCGCGTCTTCTATTTCTTTTTTACTTGTAATATCAAAATAGATTCCGCCCACAAATTCAATTTCATCGTCTCGCTTAATTACATCTCCAAATTCTTCTATCCAAATAAATTCGCCACTTTTGCGCTGAATACGATACACATTGTGTAAAGGCATTCCATGCTGTAGATTATCGATTTGATTGTTAATTACTTCTTCTTTATCATCAGGATGAATTAACGATAGAAAAGACAAATTATTTTCAATAAATTCAGATTTCGAATATCCGGTAAGATTTAAAACTTCATCGTTTAAGAATATTTTGGTTGAGAAAGCATCAAATTTTGATAAATAAACTGTTCCAGGAATATTGTTTGCAATCAGTTTAAATTTTTCTTCACTTTCAATAATTTTAGTTTCATTTCGGTTTCTTTCTAATGCCGATGAAATATTATTAGCCAATACCTGAAAGATATTTATTTCATCTTCAGTCCATTTTCTTTCGGTCGTACAATCATCAAAACCAATAAAACCTGTAAAAAGATCATTAATGTAAATAGGTAAAATTAATATGGATTGTATTTCATTGTCGATGAGAAGTTTTTTGAAAAAACCATCATTAAGATTTCTTGTAAATATATTGAGGATTTTTCTTTGCGATGCCACATCATATATTTCTTGAAGATTTTCTTCCGTCATATGATGCAAAGGCGTAATCTGATGGACAACGCCCTCTCGTGACCATTTATATTTTTGACTTACAGTGTTATAGATCGCATCTTTTTCGTAATAATACATATGATCTACTTTGGCTGCTTTTCCAATAATGTTAAATGTTTCCTGAAACATTTGATGAGTCGTTTTGCTTAGCAAAAACTTTTCTGTACATAAAGAAAGCGCAGATAAAAGCTGACTTTTAAGTTCCAATTTTCTTTCTGCCTCTAAACGCATTTGTGAAGAAATGGCAAGAGAAATCACGTCTGATATCGTTCTCGCATAATTAATGTCCTCATTGTCCCATTCTCGTTTTTGTTCTGTGCTTTCAAAACAAGCAACACCTGCTAATTGGCCAGTTAAGAAAATAGGCACATCTAGCATTGATTTGATATTGTTTTTTGTAAAATAAAGCTTTTGAAATTCAGATGTTTCCAATTTGTTGAATACATCTGGTGCGTTAATAATTGCTTTATTGTTTAAGGTTTCAAAATAAATAGGGTATGACTCTTTATTTAGAATGTTTTTGTCGCTTAAACTTTGATTGTCAAGACTAAAAAGATTTTTACAGGTAATTAAATCATTGTCGTATTTCCAAAAGCTTACGCGGTTAGTGTTACTTATAGAAGCGGCTTCTTTTAATATTAAATCGATAACGGTGTTTAATTCATTGTATTTGCTAAAATCTGTCGTTGATAATTTTTTGGTTGAATTGTTATAGGCTTCAATTTTTTTAAGACGTTTTTTTTTCTCGTTTTCGATATTTTTTTTCTCGGTAATATCTCTTGCAATTCCAGAGAAGCCAATCGTTAATCCTAATTCATTTTTGCGGACAATAATTTTTTGAGACATCCATATTTCTTCACCATTTTTCTTCAAAATAGGAATTTCAATTATGGGATAATTATTTTCATTAAGAACCAAATTTTCGTAAAAATCTACGGCGCTGTTGATATAATTATCGTGAATAAAATTGGAATAGTGTTTTTTGATTATTTCGTTTTGAGAATATCCAAGAGTAGAGATACCAAATTCATTTATAAAAGTAAAATGACCTTCTGCATCTATTTCAAAAATAATATCGGTAGCCGTTTCGATTAGGTTTTTGTATTGATCCTGAACGATAACTTGTTCGGTAACATCTTGTCCAATGCTAATAATTAAATCATCTGAAAACTTTTTATCTTTCCACTGAATGTATTTGTACTCGCCGTTTTCGGTTTTTAATTTTCTTATGTAGAGTTTGTTTTCTTGGTCTCTAACAGGATTGAATTTTTCTTCTGATTCTAAATCATGGGTTAATTCCCAGAACTTCAAACCCATAACTTGATCGGGTTGATATCCTAAAATAGGAGTTATGGTTTCACTGCAGAAAAGTATTTCACCTTTTTGATTGGATGCTATTGTAAGTGAATTTCCTTTATGGACAATTTCGTTTGCAAATCTAAAATTGTCGCGATTGTTTAATAAAACGGCATATTTTACTTGATTTATAATGAAAATTAGAATGCAGAAATTAAGCAATAAGATGGAAGATTTTATTGGAATAAGTTGAAATGTTAACGTTGTAATGAGAAAGGTAAACGTTAAAGCAACAAATGCCCAATAAATCTTTATGGGTTTAAGGATGTTGTACGAAAAGAAAAAAGAAATAAGGAAAACAATAATAGGTACAACATCATCTTTTAGATTAACAATATTGTAGGCTACGTAACTGATGTAAATAAAAAAGCTAGAAATAAAAATCTGTTGGATTTTATCTCTTATCCATTTAATTTTATCTGTTATCGTGTAAATGATAAGTACCAAAACTCCAATTGAAACATTTACAATTAAGAGGCTTTTGGGTCTTATTTTGAAAATTTCATTTATTATTTCGATTACAATTACCGCAATCCCAAAAAATAAGATATAAAGCTGGTATTCTCTTCCGACAGCATCTTGTTCTTTCTTTTTTTCGATGAAATATCCAATTTTAGCTTTAATTCTAAAAAATTGATAAACCAAGAGCGAAAGGAAAGCAAAAAGCGATAAGCCTAAAACAAAAAGTTTATGGTTGTTATAGTAAATAATATCGGGATTAAACACATACCATCCAGTCATAATTGATTCGAAGGTACTTCCGGCAGTGGAAATTCCTGAAATAACCGAATTGAAAAAACTATAGTTTGCGACCATAGAATTTGGGGTATGTTGGTTTAGTAAATAGCCTTTTGAAAATTCTTAAAAAGAAGTGGTTAAGTTCTCGGTAAATAAGAATTTTCGGTTTTAATCTACATTGTATTTTCCGATTGAATCAATTGAATCTTCTTCTTCAGATTGTGTTCCGAAAATGGCGAAATAAGTCGCATAAATCATAGAGCTGTTAAAAACAACCGTAAATATTATTCCGACGCAACAGCCAATAAAACCAACCATTGAACCAAGGAAACCTATAATAAAAAAAGCAAATATGTTAAGCGGATTTTTTGTAACGATAATGATGCTAGACTTTATAGCATCCATAGCTTTAAGGTTTCCAAAAACAATTAATGGAATGGAAAGGTACATAAAGTAAGAAACCATAAACGAAATAATATTTCCAACAAATACAATTCCTGAGCTTTCGATTAAATTAGCAATCGCAGTTCCTAAAATTGCCGGAATAAATGCAGCAACAAAAATTTGTGCAAAATAAGGTGCTTTGTAATAAGTGAAAATAGTTGAAACATTAAACTCAATATCTTTATCTGCAGAGTCGGCCATTTTTAGAAAACCAGCGCCAAAAGGAGCAGTAATTCCTGCAACCATAGAAACAGCAACAGTTTGAATTACGAGTTGAATTGAAGTGAATTGTTGATTCTCAAAATTTTCAATGAAATCTTTTGTCATTGCCTCGGCTCCAAAATAGGCAAACATTATACCCATAAAAGCGACGGCTGCAATAATCGAAAAAACTAGGATGATAAGTCCTGAATAAAGCGCTATTTTTTTGTAATTTTCGAAAGCGTGATTAAAAACTGTAGCAAAATCAAGGGAAAAGCCATTTTTTTTAATGTCCTCAATTTGGTTAAGTGTAGATTTCATTTTTGTGTAAGATTGTTTTATAGACTTGTAATATTTGAAAGGTATCTTGACGTAAATATAATATTTTTAATCAATTCTGTATAAAAATCTAGAAAACATTCCGAAATGTTTTTAACCGCTATTATAACCAGTCTAAAATTCGTTTTATAGGTCCCAATTTGTCTTTGTAAGGGGCGTAGCGCATAGGCAAATCAAGCCAATTTCCTTTTTTGACAATTGCTTTATGGTGAGAAAATGTGTCGAAGCTTCGTTTACCATGATAAGCACCAATTCCGCTATATCCGACACCGCCAAAAGGCAGTCTATTGTTAGAAAAATGAATAACTGTATCGTTGATGCATCCGCCTCCGAAAGAGTATTTTGAAATTAATTTCTTTGCAAATGAATTATTTTCGCTAAAAATGTAAAATGAAAGAGGTTTCTCATAACGGCTCACAACATTTTCGATGTCTTTTTCATTTTCGTAAACAAGAATTGGTAAAATAGGACCAAAGATCTCCTCTTTCATGACGGCGCTCTCTAAATCTGGTTCCTCAAGAAGAGTAGGCGCAATATAAAGTTGGCTAGCATTGCTTTCTCCACCAAACAAGATGTGCTCATCTTGAATCATATTAGTCAATCGATACCAGTTTTTTGTATTTATAATTCGTGCAAAATCAGGAGATTTGTCAATTTTCTTTCCATAGGCTTTTATAATTTCTTCAATCATATAAGAAATGAAATTGACTTTCATGTTTTTCTGAATTAGAATATAGTCGGGTGCAATGCAAGTTTGTCCTGCATTGATAAATTTTCCCCAGACAATTCGTTTGGCTGCCAGTTTTAAATTAGCTGTTTCATCAATAATACAAGGATTTTTTCCGCCTAGTTCAAGAGTTACGGGGGTTAAATTTTCTGCTGCCGCTTTGGCAATAATTTTACCAACAGCAACGCTTCCTGTAAAAAATATATAATCCCAGCGTTGCGCCAATAATTTATTAGAAACATCAACACCACCTTCAAAAACTTCTACGTGATTAACGTGAAATGTTTTTTCTATAATTTTTGCAATTATGGCAGATGTATGAGGTGTAAGTTCAGATGGTTTTAGAACGACTCTATTTCCTGCTGCAACTGCAGCCACGAGAGGACATAAAGCAAGCTGAAAAGGATAGTTCCAAGGAGCAATAATTAATACATCTCCATAAGGTTCTTTGTAAACATAATCGGAAGAGGGAAAATTAAGCAGAGAAGGAAAAACACGTTTTGGTTTTGCCCATTTGTTCAGGTTTTTAATTGTATCCTTAAGTTCCGAAATAACGTAATTAGTTTCGGTTAAAACAGCTTCGAACTCTGGTTTTTTAAAGTCATCATATAAAGCTTTTGCAATTAAATCTTCGCTTTTTTGAATATTATACAATAACTTTTTTAGAGTTTCCTTTCGATATCCGATGTCGCTTTTAAAGTCCATTTTTTTCGATTTGCTTGTTTTTTCTCTATGCAAGTTAATCGATAAAATTTAAAAAATTAACAATTAAATCATAAAATCATACAGCATTCCAAATAGGATCGTCTGGAGTAGGAGCAATAATTGTGATGTTCTCTTTTGAAACAGGATGAACAAAAGTTAGTTTTCGCGCATGAAGATGGATTCCTCCATCGGGATTGCTTCGATCTGCGCCATATTTTAAATCTCCTTTAATTGGTGATCCGATTGCACTTAATTGTGCGCGAATTTGATGATGACGACCCGTATGCAAATTGATTTCCAGAGCGGTATAATTTTGGAGTTCTTTTATTATAATGTAATCTAAACTAGCCAATTTACTATCTGGGACTTCTTTTAAATGCGCTTTTGAAGTGTTGTTTTTTTCGTTCCTTTTTAAATAATGAACCAATTTTGCTTTTGCTTCTTTTGGTTTATTCTTAACAACAGCCCAATATGTTTTTTGGGTTTCGCGATTACTGAACAATTCATTCATACGCGATAAAGCTTTGCTAGTTCTAGCAAAAACAACAATTCCAGTTGTAGGTCTGTCTAGACGATGAATAACACCCAAGAAAACATCTCCTGGTTTGTTGTATTTGGCTTTAATATATTCTTTCACAACATCAGACAAAGGTTTGTCGCCCGTTTTATCACCTTGCACAATATCACCCACACGTTTGTTAACCACAATAATATGGTTGTCTTCGTGAAGAATTTGGAGATTGTTTTTGTCTGAAATGATTTTCATATTAGACTTACTTAGATTGTTAGACATGCTTAGACTTCTTAGATGTTGTCTTATATTTTTTATTTTATAATAATGTAGCTCTAAATCGGGATGTCATTTTAGTGATTTCTTCCAATAAATCAATTAATTCAGATGTATTTTCTTCATTTATAAATCCTAAATCAGATGAAATTAAAAGTTGTGTTTCGACTTCATATGCTGATCCAATAGCAATTTCTAAAAATCGAGCAAAATCTTTATTTGAATTTCTTGAAGAACCCTCTGCAATATTAGAAGGAATTGATACTGCAGCTCTTCTTAGTTGATTAATTATTCCAAATTTTTCTTCACTAGGAAATGTGGCTGTTATAGAATAAATTTTAGAACAAAATGATCTGCTCTTTTTCCAAATCAAAAGCTCTTTAAATTGATGCATGTCTTAATTTAGTTAATAATTTTAATTAAGAGCTTAAATTTTAAAAATTAGACTTCTCAGAGTTTTAGCGATTAAATAAATTTAAGCACAGGTCTAAGAAGTCTAAATATGTCTAAAATCTAAGCCAGTCTGGACTTAGTATTGTTCCTTTTCGTTCGGAAAATCGCTAGCCTTCACATCTGCAGCATATTGGCCAATTGCTTTGGTCATTTCGTCGTAAAGATTTAAGTAACGACGTAAGAAACGAGGACTGAATTCATTGTTCATTCCCAACATATCGTGAATTACTAAAACCTGACCGTCAACACCGCCTCCAGCTCCAATTCCGATTACTGGAATAGAAATGCTTTCGGCCACTTTTTTAGCCAGTTCTGCCGGTATTTTTTCTAAAACAACAGCAAAACATCCCACTTTTTCAAGCATTTTGGCATCTTCAATAAGTTTTTCAGCTTCTTCTTCTTCTTTTGCGCGAACACTGTAAGTTCCAAATTTGTAGATAGATTGAGGTGTTAAACCTAAGTGCCCCATTACAGGAATACCAGCGTGTAATATTTTTTTAATGGATTCTTTAATTTCTTTTCCCCCTTCTAATTTTACAGCATGAGCGCCACTTTCTTTCATAATTCTGATAGAAGAACGTAAGGCTTCTTTTGGGTCAGATTGGTAACTTCCAAAAGGCAAGTCAACTACAACTAAACCTCTTTCTACAGCGCGAACTACAGAAGAAGCATGATATATCATTTGATCTAAAGTAATTGGCAAGGTTGTTTCGTGACCAGCCATTACATTTGATGCCGAATCACCAACTAAAATTACATCGATACCAGCTGTATCAACAATTTTTGCCATTGTATAATCATACGCAGTAAGCATAGAGATTTTCTCTCCGTTGCTTTTCATTTCAATTAATGACTTTGTTGTGATTCTTTTATAATCTTTTTTTGCTACTGACATTTTAATGTTTTTTTGATGTTGTAAAAGTATTGAATAATTGTAAAAAGGGAATTAGCAATTATAGAATATTTCGAGAGAAAATGGTTTTCGGTCTTTAAATTCTAATAGAAATTGAGTGTTTTCCATTACAATAGAGTAATTGTGTAGTAATTTATGAGATTTTTTGCCAGAGATTAAAGGTTTAAGAAGGATTTTTATCAATCTAAAAACTTTAATATCTGGCAATAGTTATTTTAAGTTTTAACAATCAGCCATGTTTACAGCAATTGCAAGACCTCCCTCAGAAGTTTCTTTGTATTTTGAATTCATATCTTTTGCTGTTTCCCACATGGTGTTAATCACTTTGTCTAATGGAACTTTAGCATTTTTAGAATCGGTTTCTAAAGCTAATTCAGCAGCGTTTATTGCTTTAATAGCCCCCATTGTGTTTCTTTCGATACATGGAATCTGAACTAAACCGCCAATAGGGTCGCAGGTTAAACCTAAGTGATGTTCCATGGCAATTTCAGCGGCCATAAGAACTTGAGCGGGAGTTCCGCCCATTAATTCGCAAAGAGCAGCTGCGGCCATTGAAGACGAAACGCCAATCTCAGCTTGACATCCGCCCATTGCTGCGGAAATGGTAGAACCTTTTTTAAAGATACTTCCAATTTCACCGGCCACCATCAAAAATTGTTTGATTTCTTTTTCGCCTGCATTATGGTTTTCAATTACCATGTAATACATTAAAACAGCAGGAATTACACCCGAACTTCCGTTGGTAGGAGCCGTAACCACGCGGCCTAAAGAAGCGTTTACTTCATTAACGGCAAGTGCAAAACAGCTCACCCATTTTAGGATCTGGCGAAATTTAACTTCAGTTTTTCTAATTTCTTCCAACCAGCTTTGCGGGTCAGTGTAATTAGATAATCCAATTAAGTTTTGGTGCATGTCAAAAGCTCTTCTTCGAACATGAAGTCCGCCAGGAAGAATTCCTTCAGAATGACAGCCAATGTACATACATTCCAGCATCGTATTCCAAATACGCATTAATTCCGAATTCACTTCGGCTTCTGGACGCATCGAAATTTCATTTTCGTATACAATTTCAGAAATCGATTTGTTTTCAGTAATGGTGTAATTCAATAATTCAGCAGCGTTCTGAATTGGGTAAGGAAATGCGCATTTTATAACTTCTTTCAGTTTGGCATTGGTACGTTCTTCTTTTACCACAAATCCACCACCGATAGAATAAAAAGTCGATTCGTATTCAGAATCATCAGACTTGTATGCCGTAAATTTCAGTCCGTTTGCGTGAAACGGAAGAAAGTCTTTGTTGAAAACAATGTCTTGAAGAAAAAAGAACGCAATCACTTTTTGGTTGCCCAAATTGATTTCATTTGTGGTTTCGATTTTTTTTATAATTCCTGCAATATCCTCAACAGGAATATATTCAGGATCTTGTCCGCTTAATCCTAGCATTACCGCAAGATCTGTTGCGTGGCCTTTCCCAGTTAAAGAAAGCGAGCCATATAAATCGACTTTTACCCTTGTAATATCGTCTAAAATTGCTTCTTCTTTCAGTTCTTCTAGAAAGCGTTCAGCAGCGCGCCAAGGACCTAAAGTGTGTGAGCTTGAAGGGCCAACGCCAATTTTAAGCATATCAAAAACAGAGATACATTCTTCCATTGTTCATTTTTTGTTAAGACAAAGATAATCGAATAATGCAACGATGATTTATTTTTTAATGTTAATCTTGCGTATTTGTTAAAAAAAATATTAAAATTTAATAATTCGGCAACGAAATAAATTTAAAACCTTAATATGCAGTTTCCGTAAAAAGTTCGTGTTTTTTCGGTATTTTTGTACAAGAACGAGTTACATTACTCGATTCTTTATTATTAATACTTCATGGATTTTGTTTTAATTCTGAAAACGTCTTTTTACAAATAATAATGCCACAAGAAGATAAAGTTACCATATGATAGAATTTTTCAGACATCTATTACAAGAATTCGAATTACCGCTAAGCAATCCAGTATTGATTTTTTCATTGATACTATTTATCATCCTGCTTTGTCCAATTTTATTAAAAAAAATAAATATTCCTGGAATTATCGGACTTATTATTTCTGGGGTTATCATTGGTCCGCACGGATTAAATATCCTCGCTAAAAACTCCGCAGTAGATTTATTTTCGACCATCGGGCTTTTGTATATCATGTTTATTGCGGGTTTAGAATTGGATATGAACGAGTTTAAAGCCAATAGAAATAAGAGTTTGCTTTTTGGTTTTTTTACATTTATTCTTCCGCTTTCAATAGGATTTCCTGTTTGTTTTTATTTGTTGAAATATGATTTTAATGCGAGTTTCTTAACGGCAAGTATGTTTGCTACACACACTTTGGTCGCGTATCCGATTGTGAGTAAATTAGGAATTGCTAAAAATCAAGCTGTTGCCATTACGGTTGGAGGAACTATTTTGACCGATACTGCCGTTTTGATTATTCTGGCAGTAATTATGGGGAGCAGTCAAGGAAATCTAAATCAGGCATTTTGGGTTAAATTGATCATTTCATTGGCGATTTTTTCTGCTATAATGTTTTTGATTATCCCTCGTGTAGCAAAATGGTTTTTTAAGAAGTTAGAAAGTGAAAAACACGCCCATTATATTTTTGTTCTTTCTGTAGTTTTCTTTGCAGCTTTTTTGGCTGAAGTAGCAGGAGTAGAGCCAATTATTGGAGCTTTCGTGGCAGGTTTGGCTTTGAATCCTCTGATTCCGCATTCTTCGGCTTTGATGAATAGAATTGAATTTATGGGGAATTCGTTATTTATTCCGTTTTTCTTGATTTCTGTTGGAATGCTAGTCGATGTTAGCGTTATTTTAAGCGGACCAACGGCGTTAATCGTGGCAGGAACTTTAAGTGTCGTTGCGATATTTGGAAAATGGATTGCAGCGTTTTTTACTCAAATTGTTTTTAAATATACCAGAACAGAAAGACAGCTTATTTTTGGATTGAGCAGTGCGCATGCGGCGGCAACTCTGGCTGTAATTTTGGTTGGGTTTAAAGCAAAAATATTAGATGAAAATATCTTAAATGGAACTATTATTCTAATTCTGATTACGTGTATTGTAGCATCTTTTGCAACCGAAAAAGCTGCGAAAAAAATTGCCATTTGCGAAGAGGAGATTTCACATGAGGATACAGATAGAGATCAAATATTAGATGAACATATTTTGATTCCGTTAGCAAAATCGTCTGCTGCGGCAAGTTTATTGGATTTTGCGCTTTTGATCAAAGATAAAAAATCATCAAATCCGGTTACTTTATTGACAATTGTTCCAAACAATAATCAGGCGGAAAAGAACATTTTAAAATACAGAAAAGCAGCCGACAAATTTGTAATTCAAGGATCGGCTTCAGAAGTGAAAATTAATACTATTGCCAGAATAGATCACAATCCTGCGAGCGGAATTGCAAGAACTTCTAAAGAAATCATGTCGGATATCGTGATTGTGGGCTGGCCAAGGAAGACTGGTTTTATTGATAAAATCTTTGGAGAAAATGTAGATTCGATTATTAATAATGTAGATAAGACTTTATTTATCTGCAGGTTTCAAAAGAATTTTATTGAAGAAAAAAGACTGGTTTTTATTTGCCCTCCATTTTCAGAAAGAGGAATTGGTTTTCATTTGCTAATGCAGAAAGTGAGCCGTTTGGCGCAAGAATTAAGCATTCCGATTGTGATTTACGGCGAGGAAAGGACCTATCAGGCTATTCAGCAAATTGCTTCTAATTTAAAATTGAACAGCAAATTTGGTTTTAAAAATGTTTCGGATTGGGAAGATTTTGAAAGCATTTCTGGTGAAATAAAACCAACCGATTTGGTTGTTGTCAATTTATCTCGAAAAGGTTCTGTTTCATATCAATCTATTTTTGATAAATTGCCAACGAAGTTTGAAAAATATTTCGACAGCAATAATGTAATGCTTGTTTATCCGCAAGACGATAGAAAAGAAAGTGCGATGGATGCTTATGAAGATTTTACCGCATCGCCTTTGGCAAAAGGTATCGAAGCAATAGAACAAATCGGACGTGGTTTGGGAAGTATTTTGAAGAAAAGCTAAAATCTAATCTTAATGAAAGTTTTAACTATTTTGCCTGTTTTGGCTTTCGCTTTTATTGCTGTAAATTGTAATAAAGTAAAAGAAGAAGCGAAATCAAACTCTAAAATTGCTGTTAAAAGTGATAGCATTGCCAAACCTATAAAAAAAGAACTTCCAGAGAATTTTGACGAGTTCAATAAAAAATTCCATTCTGATTCAATTTTTCAAGTTTCAAGAGTTGATTTTCCGATAGAGGGAAAACATGTTTCTGGTTTTGAGCAATACAATTGGACAAAAAAGAATTGGCAGTTTCAAGTAATTCCTGTTGCTGAAAAAACAGAAATTGAAGAATACCAGCATTCGCTAGTAAAAACAGATACTTTAATCACTGAAAGATTTTGGATTCCGAATAGTGGTTTTGAAGTTGAAAGACAATTTAAACTGATTAATAATAAATGGTTTTTAATTTATTATAACGATATAAATCTATAGTAATGAATCACGGAGCTCAATCAATCAGACCATTTATAGGTTCTAAAAATTTTGAAATCTCAAGAAGTTTTTATCGCGATTTAGGATTCGAAGAAATGGTTTTAGAATCTAATTTTTCGGTTTTTAAAACAGGAGAAATCGCTTTTTATCTTCAAGATTACTATGATAAAAACTGGATTGAAAACACTATGATTTTTCTTGAAGTGGATAATGTCGAACGTTATTACAGTGAGCTATTGGCTTTAAATCTCCCTGAAAAATATGAAGGAGTAAAATTAACTCCAATAAAATATTTAGATTGGGGAAGCGAATGTTTTCTGCACGATCCGTCTGGAGTTTTATGGCATTTTGGAAAGTTTAAATAAGTAGATATTTTTGTTTTTCCACGATTCAAGCGATAAAAATAGGTGAAGTAATTATTGATTGTTTATAAAAATAAATTCCTTAATTGCTTAAAAAAAACTATCTCAATCCAAAATCACCTAAAACGCGCGTTGTACTTTTACGCTGATACCAGTCGTTATAAACCAATTCTAAATTTTTGACTTCAAATTCTCCGAAATCATAATCACGAAATTTTTCTACTATTTGTATTAATTTTTTTGGATCATGGAGCTTCTCCTGAAAACGCATTATAGTTGAATGCGCCGTCGATATAGAATAACGGCTATCTATGCTTTGCTGTAATCCCGAATTTTTGAAGTTTTCACGAAGTCTGTTTCGCAAATTATTCAGCGTTTCATCGCTTGGAAATCCCTGAATCATAATTGCCGAAGGGGAAGCAGTTACACCTTTGTAATGAATTTTAATTTTTTCAACATCAACGAGACTTCTGCAGATTACCTCAATATATTCGTTTGGTGAGATTTGATTTAAAGTAAATTTATCAGAACAAGAAATAATCGACATCACAGTAATATGAATGTCTGAGTCTGGGTAAAAATATTGCTCAGGTTCGGCTTTTTTCAGCTCGCTTATGAAAGACTGAATATTAGCTTTAATTTCATCATTTGGGCGAATAAGTAATGTGATTCCAAAACGTGAATCGGACTCGTTTTTAAGTTCAGAATCAATAGAATATTTCCCTGCTGAAATGATTTCAGAAGATGTCTCGTAAAGCTGGTCGTAATGTTGGGTTAAATTCATTTGTGGTTTATTTCTTTTTTGCTTTTTCGAGATTCTCTTTGACTCTAAATTTGACAATTTCAGTAATCAAGTCATAAGGTATTGCCTCTTTTAAAGGAAATTGAACAGAGCCTTTTCCAGATTTATATTTAGAAAGTTTTTCTGTAAAAGCTTCATGGCCAGATGGCAGGGCATAAAGCCCAATATGGTTTTTAAAAGCAGCAAAATAAACTACAATTCCATTCTGCTCAAAAGCTGGCATCGCATAACTGATTTTTTCTTTGGCATCTGGCGCTGCTTTCTGGATCGTTGCTCTAACTTTTTCTAGAATCTCCTGAACATCATTCGGGAATGCGCCAATGTATTCGTCTATATTTTCGGGTTTTTTAATATCCATAGTGGTTTGTTTTTGTTTCAAGTTTCAGGTTTCAAGTTCAGGTTCTTAGTAGAAACTTGAAACATGAAACTAAAATTTAAGCAAGGCCTTTCGGAAAACGATCTAGAACCAAATTCAATTGTAAATTATGCTCTAAATATGCTTTTGCTCCGGCTAAAACTAAAGTAAATCCTTCAGTTGAGTTACGAACTTGATCAATTATTTTGTCTGCATCGCCGTGAAAACCAGAATTGGTGATGCTAACAAAAGTTTCATTTTCATTCAACGGACTGAAAACCCATTCTACCAAAGTGTTTTCATCTGGATTTCCCCATTCAATTACAATCTTTTTGTTTTCTTGAAGAACAAGTGTAGTAACAGAAAGCGAAAAACCATACATTTCCCAAGTCCATTCTGTTTTTTGATTTTCTTCTAATTTTCCTGACCCTTTTGTAAACCAAAATTTACTCGTAATATGAGGATCAATAAAAGCCTGAAAAACTTCTGAAACAGGTTTCCGAATCAGCATTTCGGCTTTAGCAAATTTGTTATTTTCTGTTTTCATGATTAATATGTAAAATGTGTAAGGTAAAAAGTGAGCTGTTTTTTTGGGACTTCTAATTTAAGAAAGAAATTTTGAAAAAAGAGAATAAAAAAAAATCCACACCAGTATTTTTAACCTTGCATGGATTTATTATGTTAAATGTAAAATTTTATTTTTTTCTTGAATCTTAGCCACAAATTCAAAAAGAGCGCAGCGATTTTTAGAAAATCTAAAATCTAAAATCTAAAATCTAAAATCTAAAATCTAAAATCTAAAATCTAAAATCTAAAATCTAAAAGTTATTCTCTTATTGTGGTTTTGTCCTGTAGCGCCATTTCGGCAATTTCGTCTTTTCTTTTAAAACTCACACCTTTATGCTGCTGCATGTATTTAATTAAATCATTTGCTGCCTTTACCATTTGTGGAGTTCCTCCAATACGGTCATGAAAACTAATTGACATTTGTCGGCGTTGTGTTTCACTTTCGGCGTATAATTGATCAAATTCCATTTTAACTTGCTGTAAAAATTGATCTGCTGAAAAGTTTTTCCCTTCAATCAAAACAATATCATTGCATCGAAGCGTATAAGGAACTACAGCAAAATCTTTATTTTTTACCTGAATTATAAAAGGTTCATCTCGGCTAAGATCGTCAATATGATATTTAAAACCAAGTTCTTGTAAAATATCCAAAGTATTTTGTCCTCGGCGCAGCCAGTTGGCATTGTAGCCGACAGGGGTAAAGCCAGTGACTTTTTTTATAGCATCGACACCATCTTTAATAAACTTCTTTTCTTCATCGTAAGGCATCGTATATTGCGTGCTCCAATTCATTCCATGTGCGGCCGCTTCGTGGCCTCTCTGTACAATTTCTTTTGCCAGTTCTGGGTTTTTTAAAACAGCAGTTCCCACCATGTGCGAAGTGACTTTTACGCCCAATTTATCCCAATTATCGAGCATACGCGGAATACCTTCTTTGTATCCGTATTCGTACCAAGTCGCCGCTGGAAAATCAATGAAACCTTTTTGTATATTTTGAGGAAATGGACTTTCGGCATTTTGAGGCTGTCCTCCGGCTTCAAACTGCATTGAAATTGACACGACTAATCTAGAACCATCTGCCCATTTTGTTTGTTGAGAAGTGAAAAGAGGCGCGTTTTTTGAAACTTCCGAAAAAGCTTCAATAGGGTTCATCATCCCAACCATTCCTATTATTCCAGTTTGTTTAATAAAATTTCTTCTTGAACTCATGACGTTTATTTTTTAATTAAAGTATCCATTGCCCAGCTGTTATAATCTGCAAAATGCAAAAGCAAAGCAAAAAATGCGATGTGAATTAATTGCGATGGAATAGCTTCCCAGTTCTCAATCATCGAAGTACCAAATAGTAAGATGAGCATAACGATTGCTCCGGCAACTAAAGATGGTTTAGTAAAGATACCTAATAATAAGAAAAGTCCGATTGCAAATTCGGCTATTGGAAGAATGTAACTGAAGGGGGTTACGATGATTTTAGGCAGCATTGAGTTTTCAAAACTGCCAACCATCCAATTGCTGAAAGTTGCTAGTTTCGGCAGACGAACCAATCCGTGGCCAAACATGCTGATGGCGATTGCAAGACGTAATAATAAAAATGAGGTTGTTTCCATATTAATGTGATTTTATAGTACAAAGTTCCAGATAACGACTTTTAAAAATTTGTACAATCATTGGAATAATTTGTATTTTTGGAAGATGGAAATTAGAAACTTACACCATCCTTTTGAACTTCAGTTTTTAGAAGTTTTGGAATACGAACCGAAAGAACGTAAAAATACTTTCTTCGAAATGGTGTTTGTTCTAGAAGGAAAGGGCACTCAAATTATCAATGATCACCGATTGCCGTATAGTAATGATAAGTTTTTCGTAATTTTTCCTCAGGACACACATAGTTTTGAAGTTACTGAGAAAACGAAGTTTTTCTTTTTACGCTTTAATGACAGCTATCTTAAAACACAAAATAGCGACTGGATTCAGAAATTGGAGTTTATTTTCCATAACCACAATCATATGCCGGGCTGTATTCTAAAAACTATAATCGACAAACCTTTAATAAGAGCAATGATTGAGGCGCTTATAAGAGAACAAAAAAGTCAATTTCCGCAGCAGCAAGAAGTCATAAAACAAATTATAAATACCATTATCACTATAGCAGCAAGAAATATTTCGCTTATGGCTCCTCTTAGTGTAAATGAGGTAAATGCTGTACCGAGTTTGGATTTATTGAATTACGTTCATCAGAATATTTATCAGCCGGATCAATTAAAAGCATCAAATATGGCGTCGGCGTTTAATGTTTCGCCAAAATATATAAGTGAGTATTTTAAAACCAAAATAGGGCAAAGCATACAGGAATATACAATCGCGTACAAAATAAAATTAATTGAAACGCGACTGAAATATACCAATATGCAAATCAATGAGATTGTATATGAATTTGGTTTTAGCGATGCGAGCCACTTGAATCGATTGTTTAAAAAATATAATGGAGTGAATCCTAGTGACTATAAAAAGCAGTTTAAAAATGTAGACAGAGTTAAATCTGAAACCTAAGATTGTTCTTTATCAATCCATTTTCCAACTGTCGGAGGCACATAATTTCTCATTTTTTCTAATAAATCATCGATATTGTCGCTAACCAAAAGCATTTCTCGATTCACATCTTTCAATAATCCTTTTTCTGTCATGGTTTGCAGTAATGCGATCAGCGAATCATAAAATCCGTTTACATTTAATATAGCAATCGGTTTTTTATGAAGACCTAATTGCGCCCAAGTCAGCATTTCGAAAAGTTCTTCAAGAGTTCCAAAACCACCGGGAAGCGCAATAACGCCATCACATAAATCGTTCATTTTGGTTTTTCTTTCATGCATGCTTTCCACCAAAATCAATTCGGTTAAACCTAAATGCGCAATTTCTTTCGATCTTAAAAAGTTTGGAAGCACACCAATTACTTTTCCGCCTGCATTTAGAGCGCCATCTGCAACAGCTCCCATTAAACCTACATTTGCGCCACCGTAAACTACTTCTATATTTTGTTCAGCTAAAGTTTTTCCAACTAAAATTGCTTGTTCTTCGTAAATTTTTTCAGTGCCAAAACTAGAAGCACAAAAAACCGTTATTCTTTTCATTTTTTATTTTTTTCTTTTAAGGAGCAAGAGACAAGAAACAAAAGAAGTCCTGCATATTTCTTGCTTCTCGTCTCTTTCCTCTTTCCTCTTTATTCTTTATTCTTTATTCTTTATTCTTTATTCTTTTCTCTTAATAATCTCTCATTCTTTCTTTAATTCGTATTCAAAATAGGGTACGTCTACACCATTAACTGTAAACATCATATCATTGATTTTTTCTGCTCCAAGTTTTAAAACGGCTTTTTGAGAACGGAAATTCTCTGATCCCACATGAAAAAGTACCGAATTAACGTGTTGAAAAGCATAATCAATCATTAATTTTTTGTTTGCGTTATTGTAGGGGCCGCCCCAATATTTTCTTGTAATGAAAGTATAGCCAATTCCAACGCTCGATTTTTCTGGATTGTAATCATAAAAACTAGTTGTTCCCATTATTTCATTGGTTTGTTTATCAAGAATTAAGAATGAACCTTTTGTAATTATAATATCAAAATAAGTTTTAAAACCTTCTCTTGTGTATCGGTCTTTTGCAGGATTCTGTTCCCAGATTAACGGATCAGAAGCGGCTTCAAATAGTGCTTCAAAGTGTTTTTCTTCTAACGGAATTAATTTTGAGATATCATTTTCTAAAAAATCGGGCTGTAAATTGAAGTTTGATGTTGCCATTTTTTTATTTTTTTTAATAATTTATAACACAAAGTTTCTCGTTACTCGAAATGACAAGATCATCTATAATATACTTATGAGAAAATCAAATCTGTTTAATCTGTACACAAGAAACGTTTTCCATTTTGATCTGTTTTCCTATTTTCTTTAGTAGTCCGGTTTTAGAATCTCTTTTAAAAACTATCACATTACCGGTTAGAACATTTGATGCTACTAAAAATTTTCCGCTTTCATCAAGAGCAAAAACCCTCGGATGTTTTCCTAAAGTAGACTGATAGTCAATGCTTTTAAGCAATCCGTTTTCATTAATAGAGAAAATGGCAATATTGTTTTCTTTTCCACGATTTGTAGCGTATAAAAATTTACCATCAGGAGAAATATGAATATCAGAGCTTTCAAAACCCTCTTTTATTTTATCAGGATGTGTGGCAATACGCTGTATTTTATTTAAAACACCATTTTCGTAATTGTAAACGCTTATTTGTCCTGCCATTTCTTCAATACAATATCCCCATTTTTGATTTGGATGAAAAGTAAAATCTCTTGGGCCAGCTTCTAAATCGGTTTTAGTAAACGGATTTTTAGTTTCGATTAAAGGCTTTTTTAGATTTTCATCAAAAGCGTAACAGCGAATTTTATCGGCTCCTAAATCGGGTAAAAACAAATAATCGCATTGTGGAGAAAATACTGCCGAATGAACGTGAGATCGAGTTTGTCGATCTTTATTAACGCTTCCGTCCACGTATTGAAAATTCTGAGCAATAGAGTCTATTTTACCGTTTTCCAAAAGCGGATAAACCGAAACGCTTCCTTCAGTATAGTTGGCATTGGCAAGCCATTTTCCGTTTTTGTGAACACTTGCATAAACAGGATTTTCACCGCCACTTCTCTGACTGTTTAAAAAAGTCAAAGTTTTTGCTGACGGATTAAATTCAAAACTGCTTACGCTTCCTGCATTTGGAGTTTTGGTGTCTGTACAGGCATAAATGTATTTTCCGTTTGGCGAAATTGTTAAATAGGATGGATTGACAACATTCTTAACCGAAGTAAATTTGGTCAATTTTCCGCTCAATGTATCCAATTGATAAACTTGAATGGCTTCAGCTGTTTTATCACGATTATAGGATCCCAAAAAGACATAGGTATTTTGAGAAAACAGGTTTATTGTTAGCAGAAATGCAATTATAGAACTGTATATTTTTTGTTTCACGTTTTTTTTAGTTTGTTCCAGATTTTAGATTTAGGCTCAGTTTTTCAATTATCAATTAACCCCTTTCCACCACTGTTTAAATTCTTGTTTGTCATTTTTCAATTCAACAGTTTCGCCGATCATTGGTGTAATTAAAGAAATCGGATTTTCAGATAAACTATTCAATTCGGTTACTTTTACCAATGGTTCGTCCCAAGAATGAAGCGATAAAGAGAATTTGGAAGAATGCACTGGAAATACTCGTTTTGCTTTTAAGTCTGTCATTGCTTTTATTACATCTTCGGGCATATTATGAATGTATTTCCATTTCTCATTGTATTGACCATTATCCAGTAAAGCAATGTCAAATGGACCATATTTTTCACCAATTGCAGCAAAATGAGAATCATAGCCGCTGTCGCCACCCAAATACATTTTAAAATCTTTAGTTTCCAAAACAAAAGAAGTCCAAAGTGTATTACATCTTTTAAAACTTCTGCCAGAAAAATGTCTTGAAGGCGTAGTATGAATCGTCAGATTTTCATCTAATAGAATGGTACTGTACCAATCTTTTTCGATAATAATTTCCGATGGAAATCCCCAAAACTCAAAATGTGAGCCAACTCCAAGAGCCGTGATAATCTTTTTAGTTTTAGGTTTTAATTTTAAAATAGTATCGTAATCCAAATGATCATAATGATCGTGTGTAATCAATAAGTAATCAATTTCTGGAAGATCGTCGACTGAATAAATATCAGAACCTTTGAAAGATTTTGTTGTGCCAGGAATAGGAGAGGCGTTGCCACTAAAAACAGGATCAATTAGAAATCGTTTTCCTTCCAGCTGAATGAAATAAGATGAATGTCCAAACCAAACTAAAACATCTTGATCCAAAGAAAGTTCTTTTAAGTTGGTTTTTACGGATGGAATCAAATCGGTTGGAATTTTTCTATCTACTTTTTTGAAGAAAAATTCAAACAAAACCCCAGCCATACTTGCTCCTTCTGCAAGGTCGGGTGTAAAAGATTGATTTTCGAATTTTCCGTTTTTATATTGAGGCGAATTTTGAATTTGAGTTTGTCTTTCTCCAGAAGGAGCTTTTCCAAATTTTGGATGCTGTAGAAACATGTAAATAGCAAGAGCTATCAGACATAATAGAATTAAGAATGTGGTCATTTATTTAGAGGGATATAATTTTTGAGTGTATTGAGTAGAAAGCAAAATTATCTTTTTTAAGACTTCGATATCGACATCAGCCAATTTTTTGATGTAAATGCAAGCCTTCGAAGAAGTGTGTTTTCCTAGTTTAGATAAAAGTTCTTCTCTCTTTTCTTCTGGCAGATAAAAATAAACAGTCATTGCTGTTTTTCTTGGCGAAAATCCAGCTAATGGCGCATCGCCTTCATGTCCACTGTCATATTTATAGTGATAATTCCCAAAACCAATAATGCTCGGTCCCCACATTTTGGGTTCAAAGCCAGTTATTTGCTGTATTATTTTAAGAAGTTCAAAAGCATCTTTTCTTTTCACTTCATTTTCGACAGCGTTAATAAAATCAGTAACACTTTCTGCTGTTTCGGTGGTTTTATTTTTTGCCATTTGGTTTACTTTTTACTTAATAAATCACTTTTTAGAAGGATGTTTTTGATTTTGAATTCGGAAGCATAAAATAAATTGGCATCTTCGGGCATTTGATTTTCTAAAACAATCAGACTAACATCACTTTCCGGGAAATACAAATTTACGCCAGAAAATCCGTCTCCTAATCCTGTATGTCCGAGATATTTAACAGATTCCTCTTCTACAATTCGAATTCCGTATCCATAAGGTTTTTTTTCTATTCCGAAGAAATTATGCTGAGATAAAATGGTGTTTTTAGTTAGTAACCGATACGATTCTGGTTTTAATATTTTTCCTTTATGCAGATTATTATTCCAAATAGCAAGATCAGAAACGGTTGAAATAATGCCATCTGCTCCCAAACTTTCAGTATTAATTTGTCTTGAAGTATCTTGTTCCAGCTGATTTTTTACATTGTAATAACCCGTTGCTAGATTTTGTTCTTTATCTTTTGAATAACAAAAAGTGTGATTCATTTTTAATTTCCTAAAAAGCGATTCAGCAACCTCTGTATAGCTTTTTTTAGAGCTGAATTCCACAATTTTTGCAACCAAATTAAAACTTAGATTTCCGTATTTGAATTCAGTTCCAGGTTTAAAAGCCAATGGTTTTTGCAAATCGATAATTCCGTGAGAATGATTTAAAAGCTGATGGACCGTGACAGAATCTGCCCAAGTTTGATTTAGTTCTGGCAGATATTTTTTGATTGGAGCATTCAAATCTACTTTTCCTTTTTCTACTTCCAACAAAAGTAAAACCGCAGCAATTAATTTACTGTTGGACATGATTTCAAATTGGGTATCCATTTTTAAAGGTGTTCTCGTTTCAAAATTAGAAAAGCCTTCTGCTTTAGAATACCATGTTTTTCCATTTTGAGAAATCAAAATCACACCATTAAATTTTGGATTACTGTTTTGAATCACACTATCGATACTTTTTTTAAAATCGTTTTTTTTCTGTGCAGAAGAATGACAGCTTGTGAAGATTACTAGCAGTAATACTGAAATTTTAGAGATGAAGTTCATTTTGGTTATTGAGAGTTTCTATTTGTTTTGAGTTTCAGGTTTCAAGTTTCAGGTTTCACGTTTTCAGAGGTAACTTGAAACCTGAAACTTGAAACAAAATTTTAATTTAAAACATTCCATTTGTATTAATAGAATCTTTTGGAACAGGTTGTCCTAAATCCCAGAGTTCTACGATTTTGTCGTCTTTGAATTTGAGAATATGCACAACAGCAAAACCAATGTCTGAAGGCGTTTGTTTAAGATGTGAATGCACGGCAACCAGGTTTCCATCTTCTAGAATATGATGAATTTTAAATATCTTATTCGGATTTGTTCTAGCAGATTCTTCCATGGCAAGCATTAAGGTGTCTGCATCGCCTTTGAAGTAGGCGTTGTGATGTTTGAAATTCTTTCCGACATATAATCGAAAACCTTCGTGAGAATGTCCTTTTGCTGCCAATTTCAGGAAGTTTTTAGCGATTTCTTTCTTAGTCATGATTCAAGATTTAAAAGCAAACTAAGTTATGAAATAAAGTGCTATAAATTTTGTAGAAAAGAAAAGGAAATTTATAAAATTAAATGGCTTCCGATTTGATTTGGCTAATATCAATACCAAGTTTAGTAAACTCTTTTTCACCCAATTCGGTTATGTAAAAATGCTTCTCTTCGGGATTGTTTTTGGCAATCCATTTTTTGTCGGCAAATGTTTCTAGAAGCAATTCGCCCAATTTACCGCCAAGATGTTCATAGCATTTTTTTGCTGGTTTTATCTTTTTTTTATTTTCCATCATTTCTCTTTTTTACAGCAACTTTAGAAGCCAAATACGCCATTGGAATATAAGCAAAAACTAAATCAACTAAACCAAACCAAAGCGGAGAAGGCAAAGTGAAAATTGTAACAAGACCACCAAATAAAAAGAAACCTCCAATGCCGAAAGCCAGTTTTGTTTTGTGCTTAATTGCAGCAAAAGCGGTTGTCAATGCTCCTGCAAAAGTTCCGAGTGCGTGCGCCAAAAATGGAAAAAGAAAATGCTTTGGCTCAAATAAATGCATTGTTGCTTGTAAACCTTCAGCAGTAGTAACGTCTGCACCATTTGGCGCTGGAATTATAGAGCCGCTTATTAAAATGATGCTCATATTAACAATACTGCCAATAACAAGACCTGCAATTACAGCCAAAGTATTTCTTAAAAATGGATTCATAATTTTCGTTTTTTACCTAACGAATGTATGAAAAATAAAGGAATTAGTTAAATGATTGCCTGAATTCTAAAGGTGAAGTGTTTGTTTTTGTTTTGAATAATTTACTAAAGGATTGCTGGTGCTCAAAACCAAGTTCAAATGCAATTTCGCTGATAGAAAGAGAAGTAGTCGAAAGTTTCTCTTTTGCTTTTTCAATCAATTTATTATGAATATGCTGCTGCGTGCTTTGGCCCGTATGCGTTTTTAATAATCCGCTTAGATAATTGGGTGAAACATTTAGGTTTTCGGCAATAAACTGAACTGTTGGAATTCCTTTTTGTTTTAAAGTGTCGTCGGTAAAATAGTCTTCCAAAAGTTTTTCTAATCGTGCCAGAATCTGATGACTGCTTATTTTTCGGGTAATAAATTGTCTGTTGTAAAATCTTTCGGCATAAGTGAGAAATAAATCAATTTGTGCAATAATAACGTCTTGACTGAATCTATCGATATTAGATTGGTATTCCTGCTGAATATTTTTTATAATATCAATGAGCATATTTTCTTCTTTATCAGAAAGATGAAGCGCTTCATTGACCGCGTAACCAAAATAATCATATTGTTTGATTTTCTGTGCGAGCGGCGTATTCCAAAGAAAATCAGGATGAATCAATAATGACCATCCTGTGTGTTGCATTTCGGAATTTCCTTCAATAGAAAAAACTTGCCCTGGCGAAAGAAAAATTAAAACTCCTTCTTTAAAATCGTATTCCTGTTGGCCATATCGCATTTTTGCGTTGGCATTTCTTTTTAAAGCAATCGAATAAAAATCCAGCATTAAGCTTTTGGGTTCTTCGTTATGGAGATATTTTAAATCTTCAAAATTGTAAACGCTTACCAAAGGATGTTCGGGTTTTGGCAAATCTCTAAATTCATGAAATTCGCTTATTGTTTTAAATCGAAGGGGTTGCTGATTTGCCATACTCCAAGGTAATTAATTTTGATTGAAAACGGCAGCAAATTCTTTTGCATAATCTGCCAGTTTTGTTTTTCCTAAAACTGCTGGACGATGTTGGTAATAATCTTCACTTAGTAAACCACTATAAAGTGCGGCATACATTTCTACCAAACCTTGTGCAATTTTAGGTTGCATTCCAACAGCAATTAATCCGTTTAGTGTTTTTTCGTCGCTTATTAATTTCCACTTTAAATCTGGATTTCCGATCGCTTCTCCTAAAATTTTTGCAGTTTGATCTCCAGAAACTTCTTCGCTCGCCACATAACGTATTTTTTTTCCGTCAAGCGGAGTTGTAAGTTCTTCTGCAATTGCT
The DNA here is from genome assembly GCF_023272795.1 of Flavobacterium humidisoli. NCBI lineage: Bacteria > Pseudomonadati > Bacteroidota > Flavobacteriia > Flavobacteriales > Flavobacteriaceae > Flavobacterium > Flavobacterium humidisoli. The sequence continues at coordinate 5,183,902 of NZ_CP096829.1, read as the reverse complement.
TCGGCTATATCGTTTGGTGAAACCCACGGAATCAATTGGTCAGCTCCATAATTAGCAGCGACAGTCGCTTGGTTTTTAATCATCGGGATATAAGCCAGCAAATTGTAGTAAAAAGAAGTCGGACGCATAAATGTAATGGAAACCTCTGAAAGTTTGTTCAAAACCACTTCAATTTCATTATAACGCTGAATAATTCCAGAACCTTGTTCTAAATGTGCACCAATACTGCTTAAAAACACTACTCTTTTTACGCCAGATTTTGCGATAGCTTCTGCATAACTATTTCCAATTGTACGAGTAAAAGCATCTAAATCAAGATTCGGATCAAAATAATTCGCACGTGGAATCATGCAATATACGGCATTTGCTCCTGTAAAGGTTTGAGTTAAAAAATGAACATCATTAACAGATCCAATCGCGGCTTGAGCTCCTAGATTTTCGATTTCCGATTTTCTTTCGCTACTGCTTGCAATTATTGTAATTTGATGTTTTTCTTTTAATAAAGCTTTCGCTAAAGGCTTGCTAATGTTCCCTAGAGAACCTGTAATTATAATTTTCATACTATTATTTTTTTGTTGATACAAAGTTGCGAAGCATTAGAAAAATAGATTTAGCCAAATCTATGATTGACTTAGCCTAAAATAATAGTATGAAATGTGATTTTATTTTTCGGATAATTTTCTTTCGGTTTCAATTTGTGGTTTTCCAGTAGCATTCGGCAGACCTTCTCCAGTTTCGATTAGTTTTTTCAAACTATTCTCAATGTAATTGGTCCAGCCTGCTTTGCAAACTTCAAAACATTCGTATTCTGGCACTAAACCCACGTGGGTAAAAGTGAGTTTCGTTTTATTGTTTTCTTTCGAAATATCAAAAACAGCCGTTGTGTTAGTCCATTCGGTATCGTCATTGGTGAAGCTGAAATAATTTTCTTCAATCAGCCAGACGATTTTCTGATTTGGAATTACTTCAATCAATTTTATTTTACAGCGATGAACGTCCTCATAATGGTATTTAAATTCGTCTCCTTTGTTTGCTGTTTTGCCTTCAATTTCTTCAGACCACCAGCCTCGAACATTTTGTATAGCTTTAAAAACTTCGTCTGGCGTTTGATTGACAATTATAGTAGTGGTAAAATCGTGCGTACTCATAATTAATTGATTTTTAAATTAGTAAAGTAAAATTACAATCTAAAAATCAATTGATTACGGTGTTTATAAGACATTTTTAAGGTGTATTTCGGACACGTTCTATATTGTCGAGGTTTAGAAACCGCCTTCAAACAACGATATAACAGAAATAATAATTCCCAAAAACACAATAATACTTATAAGGTAAAATTAAGGTTTATATATTGCTTTAAATTTTTGAGGAATTTTATTTATGAGTTCAAAATGTGTTGGCATAACATTTTCTAGTTCCAATGTTCCGCCTAGAATAATCATTTCTTTATGCGTAAAACGTTTTCCAAGTCGGTCTTCGAGCATAATTTTTTCCATGCTTTGTGCAATTTCAATTTCATGCAAAAATTCATTCGGATGTCCCGCTGTGCAAATTACAAGGCCATACGGAATAGTTTTCATTTTTCTTGAAGTTTCATTTTGTCCATAGGCATATCCCACAGAATAAACCCGATCGAACCAACCTTTTAATTTTGCAGGACAATCACTCCACCAAACAGGATATAGAAAAATAATGCAGTCTGCTTTTTCTATTTTTTCTTGTTCTGCTAAAACATCTGTAGGAATAGGAAATTGTGTTTTGGCAAAACCTTCTCGTTCGTATTCTTCTTCAGACATATCGCCAACAAAATTGGATGCATATAAATCGGAGATTTCTACATTCCATTTTTCAGTATTCAAGGCTAGTTTCAATCTTTCTAAAACTTGAAAAGTGTACGATTTTTTGCTCGGATGTGCGTAAACAATGAGAATGTTCATTTTCAGATTTTTTAGATTTATAATTGTTTTGAAATTTTAATCTGATTCATACGAAAATACAAATTAAATCGAATTCAAATTATTCTTCAGAAAATTCTAAAATATCGCCGGGCTGGCAATCGAGAACTTTACAGATTGCTTCGAGTGTACTGAAACGAATTGCTTTTGCTTTACCCGTTTTTAGAATGGAAAGATTGGACAAGGTTAAATCTACTTTTTCTGAAAGTTCGTTTAATGACATTTTTCTCTTTGCCATCATGACGTCTAAATTTACTATAATGGGCATAATTTTTTGTTTAAATAGTTAAGTCAATTTCAGATTGAATTTCGATTCCTCTTTTAAAAATCTGCCCTACAACAAACAAGACAATTGCCATAAAGATCCAAATGCTGTGGCCTTCCAAATTAAGTGATTCTAACGAAGGAAGTTTCACGCCTTTAATAATTAGCCAATTGTTGAATTTGAAGGCCCAGAACGAAAACAGCCCTATTCCGAAAGCGAGATAAGAAAGATAAGATATAAAGCGACCCATTTCGGCAGTAAAAGGCTGTTGGATGTTTAATTTTTTCTCATGCAACATTTTTACAATCAGATAAAACATAATGGCTTTTAAGATTGCCACGATGCTGATAAAGCATATTTCTTGAATATAAAAACTAGGACTGTAATTATATAAGTCAAGCAAATGAAGAAAACGAGCATTATAGGAGTTTATGGTCATAGTATAAATTCCGTTAAAAAGATACATGCCGGCTTCTACGCATAAGCCAATAAAAATAACCCATGATAAGATATTCAGGATTTTTAGAATTTGCGGTGTTCCAATTTTAATTTCCATGCTATTCAAGATTAGAAGTTATGCTGCTAAAATAATAAAAATTTATTGATAAACAATAAATAAATAGTTTTTATCAAAAAAAAGCTTCAGCATTAAAATCTGCTGAAGCTGTGTATTTTGTTTTTTAAAGTATGTTAGCGTAGCATTTTCTTTTCGTTTTCTAGCATTTTTTCGATGTTAAAGTAAATACCGTCTACATTGTATGCGCCTTTTTCGAAACTTAGATAATCGCAATTTTCTACAAGTGACTGTCCTTTCGATTCAATTTCGAAAAGACTGAGTAAAATGTATTCATGATCGACCATTAGTACATGAAAACCAGTTTCGCATTTCTTTCCGTCGCCAGAAGAAAGTATTACATTCATGATGCTGTGAAATCTAAAAGAGGCAATTTTTGCAGATGTTTCGTCTCCTTTTAAATGATAAATGTAAGTAAGGAAATTGAGCTGTTTTAAATCAAACGGAAAATCGCTTAAGGTATGATTAGACAATTTGATTATTTCGTCATAATCTGAAACTTCGAGTTCTTCTTTGTCATAATATTTGCGAAGCTGTTCTTCGTCTGGTGACGTCCAAAAGGCATTGTATTTGGGTTGAAAAACATAGCCTAAATACAAATGGCGGTATTCGTCATGCGATAAAAGCGTGTCGTTTTTCGTGAGTCTTTCCATTAATTTAGGATAGTAAAACTTTGAATTTTTGTCGTTGATTTCTTTTTCGATGGCTTTATAATCTGGAGTTGTAAAACCTATTTCTTGTGAATGCAATTGAATTGCAAAACAAAAAAGGAGAAGGATGAAAATTTGTTTTAGCATGATTTAGAGTGTTTTTGGTTGTAGTTCTGATCTTACTAAAGTACAAATTATATAAGAACAAAAATGTTCTTATGAATACCAAATGCGTGAAGGATGGGAGCGATATCCTTTTATGGTGGGGTTCACCATAAAAGATATAGCGGACAGCCTGACCCGGAGGGACACGCCCAAGTAAAACTGAATTTTATTTTTCTAGATTATTCGGTAATCCATTTTTTATAAAGATAAAATGCCTTTGCGACAACAGTATGTCAGTAATAAGATTAAAGATAAAAAACTGGAAATTAAATAATTGCTTTTTTAAAGTGGTTTTATTCGAAGCAGTTCGCCTTTTCGTTTGACAATGTTTTTATAATCCCATTGAATTTCTCTGCTTTTTTCTAGCCAGCGTTTTAAGTCTTCGTGGTTAATTTGATTGCTGTTTGTGTAGCGCATTTCGGCAGCTTTAAAAGAACCTTCGTTTTGGAGTTTTTCTTCCTCAAAAGATTGTCCGCTCCAGAAAAGTAATCGAACAGAATCCTTTAATTTGCTATAACCCACAATCGGATTTCCATCTAGAAACCAAACAGGATGCGCATGCCAGATTTTGCTTTCGGCATCAGAAAGATTTTCATTTATAATCGTTAAAAGAAGATCGCAGATTTCTTTGTTTTCTGCGGTCTGAGAATTGTTGTAATCTTGAATCTGGCTCATGTCTTTAGCATTTATGGTTGTTTTATATCTTTTGTCAACTCAAGTAGAATATAAGTTCCGTTGCTAGAATTTCCTCGCGATTTTTCTATAAACCCCTTTTTAGTATAAAATTCAATTGCTTTAATGTTATTTACAAGACATTTTAAGGTAATTGGAAACGAGGTTTTTAAGATGGCAGCTTTTAATAATTCTGTACCAAGATTTTGTCCTTGATGTTTAACATCAACATACAGATGATGGATAAAGTTGTTTGGCATCCAGATCGAAATAAATCCGACTGGGATATTGTTTACAAGAGCCGTTAAAATATATTCGCCTTGTGTTTGCTTGTCAAAATCGTCTAATTCAAATTCTGAAATATCTTGTTCTGTAAAGGTGCGCCGTCTTTCGTTTAAGAATAATTCTCTTAAATGAGGTAAATCTGCATCTCTTGATTCTATTATGATCGCCATTTTAGAATTTGTATTTATTGTTCTTCAATTACAGAATTTCCTTTTGAAAGATCGCCAGATGTCCATTGCCAAGTTTCATGAAGCCTTATTTTACCGTTTTCTACTATTTCGGGTTTAGAAGTGCAGATTCCTGTCATAAGTTCTCCTTTTTCGTTTATTTGGTGATACCTCATTTCAATGTTTCCTTCTTCGTCTACTAATCCAACAAGATGGCCTTTTTTGATTTTCCCTCCTGAATATTCTGATGTTAAAATATTTCCTTCCTGTTTGTAATGAAATGCAGTTTCACTAGAGGTTTCTCCATTTTCGCTGTTGCTTACAGGTTTAAAGATTTTATTATTGTAATTGATCATTTTAAATTCTATTAAATTTTAATCTTTTCGATTTAAATCGGTAATTAGTAAAGGATTGTTTTCTTTTAGCTTCTTAACTATTTCTTCAACTCCTTCTGGATTTTCTTTAATGTGTTCATATTCTGCAGAAGTTATGCCGACGATTTGTAAAAATGAAACTTCGCCGTGTGGCGTTTGTTTTTTAGGGATTTCCGGATCATTCACAAAAATTAATGCCGTAATATCGGTTTCAGTGTCCAGACGAATTGGTCCGTTTGCTGGCATGTAATGAAACTCTTCAAACCAATTTCCACTGTCAAATACATATTTGGCGATATTTTGCAAAAGTGCAATTGCCCAGCTTGGATTGCCATTATCGGCTTCAAAAGGTTTTAATCTAAAAGTAAGTTCGAAACCCCATTTGCTAAATTCTCCGTCTACTTTTTCTTCGTTATAATACAATTCAGAAAATCCGTAAGTAATAAAATGATAATGATCTTCTTGTTTTTTACTTTCGTAATAACTTACACCGTCAAGCGGATGTTCTCCGCCAAGCATATAGCTAATTGCTGGAGCAAAATGTTTGGGTTCCTGCCCTGGATAAAGTCGGTCAAATTCTTTATCAATTTCTAACCATCCAACGGCGTCGTCTTCTGAAAATTCTTTTTTGTATTGTTCTAATTCCATTTCTAGTAAAACTTATTTTTACACTAAAATAGGTCTTTTTCTAACTAGTAGTTTTCAGATATTAAAAAAAAATCCGACTCGCTTTCGCAAATCGGATTTTGACCTATTTATTGTTGTTGTAATTTTTTCATGAATTCATTTGAAGCCTGCTCTAAAGCTTTAAAATAGTTTCCTTTTTTAAGTTCGGGAATAGAGTAGGTGCTGATTATGTTTTGTGTGTCTTCAGCATTTAACTTGTATTTTATAAAATCGACACTTAAAACCTGAATTTGTCTTAATGTTTTACTGACAACAATTAAAAGCGTTGGATCTAATCGCGGGTCTTTTGATAAAAATTTGTCAAGATCTACTGCAAATTCATCAAAAGACTGAAAAGGTTCAACAGAAGGAGTTGTTATGACCACAATTTTATAAAGGTGTTTTTTTTCGAAAGCGTTTAGGGTCGTGTTTAACGATTGAAGTTCTGCTGGTTTCAATACTTTTTCGAAGTCGTTCACACAGTCTGTAGATTGAGAAAAAGTGCTTTTTAAACGGGAAGCAAAATCGGCGTCGGTTTTGGTTTGGGCAGATAAAACTGAAGATAACAGTATAAGCGTAAAGAATAATTTTTTCATTCTATGGCATGTTAGATTTGGTGCTGCAAAAGTAGCACATTCTTTATTGCAAACAGATGAAAAAATGATCAGTTTTGATTTTAAAATGAAAAAATATTCTTTTTTGAAAAGCAGTTTATTAAAACAAAATCCGATCTACTTTTGGTAAACCGGATTCTGAAATTTTTTATTGAAATAAAGGTATTAAATGATCCCATTTGAGTTCTTTGGCAAAATCTAAAGCTGTTTTTCCGCTATTGGTTTTTGCATTTGCATTTGCTCCGGCTTTTAAAATGAGTTCTACAGAAGTCTGATTTCCAGCAATCGCTTCACGATGCAAAAAAGTGTAGCCTAAATCGTCTTGCGCTTCTATTTCTTCTGGATTGTTTTTTAAGAATTCGATGAGACTTTCTTTCATATTTATACTCATCGGATGCTCCACCAAGTTCTCTGGTTTTTCTTTCTGATTCGTAACAACCAGAATGTCATTGTAATCTCCAAATTCTAAGCCCCAAGCATTGTCGTGATCTTTTCTTTCGTCTTCGTCCATTTCTGAGCGTATGGCATGGATTGTAAAAGCGCCGTATGTTTTTCCTTGACTTGCAAATAACCAATCACTGATTTGATTAATCGGAATTGCAATTTCGTCTCCATTACTAACATTGGTTAAGTCATTGGGATCATTTACTAAAATTCCGTATATCGTTTCGCCGTCAAAGTTTACGTCGTTAATCCACATATGTTCTACGATAGTTTCATCGTCTATATCTTGAGTGAAAGCCAATTTTACACAAGCTACATCAAGTCCAGGAATTATTCTGCGATATTCCCAAGATAACTCTCTCCAGAAATATTTAAAAGTTTCTTGTGCTTTTTTGTAAGCTTCGATCATTTTTGGATTTTCTCCGTCGGCGTAGAATATTTTTGTTTCTTCCATAAAAAAGGATATTTATAATGATTTATAAAAGTAATCTTTTTATGACTTTAAGGAAAATGATATCTAATGATTTTTGAATTTTATTAAGACAAAAACACGAAGATTATTTTAAGAACTTTAGATATATTGAAATAAAAAAATCCGACCTGTTTTCACAAATCGGATTATATAAAAATTAGAATTTAATTTCTTAAAAAGTATACCCTATTCTTAAATGAAAATAAAGCAAGAATTGTTCTTTTGTGTAATCAAAATCATCTACACTTTGTGCATTTCCAAAATTAGAATTTGCTTTAATAAATACCAATCTGTATCCTATTCCTGCACCAGCTTCGTAAGTAAAATGATCTCCAATTGCTCTTTTCATTCCCCATGTTGGTGTAATAGATAAATCTGCATTTTTAGTGATATTATCATCTAAATTAATAACAAACCAATCTGGATGGTAACTTGTTTTTAGAGAAATATAATTACCGCTGTTATTCGAAATATTTTTTCCTCTGGCGTTTCTTTTTTTCAGATTAAAATAAAATTTTGGCTCTGCTGTAATTACGGGTTGTAATATAAAACCAGCTTCATCATAATGATCTCCAACTGCAAAATCGTGTTCGATACCAATTTCGCTTCTTAAAGCAATTGAATTAGCAAGTTTTAATTCGTTGTTAAGCCAAATTCCGGCAAAACCTGTTTGTGCCGAAAAGATTGATTTTTCTACGTTAGCTTCTTGAGCTGTCGCATTAATAGTTATTCCTAATATTATAAATAGGATTAATTTTTTCATACTAGTATTTGTTTTTTTGTAATTGGTTAGATTAATTTTGGTGCGAAAATAGTATTAAAATTTTAAAATCCTAATTTGCAAAAACTATAAAAGTTTAAAAGGTAAAAGGCACAAAAAAATCCGACTTGTTTTCACAAATCGGATTTATTAAATTGAGAATTATATATAACCGTAAAACGGTTTGTTTTTACAAGTGAATTACTTCGCCGTAAGCATCAGCTACAGCTTCCATAACAGCCTCGCTCATTGTTGGGTGAGGGTGGATAGATTTAAGGATTTCATGACCTGTAGTTTCTAGTTTACGAGCTACAACTGCTTCAGCAATCATATCTGTAACACCAGCACCAATCATGTGGCATCCTAACCATTCTCCGTATTTAGCATCAAAAATTACTTTTACGAATCCGTCAGCGTTTCCAGCAGCTTTTGCTTTTCCAGAAGCTGAGAATGGGAATTTACCAATTTTTAATTCGTAACCTTTTTCTTTTGCTTGTTTTTCTGTTAAACCAACAGAAGCGATTTCTGGAGTTGCGTAAGTACAGCCAGGAACGTTTCCGTAATCGATTGGGTCTACGTGTAAACCTTTAATTTTCTCAACACAGTTAATTCCTTCAGCAGAAGCTACGTGAGCTAAAGCTTGACCTGGAGTAACGTCTCCAATTGCATAGTATCCTGGAATGTTAGTTTCGTTGTAAGCGTTTACTAAGATTTTATCTCTGTCAACAGCGATTCCAACTTCTTCTAATCCGATGTTTTCAATGTTTGTTTTGATTCCAACTGCCGAAAGTACGATGTCTGCTTCTAAAACTTCTTCTCCTTTTGCAGTTTTAACAAATGCTTTAACTCCAGCTCCTGTTGTGTCAATGCGCTCAACAGAAGAGTTAGTCATTACTTTAATTCCTGATTTTTTCAAAGAACGCTCAAATTGTTTTGAGATATCTTCGTCTTCTACAGGAACTACGTTTGGCATAAATTCTACGATAGTAACATCTGTTCCCATTGAGTTGTAGAAGTGAGCGAACTCAACTCCAATTGCTCCAGAACCCACAATAATCATAGATTTTGGTTGAGTTGGCAATGTCATTGCCTGACGGTATCCAATTACTTTTACACCATCTTGAGGTAAGTTTGGTAACTCACGAGAACGAGCACCAGTTGCGATGATAATGTGATCAGCGCTATATTCTGTAACTTTATTGTCTTTATCAGTAACGTCAAGTTTTTTTCCTGGTTTTAATTTTCCAAAACCTTCGATAACGTCAATTTTGTTCTTTTTCATTAAGAATTGAACACCTTTGCTCATTCCTTCAGCTACGCCACGGCTACGTTGAATAACTGCAGGGAAATCTTTATCAAATTCAGAAACTTTCAATCCGTAGTCAGAAGCGTGTTTAAGGTAATCAAAAACTTGAGCAGATTTTAAAAGCGCTTTTGTTGGGATACATCCCCAGTTAAGGCAAACTCCACCTAGATTTTCTTTTTCTACTACAGCAGTTTTAAAGCCTAATTGTGAAGCTCTAATCGCTGTTACATATCCTCCAGGACCACTTCCTAAAACAATAACGTCGTATTTCATTTTTTTTGCTTTTAGTATTAACTATCGAAAATGAAGTTTGTATTTCCGAAACTCATCTTTCGATTTCTTCTTTTGTTATTTGTGATTGCGAATTTAAGGATTTATTTTATATGAACACTTGAAATTTTGTTTTTAAAGATATAGATATTGGCCTTTTCACAGAAAGCGAACTAATTGTGAATTGTAAATTGTGAATTATGAAGTGATTTTTAAGATTTAGTGATTAATTGTTGATGGTTTGTGGTTGATAGTTGATGGCAAAAAAAACAAGCCACAGATTACTAGGATTAAAATGATTTCAAAAAATCTCTGTTAATCTGTATAATCTGTGGCTTATAATTATGAATTAATAATTTACCATTCACAATTAAAAATTAAATCTTAACGTGTCCCCAGTTTTCTCCGCTGGCAATTCTTCTAATTTGCATTTCGCTTACGCCAAATTGTTTTGCAATCATTTTAAGACGTGTTTTTTGTTCTGGTCTTGCTAGGATTTTTTTAATTAGCATCACTTTTGTGGTTGTTAATTTTCGTCCATCAGCTTTTAGATTGTGTTCAATTAAGTTCTTTTTTGCCTGAATAACACGTGGACTTTTACGGCTATGCGCCATCATTTCCTGTTTGGTTGCCCAGCGCAAATTACTTACATCATCGTTTGCTCTGTTATAATCTAAGTGCAAAACATAAGTCTGATCTTCAGAATCTTTTGGAATAAAGTACTGAGCCACTAATTTGTATAAGAAGAGATACTTGTTTACGATTTTATCGTCTTTTTTAACCTTAAAACGGAAAGTTGGATATCCGTCGCTTAAACCTCCTTTTAAGATGCGTCCGTTTTCAATATCGTCGGTAAAACTGATTAGCCTTCCTCTGTTCGAAATGGCGTATCTTAATTGTAATGAGGCATTTATTTCTATTTCTTTGAATTTTTCATCAGGATAAAATCTATTTTGTGGCATTGTCTTTTACATTTGATTTCTATATTCTCAAAGATAAAGAATAAACCAAAAATTTCTGCTATCTAACTGATTGTGAAAGGGCAATTTTATGATTTCTATAACGCTAATTTAACGTTTTAAAGCGTTTTTGACAGTTTTTAGTCGGATTTTAAATCACAATTTATGAATACTGCAGTTTTTTAATTTAAGAAACAAACGTCAATTTATAGCTAAATAATTATTAATTTACTGGTTTAGCCCATTTTGAAATTATTGAGGTCCTTTTTACTAATGAAAATTATGCTAGATTGGGCTTGAAGAACAATTAGAATCAATTCATAACTCTATATGAAAAAAGGGTTTGACTTTTAATTAAAAGTCAAACCCCATTATTTTTAAGCTTGTATACTTTAGGAGAGTTTTTTGCTTTCCCATATTGTATTTAAAATTGAAGCATATAACCCAGTTTTAGAATTAAAAACTTTGTTATCTTCTTTCAAAATAAATTAATTACACGGAGGAGTTCTAAGAACCATATGTACTGTGCTTTCTTTTGGAATGTTATAATCAGATAGTGTTCTACCGTCTTCAAGTTGTTTTCCTGCAAATATGATTCTTTGGCATTCCACTGGAATTCCTTCTTTATCGAATATTTTGGCCTTAAGATTATCAATAGTATCTGAACTTTCAATCTCAATTGTTATGATTTTTCCAGTCAAAGTTTTTACAAAAATTTGCATTGAGAACGCATTAAGCGAAAATGCTAAAAATAAAACGATAAAAAGTAATTTCTTTTTCATAGGTTTTTTAAAAATGATTATTAAGTTTCAAACTTACTTATTTATTTGTAAGAATACAAGTGGTATGCTGGAGTTGTGTTAGACTAAATTTACTTTTAATACAATGAATAAAGGTATTTTTAGTGTTTTATTTTTTGTAAGATTTTGAAAATTAAGGATGTAAGTAATTTCGTAAAGTTAATTAGCTATTAAAAATTGCATCACATTTGGCTTGAAGGATTCAAAATCAATTCTTAACACTATATGATGATAAAAGGTTTCTGAGTTTCAATTAAAGTCAGAACCTTTTATTTTTAATTTTAAGTGTCTTTTTTTCTATAGGAGAAAAAAATATTAATTATTACATTTCCTTACGAATAACCAGATGTATTGAGCTTTCTTTTTGAATGTTATAATCAGATAATGTTCTGCTGTCTTCAAGTTGTTTTCCTGCAAATATAAGCCTTTGGGTATCAGGAAGAATTCCTGTTTTGTCCATTATCTTAAACTTAATGTAATCAATGGTGTCAGAGCTTTCGACCTCAAGGGTTATAGTTTCTGTAGAACCAACAACTCTTATAAAAATTTGCATGGAGAATGCATTAGCCGAAAAGACTAAAAAGAAAACGATAAAAAGTAATTTTTTTTTCATAGGATTTTTTAAAAATGATTATTTATTTCTCAAACTTACTTATTTATTTGTAAGAATACAATTAAAATTTTTGAGTTGCAATAAATTCATTTTTTCTTAAATACAATGAACAATCGTGTTTTTAGTAATTTAATTTTTTGTAAGATTTTGAAAATTAAGGATGTAAGTAATTTCGTAAAGCTAATTAGCTACTGAAAATTGTGAATCGTACAGGTTTTTGTAATAACCATCTGTTTTATTAAGTAATTCTTGATGTGTGCCTTGTTCTACGATCAAGCCTTTATCCATAACCACAATTTTGTCGGCATTTACAATTGTTGCTAGTCTGTGCGCAATAATAATCGAAGTTCTTCCTTTTGTAATTGTTTCTGTCGCACGCTGAATCATTTCTTCAGAATAGGTATCGATAGAAGAAGTCGCTTCGTCCAAAATCAAAATGCTTGGGTTGCTCACATAAGAACGTAAAAAAGCAATAAGCTGTCTCTGTCCAGAGGAAAGCATAACGCCACGCTCTTTTACATCAAAATCATAATTATCGGGCAGATTCATAATAAAATCATGAACTCCAATTTTCTTTGCCGCATCAATTACTTTATCTCTCGTAATCTCTGGATTGTGCAAAGTAATATTATTATAAATCGTATCGGCAAACAAAAACACATCTTGCAAAACAACAGCAATTTGTTTTCTTAAAGAAGCCAAAGTATAGTTTTCTATATTTTCTCCATCAATGCAGATTGTTCCGCTATTGATTTCGTAAAAACGATTCAGTAAATTAATAATAGTAGACTTTCCTGCTCCTGTAGAACCTACAATTGCCACGGTCTGTCCAGCAGAAACCGAAAGATCAATACCTTTTATGACTTCTTCTTCTGGAATATAGCTGAAACGAACGTCTTTAAAATCAATTCTTCCATTAAAAACGGGCGCTTCAATGGTTCCTGTATCTTGAATATGATCTTGCGTATCGATAATGTCAAAAACACGATTGGCAGCAATCATTCCCAATTGCATCTCGTTAAATTTATCCGCAATTTGTCTCAACGGATTAAACAACATTCCGATAAACATGGTATACGAAAACAAATCACCAAAAGTTGTAAAATGATCTCCATTCAAAATTCTGAATCCGCCATAAACTACTACCAAACCTAAAGTAATAGACGAAATAATATCGGCAATCGGGAAGAAAATCGAGTTGTACAAAATTGTTTTAATCCAAGCAACTCTATGTTTGTTGTTAATTTCTTTAAAGTTTTCAGCTTCGATTTTTTCACGGTTAAAAAGCTGTACGATTTTCATTCCCGTCACGCGCTCTTGTACAAAAGAGTTCATATTGGCAATCTGCGTTCGAACTTCTTCAAAAGCCACTTGCATTTTACGTTGGAAAATTCTGGTAATGTAAACTAGAATAGGCATTGCAACTACAACAATCCAGGTTAGTTTCCAGTTCATATAAAACATAAAAATAAGAACCACGAACATTTTCATCAAATCGCTTATAATCATAAACAAACCTTGGCTGAAAATACGGGCAATCGATTCAATATCTGAAACAGCGCGAGTAACCAGCTGGCCAACCGGAACCAAATCGAAATACTTCATTCTGAAACTCAAAATGTGTTTGAAAAGTTTGGTTCTAATATCTTTTACAATATCCTGTCCGAGCCAGTTTGCCCAATAAACAAAGTAAAATTGAGAAAAGACCTCCATCAGCAAAACTACGCCCATCAAAACGATATACATCAGCAATCCTATTTTATCATGAGTTTTGATGTAGCCATCGACCGTTTCTTTTAGTAAATAGGGGCGAAGTGCAGCGAAGATAGACAGCGAAATGGCAAATATGATTACGCCATAATAACGCCATTTATAAGGTCGTGTATATTTTAAAATTCGTTTGAATAGTCCTGTGTCGAATGCTTTTGCTTTCATTTGTTTTTTCAAGCTTTAAGCTTTAGGCTTTAGGCAATAGGCTTAACATTTTTGGTGCTTAAAACCTACAGCTTATAGCTAATAGCTATAAATAATCGTAATAAATATTGGTCAAATATAAACCATGTGCCGGAACCGAAAATCCTGCTTTTTCTCTGCTTTTGCTGGCAATGATATTTTCAAAATCAGTTAAAGTAATTTTCTTTAAACCAATATTAATCAATGTACCCACAATGGCGCGAACCATATTTCTTAAAAAACGATTTGCCGAAATGGTGAAAATCAGTTTTTCGTTTTCTTGTTTCCAGTACGCCTCAAAAATCGTGCAATCAAATGTGTTTACATCAGTGTTAACTTTTGAAAAACATTGAAAGTCGGTGTGCTTCAGTAGTAACTGTGCGGCTTCATTCATCAAAGCAACATCCAGTTTTTGTGTAACATACCAGCATAATTCCTGTAAAAATGGATTTTTTACTGTATTGATATGATATTCGTAAGTTCGTTTTGTAGCATCAAATCTACAATGTGCATCATCGTGAACGAGAATAATATTAAAAATCGCAATGTCTTTTGGTAAATAAGAATTCAGTTTATGAATTAAAATTGGAATGTCTAATTTTTTTTCTGTGTCAAAATGACCGTACATTTCGCTTGCATGAACACCAGTATCCGTTCTTCCAGCACCCATAATGCTGATATTTTCATTTAATAAAACCGAAAAAGCCTTATTTAAAGTTTCTTGAACTGAAGAAGCGTTTGGCTGTATTTGCCAGCCATGATAATGTGTTCCGTTATAAGCGAATTGAATAAAATATCTCACTGTTGAGGTTCAAAGGTTCAGAGTTGCAAAGGTACGAAAAAAGATGCTAAGGTTTTTTTCTTTAGTTGCAAAGGGGCAAAGGTTCAGAGTTGCAAAGGTTTTTACGTTGTGCATATCCGTAGAGACGCACTGAAGTGCGTCTTACTGCAGAGGTTCAGAGTTGCAAAGATTTTTCGTTGCGTATATCTGTAGAGGCACACCGCAGTGCGTCTCACGTTAAATTGAAAAAAACTAAATTTGAAAACAACACTAAGACGCACTTTGGTAAGCCTCTAGAAAGAAAACCTTTGTACCTTTGCACCTCCAAACCTTTGAACCTGCATAAAAAAAATGACTAAAATTCTCCTTCTTTCAGATACCCACAGTCACATCGATGATACTATTTTAAAATATGTTGCTCAGGCAGACGAAGTGTGGCATGCGGGTGATATTGGAGATTTGGTAGTTACAGATACGATTAAAAAACTAAAACCTTTACGAGCGGTTTATGGAAATATTGACGATGCAAAAGCAAGATTAGAATTTCCGCTAAATAATCGTTTTTCATGTGAAAATGTTTCGGTTTGGATTACCCATATTGGCGGTTATCCCGGAAAGTATAATCAGAATGTTAGAGAAGAATTAGCTTTGAATCCGCCTAAATTATTTATCTGCGGACATTCACATATTTTGAAGGTAATGTTTGATAAGAAGAATAATTTATTGCATATGAATCCAGGCGCGGCAGGGAAAAGTGGTTTTCATAAAGTGAGAACCATGTTGCGTTTTGTAATTGATGATGATAAAATCAAAGATTTGGAAATTATCGAAATAGGAGAGAAGTGATTAATGTGGCAGCGGAATCTGAATTTTTATTTTGGTTCCCTGATTTTCTTTTGAAGTTATCGATAAAGTTCCTTTGTATTTTTTGATTCTAGCTCTAATTCTACTTAAACCGAAACCTTCAGCGTCTTTTAATTTTTGCGTTTTGAAACCAATTCCGTCATCGTAAATGTGGAGGATTAGTTGGTTTTCTCTTTCAGCTAAAGAGAGTTTTGCCTTTTTAGCATTGCTATGTTTAGTAATATTACTAAACAATTCGCTGACTATGAAATAGATTTTCATTTCAAATTTTTCAACATATCTTCTACTGATCGGAATAGCGCTTGAAAATTCAAATTCAATTGCAGAATTTGAATTTTTCTCGCATAAATCTTCCAAAGCATAAATTAATCCAAAACGCACCAAAAGCGAAGGAACAAGATCGTGAGACATATCGCGTAAAAGTTCATGCGCTTCTGATAGAATGGCTTTTGCTTTCCGTATTTCTTCCGATTTTAAATCGTTTTGAGCTGTAAAGGTATTTAAATGTAATCCCGCTGATGATAATAGTGAATTGATATTGTCATGGAGAAAAGAAGCAATTTTTTTACGCTCTACTTCTTGAGAGTCAATTCCAGAATTAATAATATTGAGAAGGATTTTCTGTTTGGTGTC
The DNA here is from genome assembly GCF_023272795.1 of Flavobacterium humidisoli. NCBI lineage: Bacteria > Pseudomonadati > Bacteroidota > Flavobacteriia > Flavobacteriales > Flavobacteriaceae > Flavobacterium > Flavobacterium humidisoli. The sequence continues at coordinate 5,167,660 of NZ_CP096829.1, read as the reverse complement.
TTTTCGTTTTATTTTCTGTTTTAGTTTGTTGTTTTGGTATAAAAAGTAAAATAAAAGAAAAATGATTACAGTGAGTATAATGGTTAAACTAACGATTTTTTTATTTCGAAGCTGTTCGGATTTACTAAGATAATTAACGGTCGTTTGGTTGTTTTCGATTTGTGAAGTTTGTGCTGTATTCTTTAACTGTGCGAAAGTAATTTCTTCAAAAGAAAAAAGTAGAAGAAGAGATAGGATGAATTTGAAACGAAACATACAAGCAATCTTTAAGGATTAATCAAATTGTTTTTAAGAGCATATTTTACCAGACCTATTGTACTTTTTATATTAAGCTTTTTCATGATGTTTTTTCGATGCGTTTCTACAGTGTGTGAACTGATAAAGAGTTTTTTGCTAATTTCTTTGCCGCTGTATTCTAAGGCAATTAAAATAATGATTTCAATCTCACGCGGACTTAAAATTGGGTTTTCTATAAGTGCGTTCTGATTTAATTTAGGGTTGTCTCTAAAAGTATTGAAAATTTTCTCTCTAACACTGTCGCTAAAATATTCCTGCCCTTGATAAACGGCTTCGACAGCTTCTATAATATTTTCTCCAGCGCAATTTTTTAACAGATAGCCTTTTGCGCCTAATTTCATAACTTCTTTAATGATTTTTAGATCATCGTAACTGGATAAAATAATGGCTTTGCAAGACATATTTTTTTCGCTAAATTCTTTCAGTACCTCTATGCCGTCTTTCTTTGGCATGCTGATGTCTAGTATTAAAACATCGGCTTTGTCATTCATTACATCATCATAAACACTGGTGCCGTCTAAAGAAGTTCCGACCACTTCAAAATTTGAAACAGTTTGAAGCAGGTTGGAAAGACCGTCAATTAATACCTGATGATCATCTGCAAGATGGATTCTTATTTTTGGTGTCATGATTATATTTGAATTCGAAAATGCAAATTTACCATGTAAATCACACATTTATAATGCTCTTTAGGTCTGATTTATGATAAAATAAGGCATAAAAAAAACCCGAATCAAAATTCGGGTTCTTCTTCGCACAAAATAAACTAAGTTTATAGGTTTACCTCAAACGATCAACAGATTTTACAAGATCTTCGTCCTTTTTGATGGCCTTATTAGCTAAAACTAATAACACGATAGCAACAATCGGCATGAACATCCCAATACCTTTCTCAGAGACCTCAGTCCCTCCAGATAAATTTAGTGATCGATATACAAATAATCCTAATAAAATTAAATTTAATATTATATTAAGTCTGTTTAGCACAAACTGATTTTGTCTCTTTTTGAATGAAATGATACTGATAATACTAAGCATAGTCGTTAAGCCTAATAAAACAGTATAAAGCTGGTCCTGCATAAAAAAGAATGGCTTTCCTGCACTAGTTGTCCAAAGCGGAACAAAAAGCATTAAAATGCCAGTTGCAGCAAAAGCTAGAAATAAATATACAGTCTGAATTCTTTGTATCATGGTCTAAAAATGTTTTACAAAAATATATTTTCTTTTTTTAAAATACTATTGTATGATAAAATTTTATTCGTATTATTGCATCATAATACCGTAAGCACTTCATACTGCGGTCAATTCAAATTAATTATCTACCTATTCTTTTTACAGTATTCCTTAAAATAATTAAATTCATAGAACATTCATGTTTGATATTTCTGCATTAAAAGAAATGAAGCTTTCTGAGCTTCAAGAAATAGCTAAGTTAGCTAAAACAATAAAGATTACTGGTGTCAAAAAAGAGACTTTAATTAGTCAGATTTTAGCACACCAAGAGAGCACTACTGCGCCAGCTCCAGCTCCTCAAACAGAAGTAGTTTCTGATGCTAAAGAAGATAAACCAAAGCGTGCCAGAATTGCTCCAGCTAAAACAAAAGCAGCAAATACCAAAAATACACCCGTTTTAGAATTTGATAAAGTAGAGGAAACTGTTCAAAAAAACGATGCTGCAGACACAATTGAGCCAATTGCAGAAACGGCAACAGTAGAAGTACAGGATAAGAAAGAGCCAGTGGCAAAAAAAGAGCCGAAAGTTGTAAAATTCAGCAAATCGGCATACGAGAAAAAAGTAGCTCTTAAAAAAGAGAAAGAGGCTGTAAAAGAAGTTCCTGCAGAGGAAAATGTAGAAGCAGCCCCATCAGAGCCAATTACTTCTGAGCCAACAGCCGAAACAGCTGAAAAAACTCCTCAAATTGCTCCTGCTAAAAAGATCAATCCGAATCAGAATAAAAACCAGAACCCAAATCAGAATCAAAATCAGAGTGGGAATGGCAATGGAAACGGAAATCACAATAATCAAAATCCTAATCATAAAAATAAGAAGAACAATAATAATTTCAGGGATTCTGATTTTGAATTTGACGGAATTATTGAAAGTGAAGGTGTTCTTGAAATGATGCCTGACGGTTACGGATTTTTACGTTCATCAGATTATAATTATTTAGCTTCTCCAGATGATATTTATTTATCAACTTCACAAATCAGATTATTTGGTTTGAAAACTGGAGACACTGTAAAAGGAGTGGTTCGCCCTCCTAAAGAAGGCGAGAAGTTTTTCCCTTTGGTTCGTGTATTAAAAATTAACGGACACGATCCGCAAGTTGTTCGCGATAGAGTTTCTTTTGAACACTTGACACCTGTTTTCCCTTCAGAAAAATTCAAACTAGCCGAAAAAGGCAGTTCTATTTCAACCCGAATTATAGATTTGTTTTCACCAATAGGTAAGGGTCAGCGTGGTATGATCGTTGCACAGCCTAAAACAGGTAAAACAATGCTTCTTAAAGATATTGCAAATGCAATTGCAGCTAACCATCCTGAAGTTTACTTAATTGTTCTTTTGATTGACGAGCGTCCTGAAGAGGTTACTGATATGCAAAGAAGTGTTCGTGGTGAAGTTATTGCTTCAACTTTTGATAGAGAGCCGCAAGAGCACGTAAAAATTGCTAATATTGTATTAGAAAAAGCAAAACGTTTAGTAGAATGCGGTCACGATGTTGTGATTTTATTAGACTCTATTACGCGTTTAGCAAGAGCTTATAATACGGTTCAGCCAGCATCTGGAAAAGTATTAAGTGGAGGAGTTGATGCCAATGCATTGCAAAAACCAAAACGTTTCTTTGGAGCTGCAAGAAATGTAGAAAACGGTGGTTCTTTAAGTATTATCGCAACTGCATTAACAGAAACTGGTTCTAAAATGGACGAAGTAATCTTCGAAGAATTTAAAGGAACTGGTAACATGGAGCTTCAATTAGACCGTAAGATAGCGAATAAACGTATTTTCCCTGCAATCGATCTTACATCGTCAAGTACACGTCGCGATGACTTATTACTAGACGAAAAAACTTTACAAAGAATGTGGATTATGCGTAAATATCTATCTGATATGAACCCAGTAGAATCTATGGACTTCGTGAACGATCGTTTCAAGAAAACAAAGAATAACGAAGAATTTTTGATTTCGATGAATGACTAGTTAAAGTTGCTAAGGCTCTAAGATGCTAAGATTCTAAGTTTTTTAGCTTTGAGTAAAACTAAATCAAAAAAGATATAAAATAAAAAAAGGATGAGTTTAACTCATCCTTTTTTTATAACCGTTGCTAAGAGAAAAACTTAGAATCTTAGCATCTTAGAATCTTAGTAACTATTTTTTATCCACTACCGGTCTATTTTCTCTATTAGCTAAATCCCAAGCTACGACAAAAGCCAGTTTTGTTCTTTTAGTTAAAGCGTCGTATTCAATTTTTTGAGGCTCGTCACCTTTTCCGTGGTAATCTTCGTGAACTCCGTTAAAGAAGAAAACAGCTGGAATACCGTGTTTTGCAAAGTTATAGTGGTCAGAACGCTCATAGAAATGGTTTGGATCTTTTGGATCATTAAATTTAAAATCTAAGTCCATTTTGATATATTTTTCGTTTTGAGCTACAACTGCATTATGTAAATCAGAAGATAATCTGTCAGCACCAATTACATAAACGTAGTTGTTTGTATTTGAATGCTCAACATCACGACGTCCGATCATGTCAATGTTGATGTCTGCGATTGTATTGGCAATAGGAAACAATGGATTTTCAGAATAATAACGAGATCCGTGTAAGCCATGCTCTTCACCAGTTACATGAAGAAACAAAATAGAACGTTTTGGCCCGTGACCTTGTTTTTTAGCTTTAGCAAAAGCTTTAGCCATTTCGATCACTGCTACAGTTCCAGAACCATCATCATCAGCGCCATTATAAACTTCGCCATCTTTGATACCCACGTGATCATAGTGTGCAGAAATTACCAAAACTTCGTTTGGTTTTTCTGAACCTTCAATGTAAGCCCAGATATTTTCAGAATCTGGAAGATTCTGATTGCGTTTTGCGTTCATAAATGCTGCAGGAACTGGCTGATAGAAATCCGATGCTCCTTTTGGAAAAGAAATTCCGCTTTTTTTGTATTGCTCGATCATGTAAAGACCTGCTTTTTTCTGTCCTTTAGAACCCGTTTCTCGACCTTCCATTTCGTCAGAAGCAATAGTGTAAAGCATTTTTTTAAGATCTTTTTCGCTGATAGCTTTAACATATTTTGACGGATCCGAATTGTCTTTGGCTGTTGTTGACTGCGCAGTTTTACAAGAATACGCAGTAACAACTAATAATAAAATGAGTATTTTTTTCATTCTAGTTAGTGTAAATTAATAAATGTGTAAAGAACGTATAAACTGAGTAAAAATAGGATAAAAAGAGAATTTATTATAAACAATAAAAAGCTTTTTATAAAAGAGACTATTCTAGATTCGCCATAAAAACGGTGGTGTGCAGGATAAAAATAATAACACATCCAAATGGTTCCTGCAAATGTTGTAATGGATGATATAAAAGTTAGTGGGCTATCTTCTCCAAAAAGACCAATAACCCTATCAATGATAAACATGATGAGGAAAATCAGTAAGAGGAAAGAGAAATAGTGGAGTGTGAAAATTCCGTGATCAAAATAATACCACCTTTTTTTGCTATGAAAAAGCCATAAGAAAAAAGCAAAAAACGGCATGATTATAAAGAGAATTTTAGGAAGATTGTGAAAGAACGATTCAACAAATTTTACATAAATTTCTTTTTTGGTGTATTTTTCCGTGACGTGTATTGCTTTTTCAGAAAACCAATAAGAAGATGCATTTAGCTTCTCGCTTTCTTTTCCATATTTTTGAATTGAATCAAGTTCTTTCATTGTTTTAAAATGAAAATACCTTTTGTCATCCTTTCTGCTTATACTTAAGCTATCACTAGCTTTAGAAATTTCTTTGTTCAGCGCTTCTTCACTTTTGTCAATTTTTTCACCTACATTGTTTGGAAACATTGAAATCAATAAAAATGTAATAAAACTTATAAAAATATAAAGTCGAACTGGCGCAAGATAAGACAAACGTTTTCCCGAAAGATATTCTTTAGTAAGCGTTGAAGGTTTAAAAAGAAGATTTTTTATTGTTTTCCAAAAAGCATTTTCGTAATGGGTTAAATCTTCAAAAAAGTGAATAAATAAATGATGAAAAGTTTTTCGGCTATCGCTATTTTCTTGTCCACAGTTTGGGCAGTATTTCTGCTCCACAACATGCCTGCAATTTAGACAAGTTTTGTCTTCTCTAATTTTGTTATGTGACATTGGTTTATTTTAATTGATTGGTTCTGGTAGTTTTTAGGTATTTGTTTTTTGAAATTATTTTTTCAGGACTTCTTTTAAGAAAAGCTGTAAATGGTCAAAAGATCTTTTTGCAGCCACAGCATTATATGCAGCACCTTTAGAATTATCATTTCCCGCTTCAGGATTAGTAAAAGAATGAACGGCATTTGCATAATAAATCATCTCCCAATCTGCTTTGCCATCACGCATTTCCTGCTGGAAAGCAGCAATTTCGTCTTTTGAAACAAACGGATCATCGGCTCCATGACAAATAAGAACTTTCGTAGAAATCGGTTCGTTTTTTCTGCTGGCATCTTTTCCTAAACCACCGTGAAAGGAAGCAATACCTTTTACATTCAAATGTCCGCGGGCCGCTTCAAGAACACCGCTTCCTCCAAAGCAATATCCAATAGCAACAATATTATCGGCATTTGCGCCAGATTTTACTAATTCTTTCAAAGCAGCATCAATACGTTTTTGATACGCTTCGAAATTTGTTTTATAAAAACCAGCCTGTTTTCCAGCTTCTCCGGTATTTTTAGGATAATTTCCTTCGCCATAGATATCAGCGATAAAAACATGATAGCCCAATTTAGATAGTTCTTCTGCGATTCCTTTAGAAGCATTATCAATACCAAGCCATGCCGGTAAAAGTAAGATTCCTGAGTTGTTACTGCTTTTTTTTGCAGATTTTATAAATAAGCCATTAAGCTGCTGGCTTCCTTCTGTGTATTTTACTGGTTTTAATTGCGCATTCATAAGATTTGAGAATAAGATTGCACTGAATAAAATGATTATGGAGTTTTTCATAATTTCTTCAATTTTTAACAAATATCAGAAATATTATGTTACAAAAAAACCTCACAAGTAAATTCTTGTGAGGTTTGTAACCAATACTTTAAAAGAATGTTTTTCTTTTTTTATAAGGATATGTTTCGTTTAAAAGCGCAGCCCAATTCTACAATAGAATCGGTTTTGTCAATGCCTGGAATTCCGTCGATTTTTTCGTAAAGAATGCGGCGCATATGTTCGTGATTTGTTGCTATAATTTTTATGTAAAGAGTAAAAGAGCCTGTTACATAATAGCATTCGGTAATCTCAGGGATTTCTTTAAGCGCCTCAATAATTCTTTCAGAATCAGAATCTTTGTTTAATGTAAGTCCAGTAAAAGAAGCCCAGTCGTAACCAATTTTCTTTTCTTGAATAATGGGTTTTATTCCAGAAATCACACCTTGTTCAATCATTCTGTTAATACGCTGATGCACCATTGTATTTGATATTTTAAGATTAGTAGCGATAGAAGAAAAGGCCATTCTTCCGTCTTTTTCTAATTCTTTAATAATGCTAATATCAAATTCGTCTAATAATTCCATTCAATAAAAATCGTTTAAAAATTGGGTCTTTTGTTATTTATAAAAGTAATTCTTTTTTTTAATAAACAGCACATAATCTCATTTCCAAAAAAAATAAATATGTCTTTTTAAAAGTGCTTAAATTGAGTTTTTGACTTTTATTTTGTTGTATTTAAGTCAAAATATTGTTTTTTGGGTGTTAATTCGTTTAATTTTGATATTTTTGTAGAAATAAAAAGCATATTATGATAAGTACAGAAAAAACACTTTCATCAAAATCAGAAGTTTTGATTGATAAAGAAAACAAATATGGTGCTCATAATTACCACCCGCTTCCTGTAGTTTTAGAGCGTGGAGAAGGCGTATATGTATGGGATGTCGACGGAAAGAAATATTATGATTTTTTATCTGCTTATTCTGCGGTAAATCAAGGTCATTGCCATCCTAAAATTGTAAATGCAATGGTAGAGCAGGCGCAAAAACTGACTTTGACTTCTCGTGCTTTTTACAATGATAAATTAGGAAACTACGAAGAATACGTAACGAAATATTTTGGTTTCGATAAAGTTCTTCCAATGAATACGGGTGCTGAAGCAGTTGAAACCGCATTGAAAATTTCTAGAAAATGGGCTTATGAAGTAAAAGGAATTCCTGAGAATCAGGCACAGATTATTGTCTGCGAGAATAATTTTCATGGAAGAACAACGACTATCATTTCATTTTCAAATGATGAAACAGCGCGTAAAAACTTCGGTCCTTTTACAGATGGTTTCATCAAAATTGAATATGATAATTTAGAAGCTCTTGAAAATGCTTTAAATTCATCTAAAAATATTGCTGGATTCTTGGTTGAGCCTATTCAGGGTGAAGCAGGAGTTTATGTTCCATCTGAAGGTTATTTAGCGAAAGCGAAAGCGCTTTGCGAAAAACACAATGTTCTTTTTATTGCCGATGAGGTTCAAACGGGAATTGCACGTACAGGGAAACTATTAGCCGTTCATCACGAAAATGTGCAGCCTGATGTTTTAATTTTAGGAAAAGCAATTTCTGGTGGCGTTTATCCGGTTTCGGCTGTTTTATGTAATGACGAAATCATGAATGTGATTAAACCTGGACAGCACGGTTCTACTTTTGGAGGAAATCCTGTTGCAGCGGCCGTAGCGATTGCAGCTCTTGAAGTTATTAAAGACGAAAAATTGGCTGAAAATGCAGAACGTTTAGGAGTTATTTTAAGAGACGGATTAAATAAAATTGCTGAGAAAAATGATTTAATTACGCTGGTACGAGGAAAAGGACTTCTAAATGCCATCGTAATCAATACAGATGAAGAATCTGATTTGGCTTGGGAAATCTGCCTAAAATTTAGAGATAACGGATTATTGGCAAAACCAACTCACGGAAATAAAATTAGATTGGCTCCGCCTTTGGTAATGACAGAAGAACAAATTAATGAATGTCTGGAGATTATTGAGAAATCTTTGAATGATTTTAGGTAATCGAATGGAAATATAAAATAAAAAAGCAGCAAATAAATTGCTGCTTTTTTTGTACACCATTTTTTTGTTTTAAAAAGCAACTGTCTTAATAACAATCGCTTTTTTGCATAATTACTAAAATATCAAAAAAAGTAATTATTTCTTAGCAGCAGCACCCGGAATTAATTCTCCTTTTTGTTTGAATTTGCTGTATTCTACAACTCCAGTTTTATCTGCCCAGTCAAAATATTTTGCCGAAAGATCGTTTACAATTCCTGGATTTTGTGCGGCAATATTGGTTGTTTCTCCACGGTCTGCTTCAAGATCGTAAAGTTCCCATTGATAAGACGGATAAATGGAAACCAATTTCCATTTTCCTTCTCTAACCGCTCTATTCCCAGCTCTTTCCCAGAATAATGGCGCGCCGCGGTTTACTTCGGAAGCATTATCAAATAAAACTGGAAGTAAGCTTTTTCCTGGAAGTGGATTAGAAGTTACGCCATTTAAATTTTTAGGATATTCGATTCCAGCCAATTCGTAGAAAGTAGGAGCAAGGTCAATAATATGTCCAGTTCCTTTATCGATTCTTCCCGCTTTAATTTTTGATGGATACCAAGCAATAAACGGAGAGCTGAATCCGCCTTCGTGCATATTGTTTTTATAATCTTGTAACGGAGTATTCGATAAATATGCCCAGTTTTGTTCCTGATAATCAAAAGAACCAGAAGTTCCAATTGGTCCATCGTTACGAACCAAACCTCTTCTCAATGGATTGTAAGTATTAAAACCACCTTGAGCTCCATTATCAGCAATAAAAATAATCAGAGTATTTTTGTCTTTTTTCAAAGCTTTTAATTTGTCTAAAACTTTTCCAACGTTTTGGTCCATGTTATCTACCATTGCAGCATAAACTTCCATTTTGGCTTTCCAAAATTGCTTTTCGTCGTAAGTCAATTTATCCCATTCTGGAACTTCTGGGTCACGAGGAGCAATAGTTTGACCTGGAAGCAGAATGCCGTTTTCTTTTAATTTTTGAATTCTTTTTTCTCTTAAAGCATCCCAGCCTTCGTCAAATTTTCCTCTGTATTTGGCAATATCAACAGGTTTTGCCTGCAGTGGCCAGTGAGGCGCTGTAAATGCTAAGTATAAAAAGAAAGGCTTGTTTTCTTTGTTTTGTTCGTCTAAGAAAGTAACGGCATTGTTTCCGATTTCATCTGTGAAATAGTACGAATCATCTTTTGGATGTAATTCCTCATTATTACGAATCATTTTTACAGGATAAGCCGTTTTTCCGAATGGAAGCGGTTTTGTATCAAAATAATTCGCGGCTCCTTTTAAGATTCCGTAAAACTTATCAAAACCTCTTTGGTTGGGCCATTGCGCTTGATCTTCAGAACCTACGTGCCATTTTCCAGACATTAAAGTGCTGTAACCACCAGAACGGAAAACTTCTCCTAAGGTTAAAGATTCTTTGTTGAGATAACCCTGATAAGCTGGTAAACCTAGATTTACATCAAAATAACCAACTCCAGCCTTGTGCTGATATTGTCCTGTTAATAGAGAAGCTCTTGTTGGCGCGCAAATTGAGTTGTTGTAAAATTCGCGAAGTCGCGTTCCTTCTTTAGCCAAACGGTCTAGATTTGGCGTTTTAATTTCAGATCCATAATTTCCTAAATCTGAATATCCCATATCGTCCACCATAATCAAAATTACATTGGGTTTAGATGACGCGGTTTGGGCTTCGGTTTCATGAGAACCTATTATTCCTGTCAATAAAACAGAAAATAAAATGTTTATTCTTTTATTCATCTTATTTATAATTTACTGTTAGTATATTTTTAATTTTTAAAAGTTTTCTAACACATAGAAACATAGATTTTTTTGCTTTAAGCAGTATGTAAAAGAGAAATACATTTCTCAATACATAGCTATATTAAATTTAAACAGCATTTAAAAAGTATGTTTCTATGTGTTTAAAAAATTATCTCCAAGCCGGAACTTGCTTCAAATTCGGATTCAAATCCAATTCTCTTTGCGGAATAGGAAAGTGAACGTGTTTGGGTTGCGCATTGGTTTTGCCTGCCGCTTTTAATTTTGCTACAAAGTAATCTGGGCCTCTTCTTGCCAGATCAAACCAGCGCTGATATTCGTAAACCAATTCTTTTCTTCTTTCTTCAAAAACCGCTTCTCTAAAAGCATCTTGACTTAATGCTGGTGATGTTGTAGCCAATAATTCAATGCCTGCTCTGGTTCTTACTCGGTCAACTGCTGCATAAGCTTCTGGAGTTGGACCGCTGTTTTGTTCGTTTAAAGCTTCTGCATAAATCAGTAATACTTCTGCAAATCTTATAATTGGCGTGTTTTTAGAAGACTGTCCAGGCGAAGTTGGCGTTGCAGGATCAAAATATTTATTAAAATGAGGTGTTACTTTATATGTTTTTCCGTCGGTCGGACTCACAAATTCTACCGCAAAAGTGATGTACTTTCTTTTGTCATTTTCTGCAAAAGCTTCAAAAAGACCGCCTTCTTTATGTAATGCATCTGCCTGATCTCCTGCAATTCCAGGAACAGAAGTTGGTGCTGCTGTAGAAGCCAGCATATTTCCGTTCCAGTTGGTTAATCCTTTAAACTGAGCCGAGAAAATATGTTCTTTTCCGTTTTTGGTTGCCACATTAAAGACATCAGCATAATTTTCGAATAGATCATAAACTTTACTGTCAATGATTTCTTTGCTTTTTTCGGCTGCTTTCTGCCATTTTTTTTCGGTTAGATATACTTTCGCTAAAATGCTTTTTGCTGCTCCACTGGTTACACGACCTTTATTTTGCTGCACAACTGGAAGTGCTTCGGCATCAATTAGATCATTTTCAATTTGAGTATAAACATCAGCTTCAGGCGTATTGCTAACATTGATTGCTTCTGGCGTTAAAACTGTTGTTTCGTGTAAAACCAATGGAACATCTCCAAACCATCGTACTAAGTTAAAGTATAATAAGGCTCTTAAGAACTTTGCTTCGTTAATTAAATCTTTGTCTTTCTGTGAATTAAGATTTGGATTTTTAGCAATATTATCAATAGCCACATTCGCTCTATTGATTCCGTCATAACTTTGTCTCCACAATTCGATCATACGGTCATTTGATGCATCGTGCGTTAAATTGGACAAAGCTCTAACATGCGCATTTCTGGCTCTCGGTCCTGCTTCGTAATCGTCTGTTGCCATTTCGGTAGCAATTTGAATTAAACGATTGTACAACGTATGTGTTGAACTGTTTATAGCATTATGAATCGCAATGACTGCAGCATCGGCATCTTCGGTTGTTTTATAAAAATTGGTAGACGAAATAAATGCTTTCGGATCTTCGTCTAAAGTATTACAAGCACTCACTAAAAAGAGTACCGCTAGACTGAATATTATATTTTTTTTCATGATAAGTCTTTTAGAATGTTACGATTAAACCTCCTGAGATTGTTTTAGAAGCAGGATAAATTCCAGTATCTGTTCCTGGAGAAATTGTCGTTCCGTTTGTTACTTCTGGATCGTAGCCAGTGTATTTTGTCCACGTTAATAAGTTTTCTCCAATTACTCTGAATTTTACAGAGGTCAAACTTAATTTCTCTGATATTTTTTTAGGAAGATTGTAACTTAAAGCAATGTTTTTTAATCTCACGAAAGATCCATCTTCTACAAATCGATTAGAGAAAACTGGAGCTGGATCTAATTTTGCTCGAGGTGTTGTATTGCTCGGATTTGTTGGTGTCCACGCATCTAAAGCTGACGTTGAAGCATTTTGCTGTCCATTGTATAATTCTAAAGCCTGTAAGTTTCCGTTCAGGATTTTATTTCCAACAGAACCATTTACTAAAATGGCCAATTCAAAACCTCTATAAGTGAAATTATTTGAGAATCCGAAAACAAAATCAGGTTGTGCATCGCCAATACTGGTTCTGTCGGCTGCAGTTGTAAATGCGCCGTCTCCGTTAATATCTTTGTACAAGCGATCTCCAGCTTTTGGTGCTGCATTTCCTGTGTAAACGCCTTTTGTGGCAACTTCATCTGTCTGTAAAATTCCGTCTGTAACGGCACCATAAAAAGTTCCCAAAGACTCGCCAACTTTTAAAATGTAGTTTCCGAAAGTATAAAATTCGGCACCGTTTCCTAAAGCAATAATTTTGTTTTGGTTGAAGGCAATATTAAAGTTCGATGTCCAAGAAAATGCAGTATTTCCAAGAGAAGCATTCAAACCAAATTCAATTCCCTGATTTCTTACAGACCCAAAGTTTTGAAGTGAAGAAGTAAACCCTGTTGTGTACGGAAGCTGAACATCTAACAATAAATCTTTGGTGGTTTTGCGATAGACATCAACCGTTAAATTCAATTTATCATTGAAGAAACCAACATCAACACCAGCATCAAACTGATTGGTTAATTCCCATCCTAAATTGTCGTTTGCAATTCGCGTAGGCGTAAAACCTGTATAAATCTGATCTCCGAAAAGATATTTTACACTCGTCAAAGTCGATAAAGACTGGTATTCACCAATTTCTTGATTTCCTGTAGCGCCCCAGCTTGTTCTGATTTTTAAACTATTGATAACGTCTTTTACAGGATTAAAAAACGATTCGTTACTAATCTGCCAAGCTGCGGCTACAGAAGGGAAATAACCCCATTTATTATCTTTTCCGAAACGAGAAGAACCATCGGCTCTAATACTTCCTGTTAAGAAATATTTCGAATCATAATTATAATTTACTCTTGATAAAAATGAATTCAATCCCCAAGTGCTTTCACCAGAAGTTGGCATTAAAGCGACATTTCCGCTTTGTAAACTGTAGTAAGACGTAATATCGTTGACATATTGCTGTGATCCAGAAGTATTAAATTCTCTGGTTGAACTTTGCTGCGTATAACCCGCCAAAGCATTCAGATGGTGTTTTTCGCCAAATACTGTTGTATAGGTCAATGTATTCTCGTTTAACCAGCTTCTGGAATCGGCAGTTCCAATTTTTCCTTCTCCGTTTGTTATCGAACCTTCATAAATGCTAGATGGCAGATAGCTTTTTTCTTTGTTGAAAATCATATCGGTTCCAAAAGAAACTTTCAAAACCAGATTTTTCAAAATATCATATTCGCCGTAAATAGTTCCTAAAATACGATCGGTAATAGATTGGTTTTTGCGTTCGTTTAAAGTCGCAATTGGGTTAGCAAAAATATTCTCAAACGGATTTCTTAAAGTATAACTTCCGTCTGGCTCATAAATCGTTGCAGTTGGTGGCATGCTCAATAAAGCTGTAACCAAACCAGTTGGCGCCACTTTTGCTTTGGTTTCTGCGATAGTTAAGTTTAATCCGAATCGTGCTTTGCTGCTTATTTTTGAATTTAAATTTACACGTCCGCTGAAACGTTCAAAACCTGTGTTTTTTATAATACCTTCCTGATTGTAATAATTTCCAGAAACCGCATATTTGGTCTGATTGTTTCCGCCAGAAACACTTAATTGGTGATTTTGTGTCAATCCTTTCTGGAAAGCCGCGTCTTGCCAGTCGGTTCCTTTTCCTAATTGAGCAATTTGTGCATCAGTCAGATATTGGTTTGGTCCGCCTGATGGGTTAGAATCGTATAAAGCGGCATTTCTCAATCTTGAAAAACCTTGTGCGTCTAGCACATCAACTTTTTTACGAACCGACTGTTGCCCAATTGTAAAATCATAATTTACAGTGGTAGCATTATTTGAGCCTTTTTTGGTGGTGATAATGACAACTCCGTTTGCTCCTCTAGAACCGTAAATAGCTGTTGAAGAAGCGTCTTTTAAAACCGTAATCGACTCGATGTCTGACGGATTTATGGTAGAAAGCGGGTTGGTCGGTGTACCGCTCAAAACGCCAGAAGTGACTTCTGAATTGTATAACGGAAATCCGTCAATTACATACAAAGGCTCATTTCCGCCCTGAATAGAACTTCCGCCACGGATACGAATGCTCATTCCTGCACCCGGCTGACCAGAAGTTTGTGTTACGTTAACACCGGCAACAGAACCTTGAAGTGAACTTTCCAATGTTTTCTGAGTTGCTTTTAATGACATTTGAGCTACGGTTTCGGCAGCTCCAGTATAATCTTTTTTGGAAGTGCTTCCGTATCCAATGATTACGATTTCATTTAATTCTTTGACATCTTCTTTTAGTGAGATCTGAATGAAATCTTTGGTTGCGATATGTTCTGCTGTAACGTAGCCTAAATAGCTTACGATTAAAGTGTAAGGAAATTTTTGTCCCGTTTGAAAATAGAATTTTCCGTCTAAATCGGTTACAGAACTGTGCGTTGTTCCTTTTATCTGAATAGTTACACCTGGAATGGGCTGATTGGTAACCTGATCTACAACGGTACCATTTAAGGTTGAATTAATTAAGGGTTGCGTGTTTTGTGCTTTAATTCCGATCGAAATTAAGAATACAAAAAGCCACAAAAAGGCATGTAATTGCTTGTTCATTACTTTTTTGGATTTAAATAATAAAGCGGTACGGAAAATTGGTTTTCAAATTCCGAAGGCTTTCTTTAGTGATAAATGTTCTTTGAGTCTTGCCATTTCTGTTGCCGCAGAAATGGTTTTTACTATGAAAGGATAGGGCAGTGCATTATTTTCATTTTGTAATCTTGTTTAGTTATTATTTTTTTAGTTAATATGGTTTTGACATAGTTAATCGTTCAATACTTATGTATTAATCGTTTATTGTCAAGATGTAATCTAGTTTGTGATTTTATTTTCGATAAGAAACGAAAACTGAGATAGAATTTTTAACAGCACATGCACATATAACTAAAAGCGTTATAAGTGAATTTTTCAGGAAGAATGTAATGCGATGTGTAAGCTGTTGTTTTCAAAATGTAGTTCTTTATTGTTTAAACTCTACTAATCCTATAGACAAAGTTAATTTTATTATAATGAAAACCAAAAGATTATTTAATTTTTTTGGTAAAAAGTATATTTAAAGAATTTAAAATATATTATTAGTGTTTTTAAAACGTTGTAAATTAGTTGTTTAATGTTTTTGTTTGAAAAAATAAATGAAGATGTAAACTCCTTTGTTATACAGTTTTTACTTGCTTTTTTTAGGTTGATACTGAATTATAAAAGGAACCCCAACAGGTTTTTAAAAACTGTCGGGGTTGATATGGAATATTAATACTTTTTTAAGGTTTGAAAAGCAAAAAAGCGATAATCAATGTAATAATGATATTAAAGAATTGCGCAACAAGAAAAGCTATTAAAGGTTTTCTGCTATTGCTTTGGAGTAAATCTTTAAAATTAGTTTCTAAACCGATACTTGTAAAAGCCAAAGCAAACCAAAGTCCCTGTAGATTTTTTAAACTTTCTTTGACGCTTTCTCGGGTTTCTGGTGCAATAAAAAACGAAAAGACAATAGAAGCTGCAATAAAACCAATGACAAATTTTGGAAAACGCTCCCAGATTACGCCAAGGGTTGGTTTTGATTCTTGAACTTCAGAAGACTTATTGTGAGTGTAAGTCCAATAAATGGAAATGGCAAAAGCGGCTAAACCCAATAAAACATTTTGAGAAAATTTTACAATCGTGCTTATTTTTAAAGCAGTTTCACCAACCAAAGTTCCAGAAGCGACAACTGCTCCAGAAGTGTCAATGCTTCCGCCAAGCCATGCTCCAGTTACTTCTTCAGGAAAATTAAAATGGCTGGCAATGATGGGCATAAAAATCATCATCGGAATGGCAGTAACCAAAACCATCGAAATGACATAAGAGAGTTTTTTAGAATCTCCTTTTATAGCTCCCGAAGTTGCAATCGCTGCCGAAACGCCACAGATAGAAACCGCACTCGAAATCATCATCGTTAATTCGTCGTCTACTTTTAGTTTTTTACACAACCAGAATGCAAAATACCAAACAGACAAAACAACCACCAAAGCCTGAATTAAACCTAAAGATCCGGCCTTTAAAATATCCGAAAAAATAACACTCGTTCCCAATAAAACCAATCCAATTTTGACAAAAAGTTCAGTTGATAAAGCAGAGCGAAACCATTCTGGAAGCTTGAAAAAATTCCCGATAATCAATCCGATAACTAAACTGAAAATAACAGCTTCCAGATTTAGAGCTTTTACTTCAGAATTTCCTGCAAGTATTAAGGCGATTATCGTTAGGATATAAATAATTGGAAAACCCAAAATGAAATTTTTAATTGATTTCCCAACTAAGAAAGTTCCAATTGTTCCGATAGAAATAAAATAAAGGAATTGAAAACTAATTGTTCGAATGTTTTTGATTTCGAAAACATTGTTTATTAAATCATTTCCGTTTGTCCATTTAAAGACAGGAACTTGTGGAAGAAAAATAAAAAGTAAAATTCCGATAATGATAAAACCGAGAATAACGACGGTCCAGTCTTCGTGTATAGTAAATTTTGTTGAGGTTGACATTTAATTGTTTTCTTTCCTGCGAGGTTTCCAAAACCTTGTAGGTATTAATTATAGATTTGAATTTTAGATCAAACCCGACAGGTTTTTAAAACCTGTCGGGTTTGTATAAAGGATAATTAGAGATCGACAAAGTATTTTTGTTTGCCAAAATCAAATTCATAATAGGTTAGATTTGGCCAAAGCGGTTTAATCAATCCTTTTTCCCAGTTTTGTAAAGCAACTTGTAATTCCTTTACCTTTTCAGGATTTTTTTGAGAGAGGTCTGTTGTTTCAAATTTATCTGAAGCAAGATTGTACAGCCATTTTTCATGTGTTTTTCCACTGATAACGAGTTTCCAGTCGCCACTTCTAATCGCTTTTGCATCGCCCGAGCGCCAGTATAAATCTTTGTGAGCAACTTTATTTTCATTTACGGTTTTGACTAAATCGACTCCATCATAAATCCTGTCTTTTGGTAAATCAGAACCAATCGCCGAGGCAATGGTTGTGAAAATGTCTAAAGTGCTTACTGGATTTTTGTAAACAGTATGAGGTTTGATTTTTCCTTTCCACGAAAGTGCAAAAGGAACATTAATTCCGCCTTCAAAATGAGAAAACTTCCCGCCTTTAAGAGGGGCATTTGTCGTAGCAAAAGTATAATCGGCACCACCATTATCACTGGCAAAAACGATTAAAGTGTTTTCTTCCAAACCTTCTTTTTTGATTTTTTCACGGATTCTTCCAACTGCATCGTCTAAAGCACTGATCATAGCAAAATAAACGCGTTTGTTTTCATCTTTAACATTCGGAAAACGATCGTAATATTTTTTACGAACCTGAAAAGGCGTATGCGGAGCGTTAAACGGAATATAAAGCAAGAAAGGTTTGTTCTTGTTTTTATCAATAAAAGCTTCAGCTTCGTCCGCAAATTTTTCGGTTAAGTACGCTTTTTCATCAATAATGGTGCTGTCTCGGCGAATTTGCCCAATTCCAACACGGCCTTTGCCCCAAATGGTTTTGTCGGTAAAATCTTTGTGATGATGATTAATGATGTCGGGATTATCATCTTCAGGTGCATAAAGTGAAAATGCCTGATAAAACCCATAATGATAATCGAAACCACGGTCCAAAGGAAAGAAACCTTTGTTGTGGCCTAAATGCCATTTTCCGATAATTCCGGTTCTGTAACCTTGCCTTTTGGCGAGATCACCAAATGTGATTTCAGATTTAGGCAAGCCTTGCGTTGCAATTGAAGCATCATTCGGATATTCGATCTTATCATTTAATTTCCAATTGTTGGTATTCAGCAAATACTTAAAAGCATAATATTCTAAATTGTTTTTAGGATAACGATCTCCAGGCTGATATTCATGTCCAAAACGTTCCTGATATCTTCCTGTAATTAGCCCCGCACGTGAAGGGGAACAGATCGCTGCAGACGCATATCCATCAGTAAAAGTAACTCCAGAAGCAGCCAAAGAATCAATTTGTGGAGTAGGAGTCGATTTTCCGCCATAGAGCGAAATATCATATTTGCCTAAATCATCGGCAAGGAGAATAATGATATTCGTCTTTTTGCTTGATGCTGAATCAGACGGAGCTTTGGATGCTAAAAATTCCTTTTTGCCTTCGGCTAGTTTTTGGTCTTCTTTTACTAAAGTTCCATTTGTATTTATGGGCCAAAATAGAAACGCTGCCAGAATAAGCATTATGATTAAAATTGGTAGAACAACTTTGGTAATTTTTTTCTTGGTTGGCATATTGTTTTTGGTTAGTTATTTTAATGAAATGACAATATTGTGGCTCTCTATTTAGAAGCCAATGCAACATCAACTTCATTTTTCAAATCGTTGATGCCTTCTTTCTTAAAAACAATTTTTCCGTTTTGATATAAAATCAAGGTCGGGAAAACTTTTACAGTTTTTAAATCGGCAATAACTTGCGGGCTGTCTTCCAGTTCAATTTCTACGATTTTTAAATTTGTTCCATATTCTGATCGTATGGTTTCTAGAACTGGTTTTACTTTTTTACAAGGACCGCAGTATTTGGAACCAATATCTACCAGAACGGTCTTGTTATCGGCAATGATTTTATTGAATTCTGCCAGTGATAATTTGCTTTTTAGATTAGAATAAAAAGGCTTTCCGTTTCCAATCCAGTTGGCAATTCCGCCTTCTAAACTATAGGCTTCTGAAAAACCATTTTTTAATAATTCTTTTTCTAAAGCAACACTTCGGCCAGCTCCGATAGAATAGATAAAAACAGGTTTGGATTTGTCTAGTTTAGCAATAGATTGCGCGTAGTTTTCAGATTGAAGATTAAAGTTTACGGCACCTTCAATATGATTCAATGCAAATTCGTCAGGAGTTCTCGCATCGACAATTTGCGGATTTTTTTGACTTTTTATTTTCGAATAAAATGAATCTAATGACAATGAACTATGACTTTCATTTTGCGAAAAAGCAGCAACTGCCCATAAAAAGGCAATTGCTGTTATACTGGTTTTTAAAAATTGATTTTTCATATCAGTAAATATTATACTTGTTCTAAAACAGGTTTAGGAGTTTCTTCGGCAACTGCCTTAGGTTTTAACGGAAGTGATAATACTCCATCGGCAAGACAGCTTCCTTCTTTTTTGGATTTAAAAATTGGCCAAAGAAACTGCGCGTACCATTCTTCTTGTTTGTACGATTTTGTTCCAAATGATTTAGGATATTTTCGAGTAATCAATCCCGTTCCAAAAATGATATCCCAGATAAAAAACATGTTTCCGAAATTGCCTTTAAAGTGTCCCACACCATCTCCACTTGTATCTGCGTGGTGCGCTTGATGTGTGGCAGGAGTAGAAATCAGTCTTTCTAAAACCCACGCAATTGGATGCAATACTTTGTATTTGTAGAAAGGCTTATCCCATGGAATGCTAGAATGCGCTCCCAAAGTGATAAAACTTTTAATTACTAAAACAAACAAGGCAGGAAGCCCTAAACCTAAATAAGTCAGTGTTGCTGTCAAATAAATTTGAGAGAAGAAAACCGTGTAAATAAAGTTTTGTCTAGACGCCATCGCCATTCCCATATACGGAGCCGAATGGTGTGTTCTATGAAAACGCCATAAAAACGGAACTTGGTGATGCAATCTATGATACCAGTACTGCGTTAAATCGTCGGCAATGGCAATTAAGAAAAAGCCTCCCCAAAACGGAACCCATGACAATGAGTTAGCTAAGTTTGGTAATAAATAAGGAAGAGCAGTTAAACTGAAAAAAGCAATTACAGGAGGCAAAAGCAATTTTGGAGCTAAGAAACAAACGATATCTATTTTGCGTTCTTCGCCTGTCCATTCGTCGTCATATAATCCTGCTGCAAATTCAATTACGCCTAGAACCAGCATAAAAACAGTTAATCCCCAAGTTCTAATGTTTGCAAAAGCAGGCTGTGCAAACTCTAAAAATGAAGGCAGTGTAATATGCGATTCACTTGCAGCTGCGCCTGTTAGTTTAAAATACAGATAAATTGCCACGACAGGCAATGAATAAATGAAGAAGCTTATTGTTAAGTCTCTTGTTAATTTTTCTTTTTGAACTATAGCCATGATTTCTTATTTTAAAAATTGATTTATTACTGCTAATCCGCCAGCTAGAATTGCCAGTGGAACTAAAAACAAGATTATCCCCACGACAATCTTTTTTCCTATAATTTCATAATCTACTCGTTTCATAATCGTATGTTTTTATATCCTGCAAGGTTTTCAAAACCTTGCAGGTTGGGTATAATTAATTATTGGTTCCTCCAGGTTTAGTTGCTTGTTTGATTAAGTCAGAAACTGTTTTTCCTTTGTCGGCGCTTGTATTGTGAATTCTTCTATTGTAAACATCCTGCCAATCGATCAAAGGATAGACGTTGTTTTCTTTGGCTTGTTCGTCAAATAGCTTTTGAAGTTCAGCCAGTTTTTCAGGATATTTTTTCGCCAGATTGTTACGTTCGTTAAAATCTTCGTTTAGATTGTATAGTTCCCAAACATCTGTATCAAAATTGCTTGGAGCAGGTTTTTCGTTGCTTCCCAAAGATTTTTTTACAGCAAAAGAATCTGGTAAATGTGCTGCAGAAGCTTTCCATCCGTCTTTATAAATTGCTCTGTTTCCAAAAATGTAGTAATACTGCACTTTGTGTAATGATTCGGCTTTCGGATTATCCAAAGAAGCTTGGAAAGAAGAACCTTGAATAATATCTTGTTTGATTCCTTTGATATATTCTGGAGCTTTAATTCCGGCAATAGCCAAAGTAGTAGGAAGCAAATCGGTTACATGGCTGTATTGGTTTCTAATGCCGCCTTTATCTTTAATTCCGTTTGGATAAAAAACAATTAAAGGATTACGAGTTCCGCCTTCAGATTGCGCATCTTGTTTCCAGTTTTTGAAAGGAGCATTGGTTGCTTGTGCCCATCCTAAAGGATAATTGGTGTTTAAACCTTTTGCCGTTCCAATTTCGCCGATATTGTTCAAATTACTTTGAAAGTTTTCTTCATCCGTTTTTCCTTGAGCAAACAAACTCTGGTTGATTGTTCCTTGCAATGTTCCTTCTTTACTGGCTCCATTATCACCAATTGCCACAAAAATTAAAGTGTTGTCCAGCTGTCCGCTTTGTTTTAAATAATCCACAACTCTTCCAATTTCATAATCGGTATACGTTAGGAATCCGGCATAAACTTCCATGAATCTTGCGTATACTTTCTTTTGGTCTGGAGTTAATTTTTTCCATTCAGTAATTAAAGCGTTGCGATCTGGCAGTCCTGCATTTTGAGGAAATATTCCCAATTTCTTTTGGTTTGCCAATACTTTTTCGCGGTAAACATCCCAGCCTTCATCAAATTTTCCTTTATAAGGCTCCACCCATTTTTCAGCTACCTGATGAGGCGCGTGAACTGCTCCCGGCGCATAATACAAGAAGAAAGGTTTTCCTGGTGCCGCTTTTTGCTGTTTCTGAATATAACTGATGGCTTTGTCTGTAATCAATTCGTTTAAATGACGTCCGTCAGGTTTAATATGAACTTGATCTTCCACTAAATCAGGATTGTACTGATCGGTTTGAGAACCTAAGAATCCGTAGAAATGATCGAAGCCTTTTCCAGTTGGCCATCTGTCAAACGGACCTGCATCTGTAGCATCTTCATCTGGCGTAACACCATATTTTCCAACTGCAAAAGTGTTGTAACCGTTGTCACGTAAAATCTCTGCAATTGTTCCTTTATCAGAAGGAATTCTTCCGTCCCAACCTGGGAAACCAGCAGATAAAATAGTATGAGAAAATCCGCTTACGTGAACTCTTCCTGAATTTCTTCCTGTCAATAACGCGGCACGAGTAGGTGCACAAATTGCTGTTGTATGGAAGTTGGTATAACGTAGACCATTATTTGCCAGATTATCAAAAGTAGGCGTATTAATCAAGCCTCCAAAAGTGCTTGAAGCTCCAAATCCGACATCATCTAAAAGAATCCAAACAATATTTGGAGCTCCTTTTGGTGCTGTTACAGGATCTGGCCAATATTCTTTAGAATCTGCCAATGTTTTTCCGATTACTCCTTTAAATTCTGTCTGTTCCTGCGCTATTCCCAATTGTGCAATCAGGAAAGCAGTGATCAAAAGCCCTTTCTTCGGACTTTTGACTGCAATGCTATTTTTAAATTTTTTCATTGTTTATAGTTTTTTAGTTATTTAAATAATGGTTCTTATTTTTTCAACACATAGAATCATAGACTTGCTTTGTGGTAAAAGGCTTTTCACTTGTTTAAATTCACATAGCTATGTGTGAGAAACATGTTTCTCTTTAATTCCTTTTATTTTAAAAATTATATCTATGTCTCTATGTGTTTAAATTTTTTAATAACCTGGGTTTTGAGGTAATCCATCAGGGTTGATGTTTCTTTCGCTTTGCGGAATCGGGTACAGGTTATTTCGTTCTGAAACCGAGTTTTTAGCCGTTACTTTTTTCACTTCAGTAACCAATGTTCCCCATCGTACTAAGTCAAACCATCTTTGTCCTTCCTGAACAAATTCTTTTTTTCGTTCTTCCTGAATCGCCGCTCTAAATGTGCTCTGATTTAATCCAGATAAATCAACAGCAGCATCTGGAGTTGTAATAGGCTTTCCAAAAGCCCTTCTTCTTACTTGATTGATTAATTCGTATGCTTCTGCCGTTGGTCCGCCTTGTTCATTTATCGCTTCCGCTAAAGACAAAAGAATATCCGCATAACGAATAACAGGAAAGTTGATCGCTACGTTTCCAGGAGTGGCCAAATTGGATAAATCCAAGTATTTTTTGAAGATTGGTTTCGGAAAAGTATAAAGTGTTCCAGTTGTCGGATTCAACAATTGTTTGGCGTAACTCACATCTCTTCTTTTATCTCCAGGAGCATAAATGTCATAAAACAACGCTACGTCTGAGATAATATCTGCTGGTTCTGTTGCAGTAAACCCAGTAAATGATGTTGATTGAAAAGTACTTCCGCTAGAACCGTTTCCTGCTTGATTGGGTTCAAATTGAACAGAGAAAATATGCTCTTTTCCGTTCTTTTTTGTTTTGGTGAAAATATCCTGAAAATCTTCAAACAAAGCATATCCGTAACCGCCATCAATTACTTCTCTAGATTTTGCAATAGCATTTGGCCAGTCTTTTCGAGTCAGATATACTTTTGCTAAAATGGCTTTGGCAGCTCCAGAAGTAGCGCGTCCAGCATCTGCCGCGGTGTAGGTTTTAGGCAAAGCTTCAGCATCTGTTAAATCTTTAATGATTTGATTGTAAACTTCATCAGCCGTAGAACGATTGGTTTTTAAATCACCTAAATTGATAGAAGTCGCTTCATGTAAAACAATAGGAACTCCGCCCCAAAGACGAACTGCCTGAAAATACAAGAGACCTCTAATAAATTTGGCTTCATTAATTAACCTAGTTTTAATTACTTCTGAACCAGAAACTTTTTGAATATTATCAATAGACACATTGGCTCTGTTGATTCCGTTGTAAATTTGTCTCCATGCTACCTGAACACGGTCATTAGTAGCATCGTGCGTTAAACTGCTCATTGCCCTAACCTGTGGGTTGGTAGCAGAAACCCCTGCCGCTGCGTAATCAGAACCCATATCAGTTAAGAAATAAAGGTTTCTTCCAAACAAACTCTGTTCACCGGGATCAATACTTAAAGAAGCGTAAACAGCAGTTACACTTGCAGTAGCATCGTCTTGCGTGATAAAATAATTGTCTTCGGTTACAAAAGAGGTAGGTGTTACCTCAAGGTCAGCGCACGATACGAAAAGACCGGCACTTAAAAGGAATGTTATGATTATCTTTTTCATTATATATTTTTTTACTTAGAAAGTTACGTTCAAGCCCGAGATGAATGTTTTGGAGTTTGGATAAGAACCAAAATCGATTCCCGGATATAAGTTATTTTGTTCGTATGAACTTACCTCTGGATCATATCCAGTGTATTTGGTCCACGTGATGAGGTTTTCTGCTGAGATATAGAATTTTACGCTTTTTGTTCCCAATTTTTTAGAAACGCTTTTAGGTAAAGTGTATCCTAAAGTGATTAGTTTTAATCGTAAGAAAGAAGCATCTTCTACATAACGTTCTGAAACAATTCCAAGCGGAGAACTAGATGCTCTAGGAATTTCATTACTCGGGTTTGTTGGTGTCCATCTGTCATTCAGAGTTGACGCAGCATTGGTTCCAAGAGTCGAAATTTCTAATTGCTGATTTAAAGCATTGAAGATTTTTCCTCCGTAAGCTCCTTGAAATGAAAAGTTCAAATCAAAATCATTGTAGGAAATAGTGTTACTGAAACTTCCAACAAATTTGGGCTGAGAAGTGCCTAAATTTCCTTTGTCAAGTGCTGTAATAACACCATCTCCATTGGTATCTACATATTTTCTATCTCCAACTTTTGTATTTGCTAAACTGTTGATTTTTGGCTGTGTATTAACTTCTTCCTGAGTCTGGAAAATTCCGTTGGTTTTGTATCCCCAGAAACTTCCCAAAGGCAGGCCAACTTTTACAATAACAGGCTGCTGCTGCAACAAAGAACCATTTGGAACTACTGGGAAAAATTCGTTTACACCATTTCCAATCTCAGTAACTTTATTTCTATTTAAAGAAAATACGATGTTGGAGTTCCAGGCGAAGTTTTCTGTTTTGATGTTTTCAGTTGTTAAACCAACCTCAAAACCTTTATTTTCAACTCCTCCAATGTTCTGAAGCACTGTCGCATAACCAGAACTCAACGGTACTGGAACATTAATTAACAGGTCTTTTGTTTTTTTGTAATACACATCAAAAACAAAATTGATTTTTCGGTCCAATAAGGATAAATCCAGTCCAACGTTGTACTGATTTGTTTTTTCCCATTTCAAATCTGGATTTGCCAATCGGGTAGGCGCTAGACCTGTGTATAATGTTCCTCCAAAAGAATAATTTACAGATCCCATTGAAGCCAAAGGCAGATAGTTTCCAATTTCTTGGTTTCCTGTTGTTCCCGCTGTAATTCTCAGTTTTGCTTCGGTTACACCTTTAATGTTATTGGCAAATTCTTCATCGGTAATATTCCATGAAAATCCTGCAGAAGGGAAATAGCCCCAAAGCGATTCTGAACCAAATCTAGAAGAACCGTCTGCGCGTCCAGATAAGGTTAAATTGTATTTTCCTTTATAAGAGTAATTTACTCTCGCTAACCAAGATTTTAGAACACTTTCATAAGCATCACTATATGGTTTTACTGGAACACCATCTTGAATAGCATTGTAAGTATTGGCATCATTAACAAAAGTTTGAGCTCCAGCATTTACAACTTCGCCTTTTGTATATTGAAGCGTATAACCTCCTAAAGCAGAAAATTTATGATTTTCGCCAAAATGGGTGTTGTAATTTAATGTGTTTTCATTCAAAACAGAACCGACAGATCTTTCTCCGATAGAAGCTAAACCTTTTGTCCCGGCTCCTGTCGTTGTGTTTGAA
The DNA here is from genome assembly GCF_023272795.1 of Flavobacterium humidisoli. Lineage (NCBI taxonomy): Bacteria > Pseudomonadati > Bacteroidota > Flavobacteriia > Flavobacteriales > Flavobacteriaceae > Flavobacterium > Flavobacterium humidisoli. The sequence continues at coordinate 5,141,721 of NZ_CP096829.1, read as the reverse complement.
GGAGCATAGTAATTTTGTTTTGTGTTTAAAACATCACCACTCACTGCCACTTTCGCAGTTAATTCTTTGTTGAATTTATATTCGCAAAATAAACTAGTTAGGATTCTGTTTAGTTTAGTTTCGTTAGTTGTATTATCCAAGTCGTTAATTGGGTTCGGAATATAACCATTTACAGAAGTTGCGTAAGGATTGTCAGTTACATTATAGCTTCCATCTGCATTTTTAATAGGAACAACAGGAGCATTCAAAACCACACTTACAAGCGGGTTTGGATTTCTTCCAGCTGCTGCACCACCATTTGTACCCACTCCGTTTGCAATTGAATTGGTATAGTTTGCATTTACGCCAAATTTGAATTTCTGCGAATAGTTTCGTTCATAATTGGCGCGTAGTGAAATACGTTTAAAATCAGAACCTAATACAATACCATCCTGATCAAAATAACCTGCCGAAATAGCATATCTTGATTTTTCGTCACCGCCAGAAAAAGATAGATTATGACTTTGAACAGGTGCTGCAGTTACAAATGCTGCCGATTGCCAATCGTAATTTCCAGAAGTCTTTAAAGCTTCGATTTGGGCAGCTGAAAAAGAAGGAGCTTGGCCAATACTTGCTTGGACGTCGTTTCTTAAACTTGCCCATTCGCTGGCATTCATTAATTTTAATTTTTTTGAAATATTCTGGAAACCGAAATAGCCTTGGTACGAGATATTATCTTGTCCTTTTGTTCCTTTTTTAGTCGTAATAATTACAACTCCGTTTGCACCGCGAGAACCGTAAATAGCGGTCGCCGATGCATCTTTTAGGACTTCTATCGATTCAATATCGGCAGGGTTTATAGTTGACAGGACATTTACACTAGCACCAGCATACGTTACTCCAGCGCCGCTGTTACTGTTGTCATTGTAAATTAAGATTCCGTCTACAACATATAAAGGTTCGTTACCAGCAGTAATAGAGTTCCCTCCACGAATACGAACGCTAGAAGAAGCACCCGGACGACCAGAACTTTGCGTAACTACAACTCCCGCAACAGCACCTCTTAAAAGATTATCTGCCGATGAAGTTACTTGAGATAAATTGGCTTTTGGAACTGAAGCTACAGAACCTGTAATGTCTTTTCTTTTTTGAGTTCCGTAACCTACCACAACCAATTCGTCTAGTTCTTGGCGTTCTTCTTTAAGGTTAATGATTACTGGATTTTTCTCAACAATTACTTCAATTTTTTTATATCCGATGTAAGTTACAATCAAAGTGTAAGGAAATTTCTGTCCCGTCTGAAAATAAAATTTTCCTTCTGCATCGGTTACAACCCCGTGAGTTGTTCCTTTAATGGTTACAGAAGCACCTATAATAGGCTGATTTGTAATGGCATCTACAACAGTTCCGTCAAGTTTAGATTGGATAAGCGGCGTGGTATTTTGGGCTTGTAATCCTGCCATTATCAAGAGTAGAAACAGCAGTATGTGTATGTTTAACTTTTTTTTCATTTCTTTGTGTTGGTTTTAAGTAATTAACAAGACGCCCTGAGCACTGTTTATACAGCACTCTAAAAGTGTTCTTGATTTAGTGATAAATGTTCTTTAAGCCTTGCCATTTCTGTTGCCGCAGAAATGGCTTTTTTTATTTACAGCAGCACGTTTGCAATGTTTTCATTTTAGTTTTTTTAGTTGTTAGTTATTTAATTTGTTGAATAATAGGTAGGATTTCAAGAATCTGATCCAACACAATTGAATGCATCGGAGAGATTTTTGGTTAAAATTCAGTAAATATTTTTGGTGGTGTTTTTTTTTGATTTGCTTTGATATGTATTCTAAAGGCAAACAAAATAAAGGTAGATTATTAACAACAGAAACACATATAACAAATAGTGCTATAAGTGTATTTTTTAGGAAGAATGTAACGCGATATGCTTTCTGTTGTTTTCACAATAATAATTTTTATAGTTGGAAATATTATCTTAAACTCTACTAATCCTATAGACAAAGTTAAATTTTATATAATAAAAACCAAAAGTTTGTTGATTTTTTTTTGAAAAATATGCATGTAGAGAGATATTCTAAAAAAGATAATTTCACTCATCGCCTTATTTTAAAGGTGTTGACAAGATCTTTGAGTTTACAATAAATGTTAAAAGAAATCTTAGAAATTAAGTAAAATTGTAGTATTTTACACTTTATTTTTAATTTGAAAATAGCTCTAAACAGATTTCTAAATGATAAAAACGACAAAAAAAGGCGTGAAAAGCTTTTTTACTGTTTATTATTTAAAATCTAAACTTGAATTTAAAGTTGATTTTGAATAAATTAGAGTAATTTTATACATCGCAAAAAGAAAATTTAAATTTTTTAATCAACCTAATGATAAATACTTATATTTGTATTAAGTATTTTTACTTAGTTTTATAATCCAAAGAAATGATAGAAGTAAAAGAAGCTTTAGAAATTGTTGCAGCAAATAGTTCTGTTTTGTCCACTCAGAAAATTTCAGTGCATAAAGCTTTGGGATATATTTTAGCAGAAACAATTTATTCGCCAATTTCAATGCCTCCTTTTCGCCAGTCAGCAATGGATGGTTATGCTTTTATTCATTCACGAAGACATCAGTTTGATGTGGTAGGTATTTCTCAAGCTGGAGATCATGCCAATATAAAACTTAAAGAGACTCAAGCTGTTCGTATTTTTACTGGTGCTTATGTTCCTAATGATGCCGATACCGTTGTTATGCAAGAACATGTAATGGTAAACGGAGATTCAATTTTAATTGCAAAAATGCCAGAACCGTTTGCTAATGTAAGAAGTAAGGGGGAACAGATTAATGCAGAAGATGTTGTTTTTGAAGCTAATACATTGATTACGCCGGCGGCAATTGGTTTTTTAGCGTGTTTAGGAATTACTGAAATAACAGTTTTTAAAAAACCGAAAGTGGCTATTTTAGTCACAGGAAATGAATTAGTAAAACCAGGTAAAAAACTTTCAAAAGGCAAAATTTACGAAAGCAACTCTGTAATGCTTCAGGCTGCATTGCAGACTATTGGAGTTAATAAAATCAAAGTTCATACTGTTAAAGACAATTTAAAAGCGACAAAAAAAGCATTGAAGTCCATTCTTGAGAAGAATGATATTGTGCTTATATCTGGCGGAATTTCTGTTGGGGATTATGATTTTGTAAAAGAAGCACTATTGAAAAATGGAGTAGAAGAGCTTTTTTACAAGATCAATCAAAAACCTGGAAAACCAATGTTTTTTGGTTCTAAAAAAGATACTTTGGTTTTTGCGCTACCAGGAAATCCCGCTTCGTCTCTGACCAATTTTTATATTTATGTATATCCAGCAGTCAAAAACCGTATGGGGTTCTCTAATACACATTTACCGAAGATTATTCGAAAATTAGACAATGACATCGTAAATAACATAGGTAAAACACTTTTTTTGAAAGCATTATACAATGAAACAAGTGTTGAAATTTTAGATGGACAAAGTTCTGCAATGCTAAATTCTTTCGCTGTAGCGAATGGATTAGTAATAGTGCCCCAGGATGTCGAAAATATTAAAAAAGGCGAGTCGGTAACGATTCTGCCGATTGATTAGAGTTTTTTAGATAGAATAAAGAATAAAGAATAAAGAGATAGATTTTAGATAAAAAACGAAAAGCGCTATATAATTAAAAACACATAGCAAATAAAAACGATTAAACAGTAAACCAAATAAACGATTAAACAAAAATATGAGTCTCCTAACTTCCGAAAATATATTATTATTCAGTTTTGCCTTAATTATAATAGCATTTTTATATTCAAGTGTAGGGCACGGCGGAGCTTCGGGATATTTGGCCTTGATGAGCATTTTTGCTTTTCCAGTTTCTGTAATGAAGCCATCGGCTTTGCTGTTGAATTTATTTGTTTCGAGTATTTCGTTTTTGTTTTATTATAAAAACAATTATTTCAAACCCAAGCTATTTTATCCGTTTGCGATAGCATCGATTCCAGCAGCGTTTATTGGAGGTTTTATCACCTTAGATAATGCGATTTATAAAATTGTTTTAGGAATTGTATTGGTTTTTGCAGCGTTGAGATTGTTTGGAGTTTTTAATTTTAAAGAAAAAGAAGAAGTAAAAATCAATCTTCCGTTTGCTTTGGCAATTGGTTTTGCTATCGGATTGTTATCTGGAATGCTGGGAATAGGCGGCGGAATTATATTAAGTCCGATTCTATTATTTTTAGGATGGGCATCAGTAAAAGAATCGGCGGCAATATCGAGTTTATTCATTTTTGTGAATTCATTTGCCGGAATGTTAGGATTCTTTTTAGGAGGGAAAACTATTCCGATGGAAAGTTTCTATCTCGTTCCAATTGCTATAGTAGGAGGAATGTTAGGAGGTTTTTACGGAAGTGGCTCTTTCTCTAACAGAACATTAAAAATGGTATTAGGGACAGTAATTTTAATGGCAAGCGTTAAATTGATTTTTCCTTGAAAATAAATTGAATTGAACCGCAAAGCACGCAAAGCTTTGTAGCAATTCAGCTTGGCGACTTAATTTTAAAGTTGCGAGTAAATTTTTCTCATTCAGCATAAAACTTGAAACCTGAAACAAAAAAACCATGGAAACACTAACAGTATTTATTCTTTGCGGAGGAAAAAGCACCAGAATGCAGTCAGAAAAAGGATTGGTTTTGTTTCAAGATAAACCATTTATAGAACATATCATTCAGGCAATTTTACCCATAACAGATCAAATTAAGCTGATTACAGGATCAAAAGAATACGATTATTTACCCTATCAAAAAATACAGGATTTAGTAGTAGACAAAGGGCCGTTGGGAGGGATTTACACGGCATTATCACATTCTGAAACCGAATTCAATTTGATTTTAAGTTGTGATATTCCGTTAATTTCAACCGAATTATTGCAGGAATTAATTTCAAAACATACTCAAGAAGCAGGTATTACAGTTTTTGAATCCGAAAGTAAAACCCATCCATTAATCGGAATTTATTCAAAAAATATTGTTCCGGTTATAAAAGAAGCCATTGATTCTAATGAATTAAAAATGATGGATCTGCTAGCCAAATTGCCGCATCAGATTATCAATATCGAAGAAAGTGAAAATTATCATTTGACCAATATCAATTCGGCAGACGAATTAAATGATCTGAATATCAATTTAACTTGAAGACTATGCGAAATTTAAAAACACCAAAATTGACGATTATAGGCGCAGGTCCAGGCGACGTTGAATTGATTACTATGAAAGCAATTAAAGCTTTAAAAAGTGCCGATGTGGTTTTGTACGATGCTTTAGTAAACGAAGAATTACTGAAATATGCATCAAATGCAGAAATTGTTTTTGTTGGAAAACGTTTGGGCTGTCACGCTTACACACAAGATCAGATTAACGAATTGATTGTTTCTATGGCAAATCGTTATGGACATGTTGTTCGTTTAAAAGGTGGCGATCCGTTTGTTTTTGGAAGAGGAAGTGAAGAAATCGAATTTGCTGAAGATTTTGGAATCGAAACAGCTATTGTTCCAGGAATTTCATCTGCTTTAGGAGTTCCAGCTTCAGTCGGAATAAGTTTGACACAGCGAAAAGTTGCTGAAAGTTTCTGGGTTATTACAGGAACGACATCAGACCATAAATTGTCAAAAGATATTTTGTTAGCATCAAAATCGGCAGCAACGGTGGTTATTTTAATGGGAATGCATAAATTAGACGAAATCATTTCGATCTATCAAGAAAACAGAAATGACGATCTGCCCATTGCGATTATCCAAAATGGAACAAAAAACTCAGAACAAAAAGTAATTGGAACTATCAATACAATTACTAAATTGGTGGCTGAAAAAAATATATCATCGCCTGCAATTATTGTGATTGGCGAAGTAGTGAGAAATACATCAAGTTGGATTTCGTATTTTCAAGAACACTTTGAAGACGAATTTATTTTTCAGAATTTAAATTTATAAAAATGATCGAGGTTAAATATTTTGGAGCTGTTGCTGAAAAAACAAAATGTGAATTCGAAAAATTATCTTTTTCGGAAGAAGTATCATTGCAGCAATTATTACAGGATTTAAACAATAAATATGAGTTTGAATCGCTGACTTTCAGCGTTGCTGTGAATCAGAAAATAGTTTCTAAAACTTCAGATTATACTTTACATATTAGTGATATTGTAGCATTATTGCCACCATTTGCCGGAGGATAAAACTAAAACTAATGAGCGAAACTTCACGATATAACAGACAAATTATTCTTCCTGAGATAGGAGATGTTGGCCAGTGCAAATTACTGAAATCTAAAGTTCTGGTTGTTGGTGCCGGAGGTTTGGGAGCTGCAGTTCTGCCTTATTTGGCTGGAGCGGGAGTGGGTGAAATCGGAATTATTGACGATGATCTTATCGAAATTTCGAACCTTCATAGACAGGTAATTTACAAAAGTTCTGTTGTTGGAAATTCTAAAGCTAAGGAAGCTAAATTGATGATTTCGCAGTTAAATCCTGAGATTAAAGTACATGCTTTTTCTGAAAAATTATCAGCAAAAAATGCTATTTCCTTATTTGAAAAATACGATATAATTGTTGATGCAACAGATAATCTTGCCATTAAATATTTGATTAATGATGCTTGTCTCGTAACCAATAAACCAATGGTTTATGGATCTATTTTTAGATTTCAGGGACAAGTTTCTGTTTTCAATTATCAAAACGGGCCAGCATATAGATGTTTGTATCCAGATGAAAATAATAGTGCATTGAATTGTGAGGACGCTGGTGTAATTGGTGTTTCAGTTGGAATTATCGGAATGTTTCAGGCCAATGAAGTCATAAAAATGATTCTTGGAGTAGGAGAAGTTTTGATTGGAAAGATTCTGATTTATAATATTTTGAATAATGAGCAACAGAAATATGATTTCGAAAAGAGCTCAAAAATAGAAATGACTAAAGAAGATTTCGAACAGAAATACAATTCATCTGAAAATGAGATTGAAGAGATAAAATTTGAGTTTATTTTTGATGAACTAGAAAATGATGAGGTTCTTTTTTTAGATGTTCGAAATGAAGACGAACTGCCAAAAATAAATTTGAAAAACAGCCTTCAGATTCCGTTGGTGAATCTAGAAAATGAAATTAAAAAACTGAATTCAAATCAAACGATTTACGTTTTCTGTCAATCTGGAATCAGAAGTAAAATCGCAGTTGAATTGCTTCAAAAGCATCAATTTAAAAATATAAAAAGCATTGCTGGTGGTGCTTTAGCGATGAAAGAATCGTTGCATGAAAAATCCATTCTAATTAATAAATAATAGCTACTATGAAAAAAGTTATTTTCGGATTGTTTTTGTTTTTTTGTTTTTCTCAATTCGGTTTTTCACAAAACCAAGTTGATGCTACTGGTGAAACAGAGCTTTATGAAGCTTATGATAAAGCGGATAAAGAATTGAATAAAGTTTATAATCAGCTGAAAAATAAACTAGGGACAAAAGATCAGACAGCTTTAGTTGCTGCTCAAAAAGACTGGATAAAATTTAGAGATTCAAATTGTAAATTTAAATGCTATTCTGAAGGTGACGGTGGTGTTATAGCAAATAAAATGTATGCAGATTGTAGAATGCAGCTTACCATTAGCAGAACAAAGGAATTGAAAAGTTTGATGAACGGCTTTTAAAGTCCTTATTAAAAAACATAAAAATGAGTAAAAATGTATTTGTAGAAGGGCCAATTGCTCCTGAATTTATAGCGGAATCTATCGCTAAACATCAATCAAAACATACGATTGGAGCACATAATATTTTTCTAGGACAAGTTCGTGCCGATGTTATTCACGATAATACCGTCGTAGCAATCGATTATTCGGCATATAAAGACATGGCGAATGAAGCTTTGTACACAATTCGAGAAAAAGCTTTTGCTAAATTCGATTTAACCTGTATGCACATTTACCACAGTTTAGGTGTTGTAAAAGCAGGCGAAATCTGTTTGTTTGTTTTTGTTTCGGCAACACGTCGCAAACAAGTTTATGAAGCAACAGAAGCCATCGTAAACTGGATTAAAACCGATGTTCCGATTTTTGGCAAAGAAATGTTTGAAAACGATACATTCACTTGGAAACAAAATACCTAAGAAATTATAATGGTAGATATTACGCATAAAATAAGCACTTTAAGAGTCGCAACAGCAACCGCAATTGTCAAAGTAAGCAAGCAGGAAACAATTGATGCTGTTGTGAATAATCTAGTGCCAAAAGGAAACGTATTTGAAATGGCAAAAACGGCTGGATTGTTTGCGGTCAAAAACACCCATTTGTCCATTCCAGATTGTCACCCGCTTCCAATTGAATTTACTTCTGTTGAATACAATGTCGAAGGATTGGATATTCATATTATTTTTAAAGTAAAAACCGTTTACAAAACGGGAGTTGAGGTTGAAGCCATGCACGGCGCATCAATTGTAGCACTTACCATGTATGATATGCTAAAACCAATTGATAAGGAAATCGAAATTTCGACCATCAAATTAATTAATAAAGAAGGCGGAAAATCGTCTTTCAAAAATAAATTCCCGAATGTAATTAAAGCGGCAGTTTTCGTTTGTTCCGATTCTATTTTTGCAGGAGATAAAGAAGATCGTTCTGGAAAAACAATTGTAGAGAAACTGGATTCATACGGAGTTGAAACTTCTCATTACGAAATTATTCCAGATGAATTGGATATTATTCAGCAAAAAACTAAAGCTTTCGCTAAAGAAAATCAGCTGGTAATTTTTACAGGCGGGACGGGATTATCTCCAAGAGATGTTACACCAGAAGCTTTAGAACCATTATTAGAAAGCAGAATTCCAGGAATCGAGGAAGCCATTCGCAATTACGGTCAGCAAAGAATGCCGTACGCAATGCTTTCTAGAAGTGTTGTAGGTACTTTAGGCAAAAGTCTGGTTTTGGCTTTGCCAGGTTCTACAAACGGAGTGAGGGAATCTATGGATGCTGTTTTTCCGCACGTAATGCATGTTTTTCATATTTTAAAAGGAAAAAATCATGACAGCCTCTAACACTATTTTGACGGATGGTTTTGGGCGCAAACATAATTATTTGCGCATTTCGCTGCTGGAAAAATGCAACCTGCGTTGTACGTACTGCATGCCAGCGGATGGAATCGCATTATCTCCAAAAGCTAGTTTAATGACGGCCGATGAGATTTTTGCTATTGCCGAAACTTTCGTAAAAAATGGTGTTGACAAAATAAGACTAACGGGCGGTGAACCTTTGCTCAGAAAGGATTTTCCTGAAATTGTTTCTAAATTATCAGAACTTGGCATTTCGCTTTCCATGACAACAAACGGAATTTTAGTGGATCGTCATATTGAAGTTTTAAGAGAGTTTAAGGTACAAAAAATCAATTTGAGTTTAGATACTTTGGTCGCTTCTAAATTTGCTTCTATAACGCTTAGAAATCAGTTTGAAAAAGTAATTGATAATTTGCATTTACTTCTGAATCATGATTTTCAGGTAAAAGTAAATGTGGTTTTGATAAAAGGTTTTAATGATAATGAAATTGTAGATTTTGTGAAACTGACTCAGTTTCTGCCTATTTCGGTTCGGTTTATTGAATTTATGCCTTTTGCTGGAAACGAGTGGGACAGAAGCAAAATGGTTTCGCAAGAAGAAATTCTATCTTTAGTTGGAACTCAATTTTCTTCAGAAGAAATGCTGAAATTAGAAGACGAAAAAAATTTCACTTCCAGAAATTATAAAATTAAAGGTTTCCAAGGCGATTTCGGAATCATAAGTTCGATTACAAATCCGTTTTGTGACAGCTGTAACCGCATCCGCTTGACGGCAGACGGAAAAATAAAAAACTGCCTTTTCTCTAATTCAGAAACCGATTTATTGACGGCTTTTAGAAATGGAGAATCCATCGCCAATTTAATTTCAGAATCGATTCAGAATAAAAAGAAAGTGCGCGCGGGAATGTCTACCGTTAACGAAATTAATGATCCTACAAAACATTTTGATAACCGTAGTATGATTGCTATTGGGGGGTAATTTTTATAATGAATGCATAATTTTGTCGTTTCTCCTTTCGTTTAAATGACAAACTGTATTTACATTGCTAATGAAAATATAAAAAGGTTCAACTTTTTTAAAGTCAAACCTTTCTCAGAATACTATTTTTTCTTTTTGGCTTTTGCCTTTTTTTGAACTTTCGCTTTCTTCTCAAGTTTCTTAGCTTTCGCTTTTTTAGCCTTTTCTTTTTTCTTTTCGGCTGCTTTTAGTTTTGCTTTTTTAGCTTTCTCTAATTTTTTGATAACAGCTTTAATCGCTTTTTCTCTTTTCTTCTCTTTCTCTTTTTTTGCTTTAAGTTTAGCTTTTAGCTTTGATTTTATGTCGTTTTTCTGCTTGCCAATTTTTTCAACAGTTACAATAGGTTTGTTTTCTGCCACGTCATTGGTTTTAATTTCTACAATTTCAGAAACGATAGGTTCTGTTTTGGCAGATGTGGTTGCAGGTTTTTTCACAGTAGCTTTCGGTGCTGTTTTAGAAGCTGCTCTTACAGGAGTTTTTGCTGCAGTTTTGACAGTTGCAGCAGGTGCTTTTGCAGCAGCCGTTCTTGTTGTAGCTGTTTTGGCAGTTGTTGGTTTTACTGCAGTTCTAGTAGTCCTTTTAATTGTGGTCTTAGTTTCTGGCTGTATTTCTGTAGTGCTTTCTACAGCTGTTTCTGCTGGAACATCGGTAGCTTTATCAGCAGAAGATTGTGTTGTTCTTTTTATCATAACTATATTTTTTATTGAGTAAAATCGATTTTTACTAAGCAGATTAAAGTTTTCGAAGTATGACGCTTTAATATAAATTCTTAGTTAAGCTAAATATACGCAATTTTTGAATACAGAAATAATAGAACGTATTAATTTTCAACTGTTTCCAAAATTCTAAAATTGCTTTTTGGCGCTTCACAAAGAGAACAGCAATAGGTTTCTGGAAGATTTTCAAATAAAAGGCCTTTTGGAATTCCTTGAGTTTCGTCTCCGTATTCTGAATTATAAAGCGTTAAGCATTCCTGACATTGGTAAATATCCTGTTGTGGTTTTTCTTTTTTCTGTTGTTTTTCGGTAGTTTCAGATGTTGTATTTCCTAATTCTTCAAAATATTTTCGGCTTAATTCAATTAAAATAGTCGGCAGTTCGAGCTTGTCAATATCTTGTGAATGCACAATATATTCACGAGTATTTGGATCGAAATTCTTGGCGAATAATACATTATAAGTATCTCTGATTTTTATCGATTCTAAAGCTGTCGGAAGTTCATTTTTTTCGATGACAATCGAAGTAAAATAATGTCCGTCACGATTGTATTCTGAAATCCCGAAATTCAATCCATAGGTACTGATATCAAATTGATCTAATGTTCTAACCAGAAAAGTTTTTAGATTTAAAGCCCATTCCATTGCAACGGGTAAATGCCAATTCAATTCTAATAAAGAATGGCGAACGTTGATGCCGCGTTTTCCTAAGAATTTTTCCCATTCTAGTTTTCGGTCTTTCGGGATTCCTTTTATAATGAAAGATTTCCAAGGTGTAATACAGATTTTCCCGATTTTGCATTCAAAACATAGATCACACATTTCTTTCAGGAAATCCAAATCGTATAAATTGTTTCTCCAGTACAATCCCAGCCAATATTGATCAATTCCCATTCTGTTCATTCCTTCGTAATATGGAAATGGATAAAACGGGATATTCAATGGTTTGTCGATTGTTCTGTTGTTGGTGTCTAAAGCTTCGCTAACCAAAGTGAAAAGCAGTTCGATATCAGCTGCATCTTCGTCTGAAATTTTTTCGATTTCGTAATAAATTTTAGCCAAATCCCAGCTGTAAATCAAAACAGGATAGACTTCTATTTTTTCCCATTTGGGAAGACGAATATATAAATACCAATAATCTTCATGCTCTGAAGCAATGAAATTTAAATGTCCTGTAAACAAAGGAACTAATTGCTGCTTTGGATCGGTTATGTTGACTTTAAGTTTTGGCTGTTCTTTAAATTCTTCCAAAATATATAAAAAACGGTTTCCTGTAAGCCAATTTGTGTTTCTAAAAATATCAGTTGAAACGTAGGAAGAAACGATATTGTTGCCACTTTTTTGATCTGGATAAACAAAATGATGTTTTCCTAAAGTGGTTTTATCCAAAGATTTAAATCCTTTCGGAAAAATAATATCTTGTCTAGAACCAAAAGAAATCGAATCTAGACCTTCTTCAAAAGCGATATTAACTACTTCTCGCAATTCTCCTGGCGAAATAACGCCTCCTTTTACTATTAATCTTGTTAGTTCCATTTTGTTTTTTTGTTTCAAGTTTCAGGTTTCAGGTCGTTATATTGTGTTGATCTTAACGCAAAGTTCGCAAAGTTTTTTCGCAAAGTTTTTTAAGGTTTATAGTTCTGTGTGTATTTTTTTTTAAGTTCACAAAGCGTGATTAGAATCTATTATCAAAGCTTTGAGCACTTTGTCTACTTTTAAAGATAAATTAAACAAACTTTTAGAACTTTGCGAAAAACCTTTGCGAACTTTGCGTTAAAAATTTATGTTCAAAGTAAAGTAAACTGAAAACTGCGATTGAAAACTATTTGCACTTCGCCAATATCTCTTTAACTTCTGTTTTACAGCTTCCGCATCCTAAACCTGCTCCTGTATTTTTGCATAAATCGGTAAAATCACTTACGCCACTTTTAATTGTTTCTTCAATATTTCCAGCTCCGACTTGACTGCAGGAGCAAACCAATTTTCCTAAAACTGGTTTTGCATTTGAGCTTCCTCTTAAAAGCGTATTACGTTTGTCAGATAATTCGATTTTGCTTTCAATCATTGTTTTAAATTCAGCAAATTCATTTTTGTCGCCCATTAAAATAGCACCAACCAAAAGATCATCTTTTACGATGCATTTTTTGTAATAGCGTTTTTTCAAATCGGCAAAAACAATTTCTTCGTAAGTATCATCATTTTCAGGAATTGTAATATCGCCAATGCTGCAAAGATTAATGTCTTCTAATTTTAGAATGTTCATTAAAATCGATCCTTTGTAATAACTGCTAATATCGCCTGCAAGGAAATTAGCTAGAATATCGGCCTGTTCTTCAGCTGCAGAAGTGATTCCGAACAGTTTATTATCAAATTCTGCTATTTCTCCAATTGCAAAAATATCAGGATTTGAAGTTTGTAAATACTGATTGACTTTCACACCGCGTCCACAGGCTAAACCGCTTTCACGAGCAATTTCGATATTCGGAATAGTGCCAATCGTATAGACAATTGCATTTGCCGTAATGATCTTTCCGCTCTTTAAAGCAATTTCAATTTCATTCGGATTGTCGGTTTCAAAAACGGTGCTCACTTCATTATCAAAATAAATCTGAATGTCACGTAATTGTACTTCTTCGGCCAATAATTTGCTTGAAATTAGATCCAATTGGCGTTCCATCAAGCGCGAAGCTCTCTGGATTATAGTGGTTTTTACTTTTTTATGTTTTAAAGCTGCGGCTAATTCTAATCCTAATAAACCCCCTCCAATGATTACTACATGCTGTTCTTCGGGAGGAAGATTGGTGCTGTCTAAATGTTTTTTCAAACGGTCTGCGTCTTCTTTTCTCCTGACTGTAAAACGTCCTGGAAGATGAAGCTGTGCGTTTTCTGGAACAAAAGGACGGCTTCCTGTTGCTAAAATCAAAGAATCAAAAGTGTGAATTTCGCCCAGACTGTCTACAATTGTTTTTTGTTTTGGGTCTAATTTTTCAATTGCCACTCCCGCTTTCATTGTGATTTTCAGTTTACTGAAGGTTTCACCATCTTTTACTTTTAAAAGCTGTTCCCAAGTGAATTCTCCAGTCATGTATTCTGGAAGCAGAACGCGATTATAAAACGGATTTACTTCATTCGAAAAAACAATAATTTCGTCGGTCGAATTGAATTCACGGTAATTTTGTATGAATCGGAAGGAAGCGGCACCCGCGCCAACAATAGCAATTTTCTGAAATGGTTTTACATATTTGGTAATGGAAACCGTAGTAAATTTAAAATCAGGTTCTTTTGAAATTGGATCGACAACAGTATTCGTTAAATTATTGGTTCGATTTAGATCATTTTCTAATTGTTTTCCCCAATGCATCGGCAGGAAAACTACTTTCTCTTTGATCGAATCGGTAACTTTTGCTTTTACGCGGACTTCTCCGTTTTTGCTGGAAACTACAACAATATCACCATTTTTAATATCATTTTTGAAAGCATCAATTGGATTTATTTCTAAAACTGGACTTGGAATATGCGTTAACAAACGAGAGACTTTTCCAGTCTTTGTCATTGTATGCCATTGATCGCGAATTCTTCCTGTAGTTAAAATAAAAGGGAATTCATCATTTGGTTGCACCGACGTATTTTCGATCGAAACGGGAAGATTAAAAATCGCTTTTCCAGAAGGCGTATAGAATTTTTTGTCGGTAAATAATCTCGGTGTTCCCGGATGTCCATAATCTGGAACTGGCCACTGAAAAGTGCCTTCGGTTTTTAAACGATTATAATTTAAGAAAGAAATATCAATATTAGTGTTTTTGGTAAGTGCACAATGTTCTTTGTAAACTTCTTCGGCGCTGTTGAAATTGAATCCGTTGAAATTCATTTTTTTCGCAAAGCGAATGAGAATCTCAATATCAGGAAGTGCTTCTCCAGGAGCATTAATTCCTTTTGGGAGATACGAAATACGACGCTCCGAATTGGTCATCGTTCCTTCTTTTTCTAGCCAACCCGCAGCAGGCAAAAGTAAATCAGCAAATTTGGCTGTATCCGCATTGTGTGAAATATCTTGAACTACTACAAATTTAGCGTTTTGAAGTGCTTTTTCGGCTCTTCTCGAATCGGGTAAACTCACTAACGGATTGGTGCAGATAATCCAAATCGCTTTCATTTTTCCAGATTCTAATGCTTCAAACATTTCTGTAGCTGTTAAACCTGGTTTGTCCGAAATCTCATCAACGCCCCAAAAATCTGCGACTTCTTTACGATGCTTTGGATTGGCAATATCTTTATGCGCGGCCAAAAGTGTTGCCATTCCGCCAACTTCTCGTCCGCCCATTGCGTTGGGTTGACCTGTTAATGAAAATGGCCCAGAACCCGGTTTTCCAACTTGTCCCGTTAATAAAGATAAATTCAGCAATGCTGTATTTTTATCAACGCCAACAGCACTTTGATTTAAGCCCATTGCCCAAAGCGAAATAAAACCTTTTGCTTTTCCAATAATATCTGCCGCCAGTTTAATATCGTTTACAGGAATTCCACAGAGTTTAGAGGCTTTTTCTAAAGAAGTGCTTAAAACTAAATCCTTATATTGTTTGAAATTTTCCGCGTGATTTTTAACGAAATCATGATCGACGTAACCTTTTTCGATAATGCGTTTGGCAATGGCATGATATAAAATAATATCTGAGCCAGGAATAATTTGCAAATGTAAATCGGCAAAAGCAGCAGTATCGGTTCGTCTAGGATCGATACAAATTATTTTGGTTTTCGGATTTTTCTCTTTGTGTTTTTCTAATCTTCTGAAAAGAATAGGGTGGCACCAAGCCGGATTGGCTCCTGTAATTAGAAATGTGTCAGCCA
This sequence comes from Flavobacterium humidisoli, assembly GCF_023272795.1. Classification (NCBI taxonomy): domain Bacteria; kingdom Pseudomonadati; phylum Bacteroidota; class Flavobacteriia; order Flavobacteriales; family Flavobacteriaceae; genus Flavobacterium; species Flavobacterium humidisoli. The sequence goes on along the minus strand of NZ_CP096829.1, from coordinate 5,126,081 downwards.
GTTCAATATCATCATAAGCAATTGGAACAGAATCTTCTCCAAAAGTTTTTTTATAACCCACAACCGCAGAACTCATACAAAGTCTGGAATTGGTGTCGATGTTATTGGTTTTTAGAAACCCTTTTACCAGTTTATTGACTAAGTAATATTCCTCAGTTAGACATTGTCCAGAAATATAAAATCCAACGCTATCTGGGCCATGTTTTTTTATAATAGAAGAAAAAACAGCTGCAGCGCGGTCCAAAGCGGTATCCCAACTTACGCGTTCCAGCGGATAGGATTTGCTTCCGCGCATTTCAGGGTACAAAATTCTGTCAGAGGTGTCATTAACTACGTAGTGCAAGTTCATCCCCTTAGAACATAACATGCCTTTGTTTACAGGATGATCTTTGTCGCCCTCTACCATTACTCCATTTTTTGCATCGTTGGTCACAATTATACCACAGCCAACGCCACAGTAGGAACAGGTAGTTTTGATCTTTGTAGTTTGCATTAGAGTTCTTTTTAGAGATACTATTGTTATTGATTGATCTGACTTTAGAAAAGTACTTACGCAAAAATAAGTATTTTTACGTATTAATACTTATTTTTTAAATTTATTTTTCTAATTTTGATAAAAATAAATGGGGGCAACAAATTAGTTTTTAATCTGCTAAAATTTAGGACTCATGAAAGAAGAGCAAACCGTTTGTTATTCCTGCATCAATGAAAATTGTTTTATCAAGAAACACCTGCATTTAGAGCAGATGGCCGCTTACATTTCTAAAAAGAAAAATATCATCTGTAAAAAATCGGATCGGTTTATTATTGAAGGCGCGCCAATGCAAGGGCTTTATTTTATTTGCAAAGGAAAGGCTAAGACAGTAAAAACCGGAATCAATGGTCGTGAACAAATAGTTCGTTTAACCACAAATGGCGACATTATCGGTTTCCGCGGATTTGGAACTGGAAAAAAATATTTAATTGGAGCTTACGCATTAGAAGATACGGTTTTATGTAATTTCAGTAACGAAACAATGCTCGAAATTTTACAGCAAGTTCCTGAATTTACTTATGCTTTAATGTTGTTTTATGCCGAAGAATTGAACAAAAGCGAAAACAATATCCGCAAGATTGCACACATGAATGTTCGCGAACGTGTAATTGATTTGTTGCTTTATATTCATCGTAAATTCGGACAAACTAATTGTTTGATTGATATTGAGCTTTCGCGAAAAGAAATTGCCGATTTTGCGGGAACTACAGAAGAACAGGCCATACGTATTCTATCAAGTCTAAAAAAAGAATCGTTAATTAAAACAGAAGGAAAACGTGTTGGGATTTTGGAAGTTTCAGAGTTGAGATCTGAAATTATGGAACATAAGTATTTTTAAGGTTCTAAGTTGCTAAGATTCTAAGATGCTAAGGTTTCTTATTGTAAAAATTTTGATTTTTTTGTAGAGACGCACTGTAGTGCGTTTTAACCGCATGCGTCTCTACGTCGAGTATAATTTATTTTTTTCTGCCAATAAATCGAATTACAGAACCAGTTCCGTTATGGTATAAACCTTCGTTAAGTTCGATTTCTTTTTCTTCTAATTCGATGATTTCATAATTAGGAAAATCAGCTTTGATTTCTTCTATTGAAAATAAAGATTCGATGTCTTTTGGTCCGCCAACTTTTTCATTTTTAGTAACGTATTCTAAATGCTTTTTGCTGAAAGCTTCAAAAATAATTATTCTGTCTTTCTTTAAAAGTTTATCAAGTTGTTTATGAATTTTAGATTTTATCTCAGCTGGAAAATGTGCGTAGATTAAAGCGATCGCATCAAATTGTTCCTCTTGAAAATCTAAAGTTTCCAATTCTCCAACTTGATAATCAATTGAAACATTGTTGTTTTTTGCTAAAAGAAGTGCTTTATTTCTACCTTCTTCGCTAATGTCAAAAGCAACCACTTTCCAGCCTAATTTTGCAGCAAAAATGGCATTTCTTCCTTCGCCTTCGGCAGGAAAAAGAATGGTGCTAGGACTTAGTTTTTCTAGTTGTTCTTTTAAAAAATTATTGGGTTCTTCGCCGTATGCAAATTCTTCACTGCTGTACCGGTCGTCCCATCTTTTTGTCCAGTTGTTCATGGTTTATATATTAAATTTAATGATTAAAGGTTTGTGGTCGCTGTATAACGTCCAATCTTTATAATTCCCGACTTCGACACTTTCTAAAACTTCCATAAAATCATTTGAGGCAAAACAATAATCCATGTGATAAGGTTTGTTTTCGTGTCGATAAAGATATAAAGTTGGATGCTCTTCTTTGCCTTGAATTTGATTGAAATATTTATGATAAGTGCTGAAGATGTTCTTTTTGGCTAATTTATTTACGACCGTAGTATGATTTCCTTCTCTTCGCGGTTTGTCCCAAATGGTGTTGCTGTTGAAATCGCCAATTAAAATGGTTTTAGTTTCTTTGATTAAATCTTCATAAAAATGAATCGCTTTCCAAATCTGGGTTACATAAGCGCCATCTTTATCAGCGGGATTATTTGCCCAAATTGCAAATAAAGTAAAGTCAATTTTCCCACCTGTTACGGCAATTGGAAGAATATTTTTGAAAGTTGGATTATGACATTCTAACAATTGAAATTTATAATCTCCAAACGAAAAAACGCCAATTTCTTTATTTGGATTTGTGCCGTACCAAAGGATATCCGAAGGTAATTTTATGCTATCTGAAAATTTGAGTTTTTCAGGACTTTCACACTCAGAAATTACGGCAATATCAGGATTCAAAGCATGAATATATTGAGCTTTTTTTCTGAATGCCATGTTGCAATTCCAAGCGATTAGTTTCATTTTAAATATAAAATTAGATTTAAAATTTAATTCAAATATACCCAAATAAAACTCAAAAAAATACCCTTTTCCGAAACTGAAAAAGGGTAAATTATAATATATTTTAAGTAATGCTTTTTTATTTTAACCAACAAATTTAGTTTCACCACTATTTACGTCAATTTCAGCAAAATTATGTTTTCCGATAACGATAAGCAGTTTGTCTGAATTATAACCAACATATCTAATTTCAGGTTCTCCTTTTTTTGGTTTTCCACAAACAGAAATTACATTGGTTTGCCATTTCAGTTTACTTCTTTTGTAGGCAGATATTGTTTGAAGATCATTCTCGACATAATAAACAATGTTGTTTTTTTTGATTCCTCTTTTTTGCGTTTTTGCAAAATTTATTTCTGAGCTTTTAGAAATTAAGGCATCATTGTACTTTTGAGCAATGCCTGTTTGCGTGACAATAAAAGTCACCAATGACAGTTTTAGAAATGGTTTCATTAGGATAGAATTGGGGGTTCATAATCGATTCAAATATAAATAATTAAAGCAAATAATGAAGTTTTTTAGGGTGAAAAAAAATCCCTTTTTTCGAAATAAGAAAAAGGGATTTTTTGTAGGTTAATTTTAAAGAAAAATTATTTTTTCCAGCTAAAAATTCTCGGATTCACAGAAACCATTAACCATGCCCAATTATTGGTATGATTGGCATCTCCATTTTTAATAAACTCCATAGTTTTAGAGCCAAACATTTGAGAATAACCTCCTGTCACTGTAATATCTTTTTTGAAATTATATCCAAAAGTTGCATCAATCTCAGTTCCTAAATAGGAATCTAATTTTTCGTTTAATGGCGTAACTACATCAGCAGCAGATAGGAATACATGAGGAATCAAAGCAAACTGCCATTTGTTGACATTGTAGTTTAATTTGATAAAAGCATCTTGTAAACCAACACTATTTAAGTGGTTTCCAACATAAAAATAATCCATATAACCGTTGAATCCGTGGTTGGTTCCAAAAATAGGATTGAACGATTTGATTACTGTACTTCCGTCGTTAGTTGCTTTTCCTGATAGAAATTCATATCCTAAACCAGCTTTAAAAGAATCGGTTATGCTGTAGTTAAAATTTGCAGCTGCGTTCCAAGCACTAACTTGTAAATCGGTGCTTTTTCCTGTTTGTCCATATACCCAAAAATTACTGTCTATTTTACTTGTTTTATAAGTTAAATAAGGGCCAAAAGTCTGTTTGTAATCAACCAATAGTTTTGCATCAGCATTGGCATATTCGTAACCAGTGTTAAGCAGCAGGAAGCTTAAGCCTAAGTCAGTGTTAAATTGATTGTGATACCATGCATATTGCATTGCTTTATAATTGGCAACAGTGTACGGTGTTTGGAAAGTATTTTCGGCAGTAGAATTATAGGCGCCCCCAAAATCTAATTTTTGCCTTTCTGTATGATAACTTACAGTAAGTGCATCGTGGCTCTGGCCTTGCTGCGCCCAATCCATTTCGCCAAGAATACGCTGGTTGTCATAAGAAAGAACCTGACGCCCCATTCTGGCGCTCCATTTTTCAGTAAAATTATATTGCGCCCAAGCTTCGAAAACAGCAACTCCATTTTTATCAGCAACTGTAGCAGGAGGGACATCTCCCCATGTTCTTGTGTTTTGGAAAGTTAATTTTAAAATTAAATCATCTTGTTTGAAATTGATGCCTAAACGAGAGCGCTGCGAAATTTGAGAAGTTCCTTTTTGTCCTTCAGGAAGAAGAGTCTTGTAACCGTTACGATATTCAAAACGTGGCCTAATCTGCAGATTTACATCTAATTCTTGTGCTTGGATTTCAAAACTTAATCCTACGATAAGTATTAAAATTAGTTTAAGTTTCTTCATAAAATTTTTTGATTTTTATTGAAAGTAAATTTATAAGAAAAAGCCATTGTTTATTATGATTTCAATCATATTTCTAATTTTTTTTTAATCTAAGTTTAATATGCTGGTTCTAATTTTGCTTTACTTGTTTTAATTTGTTTTTCCTTAGATAGTTGGGTAATAGTGTAATGCATCCAAACTAAGCAAACAGTTGAAAATATTAGAATAAAAATCCATGAACTTGACCAGATTCCGGTTGCTGTTAATAAATATCCAAAGATAATTGGTCCAAAAAATCCGCCTAGACCGCCAATCATTCCGACCATTCCGCCCACAACTCCAACTTCTTTCGGGAAATATTCAGGAATGTGTTTGTAAACCGCTGCTTTTCCGATTCCCCAAGAAATTCCAATCAGAATTACTAAAATTAAAAACACCCACATATTAGCATCAAATTTAATTACCGTTACTCCTTTGGCAATCAGTTCTTTTTTTGCGACACTTTGATTATGCGTTACTATAACATCTTGCCAGCTTGTAGAAGTTGGAAAAATAGCATTTTCATTACTATTGGATGTTTTTTGCGCAATTGGATACTCTTTATCTCCAATTTTTACGGTTTTGTCGTTGATTACGTTTACAACGCCTTTTTTTGCCGCCAAGATTCCAGGACCGGAAGTTGTAATTTCCATTTTAGGAATCGACAGTAGAGCACTCAAAATTACCGATGAACCCAAAACCCAGTACATTACTTTTCTAGCTCCGAATTTATCAGATAAATAACCTCCAAAAGCTCTAATTACTCCAGATGGTAAACTAAACATCGTGGCAAACAATCCTCCCATTACTAAACTGGTTTGGTAGACGTTCATGAAATTTGGCAATAACCATTGAGAATAGGAAACAAAACATCCAAAAACTAAGAAGTAATAGGCTCCAAAACGCCAAACTCTCTGTGATTTTAAAGGAGTAAGCATCTGAGAAACTGTTTTGGTATTGTTTTCTGGTTTTTTATTTTGAGTGAAAATGAGAAAAGCAACGCCAATTACAACCAATGAAATAGCGTAAATAATTGGAAGAACTTTCCAACCATTTTGCGGATCATCAATAGAAAAATGATTTAATAGGGAAGGCGCTAAAAAAGTGGTAATTGCTGCGCCTGCATTTCCCATTCCGAATATTCCCAAAGCGCGTCCTTGCCATTCTTTTGGATACCAGATAGAGGTATAGCCAATTCCGACTGCAAAACTGGTTCCGACCATTCCGAAGAAGAAACTAAGTACGGCAAACATGAAAAAACTGTCGGCGTAGGGAAGCAGGAACAACGGAATTGAACTTAGAAGTAGTAAAAGTGAAAAAACATATTTTCCGCCAAATTTATCAGTTAAAATTCCGATTGGAAGACGCATAATTGATCCAGTTAAGATCGGAATACCTAAAAGCCATCCAACTTGAATAACATCCCAATGGAAAATTCCGTTATCGACTAAGAAGGTTACCAGAACCCCGTTTAAGGTCCAGCAAGCAAAACACACTGTAAATGCCAATGTGTTCAAAAATAAAATTTTGTGTGATTGCGATAGTGAATTTGTATTTTTCATAGCACTTATATTTTTATGTAAAAATAAGTACTATAACTTAGTTAAAACCTGCTAAAACGCAGTTTTTGAAAAATAATTACGTATTTATACGTATTTTTAAATTAAGGAATACTCAGTCGCTTTGTTTGAAAGTTCCATTAGGTTTTTTACTTTCAGTTTTTTCATTAAGTTAAAACGATGCACTTCGGCAGTTCGTTTGCTGATATCAAGCGCTTCAGCGATTTCTTTGTTTCCTTTTCCTGATAAAAGAAGCGTCAAGATTTCTTTTTCTCTTTTTGTAATCATCATTTCTTCACCCAAGCTTTGCTTAGGTTCTAAAGATGGCGATGAATTAGTGAGTTGACTGATTAAAATAGAAGAAATATCACCGCTGAAATATTTGCCTCCAACAGCAACACTGTGTAAAGCTTTTAGAAATTCTTCTTTGCTCGAACCTTTCAGTAAATAACCATCGGCGCCAGCTTTTATCGATTTCAACACATATTCTTCTGATTCATGCATAGAAAGCATGATGATTTTTACGTTGTTATTCTCGCTTCTAAGTTTTTCTACTACCTCGATACCAGTTAAGTTGGGCATACGAATATCTACTATAAGTAAATCTGGTTGTGTTGCAGCAACTACTTCCAGAGCATCTGCACCATCGATTGCTTCACCTACAACCTCGATGTTTGCTTCATTTTCCAGTAAGGATTTGATTCCGTCTCTAACAAAAACATGGTCATCTGCCAGTACTACTCGAATGATATTGCTCATAGTTTACTTAATTTTGATTCTCGATTTTTACGTATATTCATCTATAAAGAAGACGCTAATATACGTAATTTTTTAGATTTTAAATTCTGATTTGTGAAATTCTAAATTCCAATATTAAAAAATCATTAGAAAAAATTGCAATATCAATGGCAATTGCAAAAATCAATTTCAATATCTAAATGTAAATTTAACCACTTAGTATTGTCAGGCTGAGCGGAGTTGAAGTTCATGCAAAGAAACTCCACAATCTAAATCGCCAATCTTTGTAGCGCTACTTGTGGAGATTTCTCGTTCTTCGAAATAACAATATTGAGAATATTTTGTGTTATACTTTCTTGCGTCAAGATGACAAAAAATACTGGAAAGGTCTATAATAAAATCAAATCATCTTTTGAAACTGTATATCCGCGAGAGGGATAGGAGCAAGCTACCGAAGTAGCGCGGATAGCCCGACAGCATCCCGATAAAAGGGCGAATAAAGACAAGTAAATTTGCCCTTTTATCGGGATGGTGGCTCGCCCTAATGATTTTAGATTTTAGATTTTAGATTTTAGATTTTAGATTTTAGATTTTAGATTTTAGATTGTGGATTTTAGATTGTGGATTTGCTTTGTGTGGGCTTCGACTTCGCTCAGCTTGACAAATGGATATTAGACGTTTACGTAAATTATCTAATTTTCAAATTGACTAATTCTCTCATTTAAGAATCGGAATGTTAAAAGTAATTCTCGTTCCTTCGCCTGGAATGGAGTTCATGAAAACGCGTCCGTTGATGTATTGGATTCTTTCTTTCATGAATAAAAGTCCCATTCCAGATTCACTGTTGCGTTTTTTATCGACTGAATTCACATCGAAACCTTTTCCGTTATCGTCTACGATGATGCTTAAAAGCGTTTCACTGTGCGAAAGCTGAACAATGATATGCGAAGATTCGGCATATTTAATCGCGTTGTTGATGGCTTCCTGAGTTAATCGATAAATATTGATTTCGATTAGAGAATCTAAACGTTGGTCAAAATCGGTTTTGTTGTAAAAGAGGATTTCTTTTCCGGTAAGTTTTGAAAGTTCTTGAGTAAGTTTTGCCAGCGAAGAAACGATTCCGTGATCGCTTAATTCTGGTGGCATTAAGTTGAAAGTTGCCGTACGGACACCTTTTATAATATCAAGAGAAAGTTTCTTTAAATACTCGATTTTTTGTTGTGATTTTTCCCTGTCATCGAGATTGATGCTTTCTAAACTAAATTTTAAACCCGTAAGCATCTGGCCGATTCCGTCGTGAATTTCTTTGGCGATTCGGTTTTGCTCGTTTTCTTGATTTTCGACAATTTTGCTTGAAATGATCTTTTGCTGATTGATTTTTTCGGTGGTGTTTTCAAGGTTTAAGCGTTCAACTTCTCGTTGTGCTTTTTTACGCTCTGTGATGTTGAAGCAAACGATCAAAAGTTCCAATTCGTCTTTTTTGATCATGACTGGAACCATTGACAAATCAAGCCAAATGGTTTCGTTTTCTTTGTTTAAAATACTGATTTCGCCTTGCCAGCCACTTCTTTGTTTTTCGAAAATTAGGCGGTCAAAATTGATTTGTTCTTTTTCGTCAACAGTTAAAACTTGTGAGAATTTTTTGTTGGATGAAAATTTGGTGTAATTGAGCAGTTTGGCAAATTTTTCTCCAATATGAATAATTGAACCGTCTGGCGAAATTCTGCAATACAATAAAGTATTTTCCATGGCATAATTGAGTGATTTCAATTCTTTAACCGAATTTTCCTTGATTTCGCTAAGAATTTCAGTATCGTATGCCAGTTTTAAAGCTTTCTTTTCGGAAGATAAAAGTCGTGTAATTAATCGCTCGATTTTCTTATTTGTAGGTTTGAAAATGAAAAGGAACTCTAAAAGCAGAACTAAAAGTGTAAAACCAAAAATCCAATATTCTATTCGGCGTTGTTCGGTTACTTTTTCGTGTGCTTCCAGATCGTATTGCGTTACAATCTGATTCATTTTCGAAAGAAAAACACCTTCGTTTTCCAAAATAATTTGTACCAATTTTTGATTTTCAGAAGCTGATTTTTTCTGCTGTAAATTCAACAAAAAATAATCTGTAGTTTGTGCAATTTTACTGAAAATCGGATTGATTTCAAGATATAATTTAGAAAGTGTTTCTGATTTTTCTTTTGGAAAAGCTAAACTATCATTGCCATTTTCAAGCGCATTTTGGTTCTTTTTCCAAAGTTCTAAAACCTCTTTTAGATGCGAAGTTTTTTTGGCTGTAGCCGAATCAGAAACGTAGTGTAAAATAAGGACTTCTTTTACAATTTTCTGGCTCAACATTCTTTGTTTACCAGAAAAATTGATAATCTTAGAATCGCTTAACTGCTGATTCAGATTGTATTGAACTAAAAACTGACTGATAATTATAGTTAAGGCAATAGTAAGAAGTGCAAAAAAATACAGACGGCGTAAATTTTTGAAAGTGATTTTTTCTGCAGCTTCCTGATTGCTTTTCTTCATCTAAATCTTTTTACAATCCTAAAGAAGCTTTTATAAGGTTTAAATTTTCTTCAGAATAGTTGATTTTTAAGGCTTCCTGATGCCCTTTGTCCGACATTTTATCCCAGGTTTTTTTGATGATATTTTTAAGTTTTTCTTCATCATGTTTATGAACGAAAGGTTCTAAGTAATATTCTAAAAACACAAGACAAATTACATCTTCCAGTAATTGGGTTTCGGCGTCTTTTTTAAGCAGTTTTTTTTCAATTAAAAAGGAAACGCGGTCAATAAAAGTTTGATCATAACCGGCTTTTTGGAGAATTTCGGCAGTAGTTTTGGCGTGGAATTTTTTAAGTTCTTCTCTCCACTTCAAATAACCAACACGATCCATTGGATACGATTCTCGGGCAACTTTCCATCGGCAGATATGCTGTGCTTTTGATGCGATCTGAATTTCTTCAGATGCATTTGGTTCAAACTGCATTAGTCTTTCGTACATCCTGTTCGAATACAATAATTCTTTAGGAAATTCCTGGTTTTGATCGATTTCGATGTTCGGATCTTGTGCATTTTCAGCATCAATCCATTCGCTTGCTTTTTGGAAAGGTGTAGTCATTGTTTGGTTTGATAATAGAATCCAAAGATAAGGAATTAAGTAGAAAAGTCGAAAGTCAAAAGTCGAAAGTGAGATGGAAGAAGCAAGAAGCAAGATTTGAAAAACTTTTTCATTTTGCTTCTTTTTTCTTTTTTCTCGCCTCTTAAAAGTCTAATCTACAAAGCCAACAAAAACTTCGTTCTCAACAACCTTTACAGGATAAGTTGCAATTCGGTAATCGTCGCCGTTTAAATTTGAACCATCAACCAGAGAAAATGTCTTTTTGTGCATTGGGCATGCGATTTTAGGAATATCATCTGCAGATCCTGTCATTCCTCTTGAAAGCACCATTTCCATTTTGTGTGGGCAGGCGTTTTGGCACGCATACCATTCATTTCTGCGGGCAAAATTAAAAATGGCAATTTGCTTGTTTTTGTATTTGATGCATCCGCCGCGATTGGTTGGAAAATCTTCTATTTTACCTGCTTTGAACCAAATTGTTGCATCGCTCGCATGAACTGTTTCGTATTGATTTAAGATTTCTTCCATTTTGATTGAGTTTTGGTTTCCTGTTTCTTAGCCCTCTTTTTACAATCAAGAGAGATTTGATGGCGCAGTAAAAAAGAGGGTAAGAAGGACAGCAAACGTTAAATGATTTTTTTTCTTTTTTTTTGGAGCTGATTTTTTATTTGCCACGAAGGCGCTAAGACGCAAAGTTTTTCTTTTTCTTCTTTACAGGCAATTCCAATTAGTTTTTTATGACCAGGCTTTTGGTGCTTTTTGATCTCTTAACGGAACAAAAACAGCATTATCGTCTTTCTCGTCTGAGTTTATAAAGTGATTGAAACGTTTCAATAATCTTGGTTTTTCTAGAACTTGTTTCCATTCGCATTCGAAAGTGTTTACTAATGTCTGCATTTCGGCTTCAAGCGTTTCGCAGATTCCTAAACTGTCTTCGATAATGACTTCTTTTAGATAATCTAAACCTCCGTCTAGTTTTTCTAACCAAGTTGAAGTTCGAATCAGCGGGCCAGCAGTTCTTATATAATACATTAAGAATCTGTCCATATATTTGATCACGGTTTCTTTGTCGATTTTTTCAGCCAATAAAACGGCGTGTTTAGGATTTGCACCGCCATTTCCAGCGATGTATAAATTCCATCCGCCTTCAACAGCAATTAATCCGAAATCTTTTCCACGTGCTTCTGCGCATTCGCGAATGCAGGCTGAAACGCCACCTTTAAGTTTATGAGGAGAACGAATTCCTTTATATCTGTTTTCTAGTTCGATAGCAAATCCGGCGCTGTCGTCCATTCCGTAACGGCACCAAGCATTTCCAACGCAGCTTTTTACGGCACGAAGTGATTTTCCGTAAGCATGCCCACTTTCAAAACCGTTATCGATTAAGATTTTCCAGATTTTTGGCAAATCACTCAAATGCGCTCCGAATAAATCCACTCTTTGTGCTCCAGTGATTTTAGTGTACAAATCAAATTGTTTGGCTACTTCGCCAATTACGATTAGCTTTTCGGCTGTAATTTCACCTCCTGCAACTCTTGGAACAACAGAATACGTTCCGTTTCTTTGAATGTTTGCTAAAAATCTATCGTTTGTGTCTTGTGTTGTTACATGTTTATTTGCGGTATCATTATAAATACTAGAGAAAATTGAAGCGACAACTGGTTTGCAAATTTCGCATCCGTCGCCTTTTCCGTGGTGATCTAAAACGTCATAGAAATTCTCGTATTTATTGATTTTTACTAAATCGAATAATTCCTGGCGTGTATAGCTGAAATGCTCGCAGATAACTTCTTTTACTTCTTTTCCAAGTGATTTTTGGGTCGCTTTTACCAAATCTGAAACCATTGGTTTACAGCCTCCACAACCAGAAGTCGCTTTTGTTGCTTTTACAACATCTGAAAGTGTAGCACAAGATTCGTCTAGAATTTTACAACAAATAGAACCTTTCGTTACGTTTTCGCAAGAGCAGATTACAGCAGTATCTGGCAAATCCATTACGCTTCCTAAAGAAGAACCTTCAGAACCGTCACGGGAACCTAAAATCAAATCTTCAGGATTTTTAGGCAATGCCATTTCGTTGATGTAAATCTGGAAAAGTGAATTATAGTCGCTAGCATCGCCGACTAGAATTCCGCCTAATAGTTTTTTAGAGTCTTTAGTAACGTTAATTCTTTTATAAACTCCGCTTAGTTTATTTTCGTAAATAATAGCTGTAACGTCAATATTTTCAACAAAAGGATCACCAAAGCTTGCCACTTCAACTCCAATTAATTTCAATTGTGTTGACATATCGATGGTTTCTCTCATGGTTTTGTCACCATTTAAGATTTGTTCGGCAGCTACATCAGCCATTTCATAACCTGGAGCAACAAGTCCGTAAATGTTTTGATTGTACAATGCCGCTTCGCCAATCGCAAAAATAGAAGGATCCGATGTTCGCATTTGATTGTTTACCACAATTCCGCCTCGTACACCAACTTCAAGCCCTGATACTCTTGCCAGTTCGTCGCGAGGTTTAATTCCGGCAGATATAACTAACATGTCTACTTTTAACAATTCGTCGTTTGCAAACATCATTCCGGTTATACTTTCCTTTCCGTCAATATATTGCGTTGCTTTGTTAAGATGAATTCCGATGTTTAATTCTTCTATTTTTGACTGAAGCATATCGCTTGCGCCTTGATCCAATTGTCTCGGCATCAAACGAGGTGCAAATTCCACCACATGCGGATTTAACCCTAAATCTCTAACAGCTTTTGCTGCTTCAAGTCCTAATAATCCTCCGCCTAAAACTGCCGCTTCGGTTGCGCCTTTTTGTTTAATTTTTCTGGCGTATGCCATAATCGCATCTAGATCTTCAATAGTTCTGTATACAAAAACGCCTTCTTTTTCTACTCCTTCAATTGGAGGAACAAAAGCAGAAGATCCTGTAGCTAAAACTAAGTAGTCGTACGTATGTGTTTTGTTTAAGTGTGTATGAATTGTTTTTGCATCACGATTAATATCTGTAATTAATTCTGATGTATTTAGAGTAATGTTATTTTCAGCGTACCATTCACTTGTTGATAGAGATAAATCATCTGCTGTTTTGCCTCCAAAGTACTCGCTTAAGTGAACGCGATCATAAGCTCGCCTTGGTTCTTCACCAAATACTGTGATTTGATACTTTTCTTGTCTAGATTTTGCAACGAACTTTTCGCAAAATTTATAACCAACCATGCCGTTTCCAACTACTATTACTCTAATCATGATTTCTTTAATTAAGTATTACTACGCAAATATAAGTATTTATACTTATTAAAATACGTAAACAAAATATTTTTTAAGCACTAAACAGGTTTGTGGACTACGTATTTTGTCTTAATCTTTTACGTAGTGCGGGTTTTGAATGATTTTTTCGTTACTTCGGTTTTTTAAATTTGAAAGGATTCTAAATAAGCGTTTCAAAAAAATATCGTAAATTCATAAGAATTTTACGGATGTTTTACAAAGAAGAACATTTTTAAACAGGAAATCTCATGAAAAAAATACTTTCAATACTGGTATTGTCATTTTTAATGATAGGCTGTAAAACGGCAGCAAATAAAGAATCTGCTGGAACAAGTTCAGTAAGTTCTACGGAGGAAGATTTGAAATATTATTTTAAAGGAACTGGAAACGAACCCTTTTGGGGAATCAAAATAGGGAATGAGGAAATCGTTTTTACATCATTAATTCCTGGGAAAGAAAAAATCACTTTTCCATCAGTTGATGCGATTAGGGCTATGGATGCCAATGTAAAAATGTACAAAGTAAGCAATGAAACTGCTTCGGCTACGACTACGATTCAGCAGTTGGATTGCCAGGATTCTATGTCAGGCGCAATTTCGCCTTATAGTGTAAGAGTTGAAATTAAGAACAACTCAGAATTAGAAATAAAGAAGCTAAGCGGTTGCGGAAAATATCTTACCGATTATCGTCTTGATGATATTTGGGTACTAGAAGAATTAAATGGCTATAAAGTTTTTGCAACCGATTTTCAAAAGGAATTTCCAAGAATCGAAATTAATTCAGCAGAAAACAGATTTATGGGATATGGCGGTTGCAATTCTATATCCGGGCAAATCTTTTTTGAGAAAGATCTTTTACGTTTTACTAAAGTAATTTCAACTTTAATGGCTTGTCCGCAAGGAAATAAAGAGGGGGAGTTTTTGAAAGCTTTACAAAGCACCACAACATATTCTATTGGGAACAATCAATTGACTTTGTCCAATCCTTCTGGGAAATTGGCTGTTTTTAAGAAAGTAGATTAGAACTTTAAAATGTCGTATTGTATCTAAAAAAAAGCTTATTAGGCTCTTGTTTGTTTTATCGCTAAAATACTTTTGTAAAATAAAACTTATAATATTTATTTTACATGAAAAGGATTTTAATGTTATTAATTGCAATGGTATTAGTTTGCAGTTGTAAATCGACTAAAGAAACACAAACAACCACTTCTAGTAGTGAAGGCTTAGTTGAAAAGAAATTACAGCAAACTTGGATTTTGGAAAACTTAAACGGAAAAGTTATTACCAATAAAGATTTTTCAAATTCTCCGAAAATTGTAATTACGCCATCTGCATTTTCTGGATCGACAGGATGTAATGCTGTAAAGGGCAATCTGGTTTCAAAAGGTGATGGGAAAATTCAATTTTCAAATTTCACAACAGAAACTAAAAAGTGTGATGCAAAAAAAGAAGGTGAGTTTACGCAGTTGTTAAAAACAACATCGGGTTATTCTATTAAGGATAATAAACTTTTCCTTTCAAACCAATTTGGACTAACAATGTCTTTTAAAAAGGGTTAATTAAAAAGAAAGGCTTCGATTGATTTCGAAGCCTTTTTTATTTTTATAAAATAGGGTTACTCAAACAATTCCTTAGGATCTTCTTCATTTTCTGATTCTTCTTCAATAAAATCCAGCTCTAAAGCTTTTACACTTTGAACTGCATTTCCTGCAATACCACGAATTGAACCGTACATTCCTAAAGTATTGTGAACCACTTTTTCGATTTGTTTTTCGCGCTGTTTCCAGATTCTTTGCATAGCTCTTTTTTCAGAGTCCAGATCGCTTTGCATTTGGGTAAAACCTTCTACAATTCCTTCAATCTGCAAACGGAATTCATTGCTTGTAAGGAAATCATATAACATAGACATTTTATCGCCTTTGTTTTCCTGTGCCTGAACCGCTTGATTGATCTGAATTAAGGACTGACGCAAAACAGCGCTTAAACCTTTAAATTCTTCATACGTACAAATCCAGATTCCGTCTCTCATACCCATTCTTTCCATGCCGTTTGGCATTACTTCGGTAACCAAAACCCCGATATTGGCTCTTTTGGTTCTGATGTCGTTTTTGAATTTCTCAATCCATGAAGGCTGAAAGGCTTTTGTTCTTTTGCTTTCGTAATAAATAGAACCACAGTTTTGATGTTCTCGGGTATTTACAATCTGTAGGCAGTCGGCCCCATTTGCACCTTTTTTAACTTCGTCAATGCTGTCTAATGGAAAATTATTGGCCAGCCATTCTTCTATGGCTAATTCCATTACTTCACCCTGCAATTGCATAGAACCTTGTTCCTGCTTGCGTTTCATTTCTTCGGTCAGCTTTTTTTGTTCTTCCAGCTGTTTCTGAAGTTCTTTAAATTTAAGCTCGTTTTTATCGTCTTCTTGTTTTCTGATTTTTTCTCGCTCCAAAGTCAGTTGTGCATTTAACTGCTTTTCAGCTTCAGCTTGGATTGCATCTTTCATTTCCAGTTTCTCGCGTTGTAGTTTTGCGATTTCACCTTCCATTTTATTTAATTCCCTGATTTTTTCTGATTTTTCTGAGAGTTCTTTTTCCATCAAAAGCAAACGGTCTTTATTTTCTTCCTCAAGTTTGATTTTAAGCTTTTCAGAAATTTCTTTTTCGGCTATTTTTCTTTCTCGCTCCAAACGCTCAGCAAAAAGTTCGTTTTCTTGTTTTTTCTTGGCTTCAAATTCTGCTTTAGCTTTTTCAAACTGTTCGTTTTTAAGCTCAATTTCACGGTTTTGAATACTGGCTTTTTGTTGAAATTCTTTACGGATGCTGTCTTCCAACTGATGTTTTAAAACATCATTGACATCGATAGGAGTTCCGCAGTTTGGACACTGAATTGAAGATTGCTCGGCCATTTTATATTGAAATTTTATTGTAGAATTTGAATTTGCTAAGATATTTAAAAGTTCTCTTTTTGTGATGCGATTTACTGTACTAAATTGTAACGATTTTTTGTTATATGCCACAAAGGCACTAAGGCGCAAAGTTTTTTTGCTACAGATTGTAAAGATTGAAAAGGATTTTCTCTCATTTTCGTCTAAATGACAAGTTATACGAATACTCAAAATGAGTATTAGAAACTTTTTAACTTAGCGCCTTTGCGCCAATAAAAACGCAACAGCTGATCTTGTAATTTCGGATTCATCTTCCTTTGCAGTGATAATTGAAACATTCGTAAATAAATTAACTTTTTTCAATTCGATAAAACCAATCTCCGAAACGGGATTATTTTTAGCAATGTTTGACGGAACAATCGAAATTCCTAAACCGTTTTTCACCAATTGCACTATCGAATTAATATTATTCGCTTCGTGAATAATCTTCGGCGAAAAGCCATAAAATGCACAAAGTTCCAATAGAACTTCGTGGTAATGCGGTGCGTAATCTTTATTGAAGAAAACAAACGTTTCATCTTTCAGTTGCAAAATATCATTTTCTGATTTTATTTGAATCGTGTTTTTATTGTAAACTAAAGAAAAGCCATCTTTAAACCATAAATGCGATTTTATTTTAGGTGAATGAATAGGTGATCGGATAATTCCCATTTCGATTTTTCCTTTTTCTAAAGCATCGATTTGTTTTGTTGTTGAAACTTCAAAAAGTTTGAAATTGACATATGGAAACTGCGCTTTCAAATGTTTGATTAAATCTGAAATAACAGATGAATAAATCGAACTGATATAAGCAATTCTGAACTCGCCCGACACGTTTTCTGCGATCTTTTTTGTTTTAGTAGAAATACGTTCCAAATTCTGAAAAAGTTCTTTTATTTCTTTTTCAAAATATTTTCCAGCTTCGGTTAATTCGACTTTTTTATTGTTTCGAATGAAAAGCTTTGCCTGAAGTTCTTGTTCCAATTCAGCAATTTGACGGCTCAGCGGTGGCTGTGAAATAAACAGTTTTTCCGATGCTTTGGTAAAGTTCAGTTCTTCGGCTACAGCCAAAAAATATTTTAAGTGACGTAATTCCATGATACTTTAAAAGTATTATTAATTGATAAAAATAGTATTTTTAAAGTATTTATGGAAAGAATAGTTTTGAAAATCAAAAAATAAGTCTCTCGCAGATAAAGCAGATTATTAATTTAGAAAAAATCGTCTAAACCATAATATTTCCAATCTATAATAGCATAAAGATTCGCGAAATCTGCGAGAGATTAAAAAAAACAAAAGACAATGAAAAAATCAACTATTGAAGAAATCAAGGAAAGATTTGACAATGATGTCGAACGATTTTCAAATTTAGAAACAGGTCAAGTGGCAACAATCGATGCTACTATTTCTTTAGAATTAATAACCGAAGCTTCAAAACGAATTGTTCCTAATGCTGCAACTGTTTTAGATGTGGGATGCGGTGCTGGGAATTATACTTTAAAGATGTTGTCTAAAGTGCCAAACTTAAGCTGTACTTTGGTCGATTTGAGTTTGCCGATGTTAGACAAAGCTTTTGAAAGAGTCTCAGCAGAAACAAACGGAAAAGTTGTTGTGAAGCAAGGGGATATTAGAGAAATAGATTTAGAAGAAAACAGTTTTGACATTATTTTAGCTGGTGCTGTTTTGCATCATTTGAGAGACGATCAAGATTGGGAAACAACTTTTACTAAATTATTTAAATTATTGAAACCAGGCGGATGTTTAATGATTTCTGATTTAATAACGCAAGATACAGAATTATTGAATGAGTATACTTGGCAACGTTATGGAGAATATTTGGAAGGAATAGGAGGGGTAGAGTACCGTCAGAAAGTTTTAGATTATATTGAGAAAGAAGATTCGCCAAGATCAATGAACTATCAATTGGATTTAATGAAAAAAATAGGTTTTTCAAAAGTCGAAATTTTGCATAAGAATATGTGTTTCGGGGCTTTTGGAGGTATAAAGTAAAGCTTTTGTCAGCCACGAATTTATGCATAGATTAATTCATAAATTCGTGGCTATAAAAAACTATACGGTTTGTTTTGGAGCAGGAAATTTAGTTCTAAGATCAAAAACTAACTCCGAAGCTCCATTTTGCTGTAAATAATCTAATTTTTCAACTGCTTCTTCAAGAGTTGGACTATGTCCTTTTGGAATCCACCACATAGCGGTGTGGGCTTTTCCAAATTTCTGAAACCATTCTTTGCGACGTCTTAGAAATTCGCTGTGGAAGGTTTTGTACATATAATGCTCTAGTGTTTCAATGTTTTCCCAAACCGAAACATTGATGATAATTTGTTCGTCATTGTACGGATTCAGACTTGTGGCATTGTCAGTATCGTCTTTTAATCTCCAGACAAAACCTTCACTTTTTTCGGCTAAAGTATTTACGAGGTCTAAATTATCTACAAATTCTTTCATGATGGGATCGTTAATATCGACTCCTTTCATTTTCGCAATATTAATTTCGGCAAGATGGTAATTACTCATGATTTTTATATTTCTGAAACAGAAGCAATTTAGCTTTTTTCGGATAATTTTATAGCCACGAATGCACGAATTAACCTAAAATCTTTACATATAGATTTTAAAAATAAAATTCGTGCATTCGTGGCTAACAAAAAAACTTATAAAATCTGAGCTGTTTTATAAACCTGAATTGGGCTTGCCACTAAGGCTTCTGTTTTTTTGATAAATTCCTGTAAGTAGGATTGAGTGTTATGAAGATCTAATCCCGGCTGATCTTTCCATTCTTCCCAAAGGATAAAAACATTGTCAGAAGTGTGCAAATCGTAGCGAATACAGGCTGCTTCTTTTCTTGTTTCGGTAACTAGATGGTTAAGCATAGTTTTAATTTCACCTAAATGTTCGGGTTTGCTTTTTAAAATTGCGGTAATCGAAATCATAATTATAAGTTTTTAAAAGTTTGCTCTAAATGTTTGGTGTATTGTTCTTTAAAGATAATAATATTTTCTGGTGTTGCCCCTTTTTCTACATCATGAAAATGGAATCCGTCTATTTTTTCCATTCCAGTAAATTTGTTCATTTTGTGAAAACCAAACATTACGCCATCATCAACAGAAGTCTGATCGAAGAATTCTCCGGGAAGCGTAAATGCTGTTGCAGGAGCATTCCAGCTTGTGGTAAGCATGTATTTTCGTCCGTGTAAAAGTCCGCCAGTTCCGTAATTGATATCTGGATCTACGCGGCTTCTTCCGTCGCTTTTGTAAATTCCGTTGTTATGTCCTTGTGTGAAAACATCATCGATGTATTTTTTGAAAAGATTTGGTAATTGAAACCACCAAACGGGTGTGTGATAGATGATTAAATCTGCCCAAACGAATTTTTCTACTTCCTCCTGAAGATCGATATTGTCTTCTATATGAGTTGTTTTTATTTCATATTCGCTGTTTTTAGAAAGAAATTCAATGGTCCAATCTTGAACTGTTTTATTGAATTTTCCGCCTGAATGCGCGAATTTTTGTCCGCCGTTGATTATAAATATTTTTTTCATTTTAAAATTATTGTTTCTTATGAAAATGGATGCGTGAGGGATTGAGGCGGTATCCTTTTGCGTAATGAAATGGAGCAAAAGATATAGCCGAAAGCCCGACCCGGAGGGACACGCCCAAATTCTAATTATTTAAATTTTGAGATTGTTTTAAACACATAGAAACATAGGTTTTTCTTTCTTGGAAAAGGGAATGGAAAGAAACTGGTTTCGAACACATAGTTCTCAAAGTTTGTCATTTTGAGGAACGAGAAATCACATTCGTTGCTCGCCAAAGAATGGCGCCTTAGTTTGCAGAGTTTCTAGTGTGATTTCTCGTTCCTCGAAATGACAAGACTACGCAGATTATGTTTGTGAATTCAAGTGAAATGTCTTTGCAGACAAAGTAAAACCTATGTTTCTATGTGTTTAAAAAGAGAATTATTTTATTTTAGCAATTGCCTGATTAATAAAATCCAATTCTGAAGCTGATAAATCGAAATTCATTGTTTTGGCATTTGAAATGGCTTGTTCTGCGTTTCTTGCTCCCGCTAAAACAATTGCAATTCCTTTTTGTAAAGATGTCCAGCGTAAAACCAATTGAGATAAGCTTGCTTCTTTTGCATGTGCTAAAGAAGTTAATTCTTCAACTAAAGTTTTAACTTTTTGAAGATCAAATTGATTGAAGTAACCGTTTCTATGGTCGTTTTCTTTTAATTTACTGTCTGTGAAATATTTTCCAGTCAATAAACCTCTTTCCATTGGGCTATATGCAATGATTCCGATATTTTCTGCAACGGTGAAAGGAATTAGTTCTTCTTCAATTTTACGGTTTAGCATGCTGTAAGCTACTTGGTTTGAAGACACTTGAATTGTTTTTTGTGCTTCCTTAATTTGTGCAACATTGTAATTGCTTACTCCAAAAGCTCTGATTTTTCCTTGCTGAATTAAGCTTTCTGCCGCTTCCATTGTTTCGGAAATTGGTGTTGTTGAATCTGGCCAATGAATTTGCAATAAATCGATATAATCGGTTTGAAGGCGTTTTAGGCTTTCTTCAACTTCTTTAATTACGTTCGCTTTTGATGAATATTTATAAATTGGAACTTTTTTGCCATTATCGTCGGCGTCAAAAAAGAAATCGCCTTTTCCGTTATTACTTCCATCCCAAACCAAACCGAATTTTGTTAGTAACTGAACTTTAGAACGATCTACGCTTTTAACGGCTTCTCCAATCATTTCTTCGCTTAAACCAAATCCGTAAAAAGGAGCGATGTCGATTGTGGTAACGCCGTTGTCGATTGAAGCGTGAATCGAGTCGATTGAATCTTTCTTTTCTGTTCCGCCCCACATGGTTCCGCCAATAGCAAATGCACCATAAGTAATAGCTGATAATTCAAGTTCTGAGTTGCCTAGTTTTCTATATTCCATGATTGTGATTTTTTGTGTTTAAATTGATGAGGCAAAATTATACTGTTTTTATGGTTCTTATTTGGTATATATTTGTCTTTTTTAGGTATATTTGCATCTTCAAATAAATAGAATTATGAAAAAAGAAAACTTATATGAACCTTTTACGGTTTCTTTTGAAACGCTGAATGAATATCCAGATGTTGGGGATCGTCATAATTTTTTCGAACTGGTTTACATTTTGGAAGGAACAGGAAGGCAGTGTATTAATAAGAATATATTTGAGTATGATCCAGGGCATTTATTTTTATTGACGCCTGAAGATTGTCATAATTTTACAATTGAAACCGAAACAAAATTTTTCTTTTTGAGGTTTAATGATATTTATTTGAAAAATTCTAGTTTGCAGAACGAAAATATTCAGCGATTAGAATATATTCTTCAAAACGCCAATCATCAGCCAGGCTGTATACTTAAAAATGATCCGGATAAATGTCTGGTAAAGGTTATGATTGAAGCCATTTGCCGTGAGCATCAGGATAAAGACGTTTACAATCAGGAACTGATTCAGCAGCTGGTTAATACATTGATTATTATTGTGGCAAGAAATATTGCGAAATATCTTCCTGAACAAATAACAATAAATACCGAGGCGAAAGCGATGGATATTCTGCAATATATTCAGAATAATATTTACTATCCTGAAAAAATTAAAGCGGAATCTATTAGCGATTATTTTGGGATTTCGAATACGTATTTAGGCCGTTATTTTAAGAAGCATGCGAGCGAAACTATGCAGCAATATATAAGTAATTACAAAACAAAACTGATTGAGCACCGTTTGCAATTTAGCGATAAGCGCATTAACGAAATTGCGTATGAGTTTGGTTTTACCGATGAAAGTCATTTCAATAAGTTTTTTAGAAAACAGAAAGGATATAGTCCGTCTGAGTTTAGAAAAACGATTCGATTGAGTGCTTAAACACGAATTTCACTAATTTGCACGAATTTTTTTGCTTAATAATTTTTTCCTCTCGCAGATTAGACAGATTTTTTTAGAATAAATCTGAACAATCAGCTAAATCTGGGGGAGAAGCAAACTTTTGTTAATCACGAATTCACGAATTTTTTGTTTTTTGCCACAGATTGAATTGATTAGAGAGGATTTTTTTTTAAGAATAAATCCGCGCAATCTCCAAAATCTGCGGGAGAAAAAAAATCCGTTCAAATCCGCGTTTCACGAAGTGAATCTGTGTCATCAGCGTGCTTTAACTTTCTTTTCCAACAATAAAATCAAAGTGTTCGATTTTGCCGGACTTTAGATTGCGGATTTCATTTTGGATTAATTCTTCTAAAGAATCAGCGACGATGTTTCTGTCCCAAGATTCATTTTGGAGTTCTATAATCTGTCCAAATTTTCCTTTTGAAGCTGGATCTGTATCGTATAGTAAATAATCACCATTTCTTCCTGTAGCAAACGGAATCCATTTTGGGTTAGCGTAGTTGTTTGTATTGATTTTTTCGAAATCTATTTCTTGTTCAGGTAAGTCTTCTTCGTCAAATTGTAAATCTTGAATTGAATTCCATTCTTCTGCAATATCTTCAAACGGAATTAAATCATAGCTCCAATTGTTTACTCCAAACTGAAAAACAGCCGTTACTGGGTCGTAATTTACATTTTTAACTTTATAAAAATTTATAAGAGCGGGCGGTATAGTAATCTCATCTTCAAGTTCAATATGTTCTTGAATATCTTCTTCAGAAATTCCTTCTGTAAGATTGTAGTAATCGTTGTTTGTTGAAACAATTTTATTGATTTCCGAAATCCATTCTTGCCATAAGGGCTCAAACAATTTGAATTCAGGGTCAATAGGGGCAGTGATTTTCTTTTCTTTTTCTTCGGAAGCAGAAATACTCAGAGATGTAATTTTGCCATCTTCTTTATCAAACCAGACACTTATTCCGTTAAGAATGAAAGCACCGCTTCGGTCTCCTTTAAAAAGCTTTACAAGCTGATTTTTGTTGTCGTCGTAGTATTGAAATAATTCTTGTCCGTCAAAAATAAATTCTCCTGTAAAGATGCTTTTTGCGCAATAATCATATTCTCTAACTTCAAATTCAACGGCCAAACTTTCGACTTTGTCTCCTTCTTTAGAAAAAGCCATAATACCTTGGTCATCCCAAGTATAAATGTGATTGTATTGTTTTTTGGTGTATCTAAAATCTCCTAGAGCTTGTTTTAAAACTGTGATATCAATTGGGAATTCGATGTTTATGTTATTAATCTGAAAGCCTGTTTTGGATAATTCAAGTTTTGTCATTTTGCTTTTTTGAGAGTTAGATAATCTTTTTAATTACACGTAGTTTATGAGTGTGTTTGTTTAATTCTGGATTGTAGATTCCAGTATGGTCCAAACGATCAATACGAACTTTTCCACTTGCGTGAATGATATAATTGTTGTCCATTATGATTCCGACATGGGTAATGTTTCCTTCGTCATTATCAAAGAAAGCCAAATCGCCTGGTTCGCATTCTTCAATAAAACTTAAAGGATCTCCTTCAAGAGCTTGTTGAGAAGCGTCACGATGAATTTTATATCCGTTCAATTTATAAACCATTTGAGTAAAACCAGAACAATCAATACCAAAAGGAGTTTTTCCTCCCCATAAATATGGAGCATTCAAATACATAAAAGCAGTTTTTATTAAAGCGCTTTTAGGTTTGATGCCACTGGTTTTGGTTCCTTCGAACTCGAAATTTGAAATATTGATTTCGCTGTTGTTTAAAAAGGATAATGAAGCTCCCAGCGGAATTGGAAGCAGTAGATTGTTTGGAGCTGTAATGTAATCAATTAAGTCCGCATTTAAAATAATCGACTCTTTGCTCAAAAGATCAAATTGCTCTTTGGTAATTTCCTGATATTGCTTAGAATCTACCCAACCTTCATAATCATCAAACTGAATCCTAATTCGTGCCCATTGATTTTTGCGTTCTAAAATTTCTATATGCTCGCCAAACAAAAGCTGTGTGACAATTTCACTTCTGTCGCTGGCTTCAGCTCGAACGGGTACTATGGCTAAATTGCAAATTCCAAACATTTAAGGAAATTTATAAGTTGAAAAATCAGGAGTTGTATTTAAGACTCCTGATTTTTTTGTGATATTGTTTTAAGCTCTTTCGATAACAATTGCCGATGCGCCGCCGCCGCCGTTGCAAATTGCAGCTGCTCCGGTTTTTGCATTGTTTTGTTCTAAAACATTAAGCAAAGTTACTATTATACGTGCTCCAGAAGCTCCAAGAGGATGTCCTAATGAAACAGCGCCACCGTTTACGTTTACTTTATCGTTATCAAGGTTTAATATTTTTGCATTGGCTAATCCAACAACAGAGAAAGCTTCGTTAAACTCGAAATAATCAACATCTGAGATTGAAATTCCCGCTTTGTCTAAAGCTTTTGGTAATGCTTTTGCTGGACTTGTTGTAAACCATTTTGGTTCTTGCGCAGCATCTGCATAGCCTTTTATGTAAGCTAGAGGTTTTAATCCTAAAGCGTTTGCTTTTTCTTCAGACATTAAAACCAAAGCAGCAGCTCCGTCATTAATTGTTGAAGCGTTTGCAGCGGTTACAGTTCCGTCTTTTGTGAAAACTGGAGCTAAAGATGGAATTTTATCTAATTTCACATTAGTATATTCTTCATCTTTTGAAAATATAAGAGGTTCGCCACGTCTTTGCGGTACTTCAACAGGAACAACTTCATTTTCGAATTTTCCAGCGTCCCACGCTTTTGCACTTCTTTCGTATGATTGAATTGCAAAGGCATCTTGCTCTTCACGGCTTATTTTGTATTCAGATGCACATAAATCAGCACAAACTCCCATTGCGTTGTTGTCGTAAGCATCTGTTAAACCGTCTTTCTGCATTCCGTCCAACATAGTTGCAGGACCAAATTTATTTCCGGCACGCATTTGCACATAGTGAGGAATCAAACTCATGCTTTCCATTCCGCCTGCTACCACAATTTCTGCGTCTCCGCATGCGATTGCCTGAGCTGCAAACATTACGGCTTTCATTCCAGAAGCACATACTTTGTTTACTGTTGTAGCAGCAACTTCTTCCGATAATCCGGCAAACAATGCAGCTTGGCGGGCTGGTGCTTGTCCAACTCCGGCCTGGATTACATTCCCCATGAAAACTTCATCGACTAATTTTGGGTCAAGATTAATTTTTGAAAGCGCTCCTTTTATGGCAGCAGCTCCTAATTTTGGTGCAGGTACACTAGATAACCCGCCCATGAAACTTCCGATAGGTGTTCTAACGGCAGAAACGATAACAACTCTTTTGTTCATTTTCTGTTTAATAATAGTTAGTAAGCAAATTTAATGTTTATTTGAATAAATTCAAATTTTGTATTGAATAGGGTTGATTTTAAATTTAAGGTGAAATTTTTGTTAATTCTATTTGTTTGATTGTGAAGAGGTTTTGAAAAAAGATTAAAAAAAACTAAAAAAACTCCAAAAAAAGCTTGTGAGAAAAGGAATGTTGTTATACATTTGCACTCGCAAAACGGAAGCAATTCCACGAGCAAGGAGAGGTGCCAGAGCGGTAATGGAGCAGATTGCTAATCTGTCGACGGGTAACCGTCGCCAGGGTTCGAGTCCCTGTCTCTCCGCTTAAATTTTGCCTCGGGGTGTAGCGTAGCCCGGTTATCGCGCCTGCTTTGGGAGCAGGAGGCCGCAGGTTCGAATCCTGCCACCCCGACTACAATTGAAATAATGGTCGCATAGCTCAGCTGGATAGAGCACCTGCCTTCTAAGCAGGCGGTCGAAGGTTCGAATCCTTCTGCGATCACAAGAAGCCACTCAATAGAGTGGCTTTTTTGTTTTTATCTCTTTTTTGAATAGCTTACCAAAATAAATAAAGACCAAACATTCTTGAACGCTTGGTCTTTATTCGTTTATAAGATTTATTTTTAATGCCAATTACGGTTTATCAATAATTGTCAAATTCTTTACGTTTGTAAAAAGTATCATCATCACTGTCAGATGCAAACGGGGATTCATTATTAGGATAGTAAGAATTCAATACTCTTCTTTCATAATTTCTATCAAAATCTTGCTGAAGGTTGTATCTGCTTGTTTTTCTAAACGTTTCATATCCGATGTTGTTTGCCATGACAATTTTAGTGTCTTTATTTATGCTTACAGAACCAATTGGTATTATTATATGGCTGTCTCCATCTTTGTATATAAATTCCTTTCCATTTTCATTTTCTATTGCATCATGTACCTCATTACGAGTATCTTCAATTAATCCTTTGTCTAAATTAACATCAAGATAAACAACACGCTGCATATCTTTATTAACCCAAAGATTATCAATTTTTCCTATTGTGCGGTTGTCTGAGTCTACAATTTTCCAACCTCTTACGTCTGAATAGTTTGAGGCAACTTTATAATCAGAAAGCTCATCTAATCGGTATAAATTTTTGTCTTTATTTTCCATAGTTCTTAATAATTTGCTGTGCTATCTACACTAGAATTGTTTTCGATTTCCATTCTGTTTTCATTTCGCACCTGATCATCTTTCAAAAAGACGTAGTATACAAGTGCTGAGATTAGTAGGATTGCTACAATCCACGGCCAAATTGGCTTCTTTTTCTCAATTTTAATTTCTGCCATAACCTGTATTTTTAGTATGAATATTTAATTTTATAATAAAGGTACAAATGGAGATGGCGTTTGTAAGTATTTAATTTCGGATAGAAGTTATACAATTCCCAGTCGGCTAGAAAATTGATTGATAATGTTTTGCAAGTTTAGTGGCTCTAAATATATTTTTTGAAATTGGTTTTTGTTAATTTAATTAACCCAATGTTTGCGGGAGTTGCTTGGGTTCTTAAATTATTTTGTAGTAAATTGCTTCTTCATTTTTAAGTCTAATAACAAACGAAAATTTTTACTGCGCCCCATGAATGAAGAAATAAAATTATACCGAAACTCTAAGAAAACCAAAAACTTACTTTTATATGCCAGCGCAATCAGTATTTTAATAGCGATTATGCTTTTATACGGCATAGGAACTTTTGATGGAGTATTTAAAATAAAACTTTCGATTGCTTCTGGTGCGATTCTTTTAATTATGCTTGTTTTAATATTTAAAATTCTTGCCAGTATAAAAGATAAATCTCCATTAAGTCAAATGGATACAAATGGTTTTTCTGGAAGAACCACTCCAGTTGCTAAAGCATTTGGAAGAATAGAGTGGCAAGATGTTACCGATTTGCAATTAAATAAAGTTGGAGGGGACACTTTAGTTGCCGTTACAATTGATAATATAGCCAAGTATGATGGTCGCGTTTCTAAGTTTCTTTGGAAACTGGCCTTTGATGAACAAAATTCGAAATTAAACTTAATGTATTCTGCCTCAGAGGTTGATATTAATGCAGAAGAATTATATGAACTGTTTTTAAAGTACTGGAAAAAATAAAAATAGTTTATTATAAATGTAAAAGTCGCTTAATTAAGCGACTTTTTTATTAGTTCTAAATGCAGAATCGGATACGGTTTTCCGCAGCCATCTACATCAGATGTTGATTTTAGTTCAAAACCAAAATGCTTGTAAAATGCTGTGGCTGTTGCATTGTCTTTATTCACATCTACTTTTGAGATCTTAAGTTTTTCAATGGCGTACAGGAGTAACTTTTTTCCAATTCCTTTTCCAATTTGTTCTGCTCTTACAAATAGCATTTCTAAATTTTCTTCGCTAGTTCCCAGAAAACCTATAATTTCTTGTTGATCCTTTTTTATGCAGTACAATAAAACATTATCAAAAAAGTTTGGAATGAGTTCTTTGTAAAATGTAAAATCTTCAGGTTTTAAAAAATCGTGCGTTGCTTTTACTGAAGATTCCCAAACTGAAATTAATTCTGGATATTCTGTTTTATTGACTTTCTGAATCACAATTGAAAAAAAATAATTTTTGATAATGGGCAAAAATAACAATTATGTCAATATTGAATTTATCTTTTTCCAGCTGCCCAGAAAATGGAATTTTTCAATAGAGTAGTGTAAGCTTCGTTTTCGAATAATTCTGGTGCATGTCCCATAAAAATGTAAACATTTCGGGAAGCAAAATGATTGTTTGTCCAAACCACAGGGTGATCTCCCATTTTTATTTTTGAATCTGGCTGGTAAGTAGTTTCATCAACTGAAGCTAGAACATGCACATTTGGTCTCGGACTTTTATCATAAATGTACCATTCTTCTTTTTTGATTAGAAAATTGGTTGGAACATTTTTCATTATAGGATGAGATTGGTCTTCAATATTTACTTTTCCACTTGCAAAATCAGGAATGTAATTCACAAATCTGATTCCGCCCATAAAATCAGAAAACCACTTCCAGATAGGATATCCGTCAAATTCACCAAGTAAAGTAGCATGATGCAAACCAACCCAACCGCCTTTTCCGCTATTCATGTATTTCTGAAACGCAAGCATTGACTCTTCACTCCAAGTGTAGGGAGGATAGTCTAATTGTATAAAAACTTGATATTGTTTTAAAAGTGCTTCATTGATTGTTTTGGTATTTTCGATATAATCAACTGTAAAACTGCTGTCAATTGCCAGTTTGTTTAGCCAAGGTTTTGCGGCTTTTGTAAAATCAAGATGATGTCCGCCGTTTTCATATAAAACTAAAGCTTCAAAGTGAGACTTTTTTTGTTTTTGAGCTAGACAGTCTTGTTGAAAAACACAGCTTAAAACAAGTAAAATAAATGCTATTGATTTTTTCATGAAATGATTTGTTAGATGTTAGGGTTCAACTGTTGCAGTAATTGCTTGTAAAAACCATGCAGAATGCGGAATCCACTGTTCGGTCCAACGCCATTCATTGCCTTTGTCTTCTGTTTTAAAATCGATTCCAGAACCGTCACCATTTCCGTCTTTACCTGTAATTCCGTTAGAAATTCCGCCTTTTTCCGATCCGTGGCCATAATTAGAATGCATGTATGGTACATTTTTTTCTCCAAATTTGTACAAAAAGCACATCGAATACGGATTGCAGCCTAAAATCCAAGACAATTGCTGTGATGTGTACAAATCGAGCGATTTTTTTGTATCGCTATTTTTTTGAATTGAAATACTTTTTCCTCCTTCCACTGCTGCAGTTGCTAATGATGCTAATCTGGCATTTTCGCCTTGCCACCACCAGCCTGTTTCATTATCATGCGGAATAAAAAATCCGTCTTGAATTTTATCATTAAATAAAAAACTTTGCCTTGCATAACCAAACGGATTAGTAACATTGTTTGTAACGGCTAAATTATATTCTAAAGCTTTTTTGATGACATTTTTAGCGGAAGCTATTTCTTTATCGTCTGTTTCTTTCTTTAAATATCTTGTTAAAGCGACAATAGGCAAGCCAGCATCTGCAGCATGCCAAAACGGACGATTTCCATCGTTGCTTCTAAACCAGCCTTTATCTGTCATTCGACTTTCAAGTTTATGAGCCCGTTTTCTAGCTTCTTCTTTGTAGAAATTGTCATTGGTTGCAATCCATAATTCTGTTGAAGCCATCAAAGCGCAATAATCATCTATAATATTTTCTTTTCCGTCATCATCATATTTGATGTTGTTGATTAAAAGATGCTCATAAGCTCGTTTAGCTCCTTCCAGATATTGCTTTGAGGTAAAATCGCCACTCTTATTCCATTTTGAAATTCTTGCGAGAGAAGCTATTGCCATTCCGGCGCCTTCGCGAAAAGCAGATTGATATTCATCTGTTGTAACGCTATTGGCTTTTAGTCCAACAATTCTTCTTGCTGCTGGATTTTTATCAAAATAACTGAAAACGATCATATAAAAATAATCTTCATCAGAAAGACAGCGCATCATATAATCGGCGCCCCAAATGGCTTCGTTGTCTAAAGAATCTTTTATTTTCCATTGGGTAAGCTTTTTCGGAATAGCTTCAGAAGTGTTGATAAGTGACCAAGTTACCAAAGGAGTCTGCTGTGGCGATACAAAATTAGCGTAAGCTAAATGAGAAAAATATTTGCTAACATCGCCAGATGCATCGCACCATCCGCCATGTACGTCCACTTTTTTGGTGCTTCCAAACAGGAGCATGTTTTTGTCTGCTTCAAGTTCTTCTGGAGTATTGGCTCTTTGTTTGTTGTAGTAATGCACGATTGAAGAAATAGTTCTTTTGGCTAATATGTTTTCTTCAATCGAAAATCGTGCAGAAGTATAAACTTGATCTACAATTTTTAATGTAACTTTATAGTTTCCTGGCTTTTGAAAAGACGAAAAATCGGCTTTATAGTAAAAATTGCCTAAATTCCAGTCATTAATACTTTCTGCCTTTCCAATCTTAGCGGTAAAAAGGGTTTTTCCAGAGTCAGCATCTACGATTTCAAAATTTGAATTCAGATGATCGTTGTAATATTCAATTATGGCAATTTTTGGACTTTTCGGATCAAAGCCTACTTGATTTACAAAGATGGTAGTTTTGCTAAATGCAGAAATAGAAATAAACAAAACGATTAGTACAAAGTTTACTTGTTTGCTGAATTGTAACATGGTTTTAGTTTTTTAGCTAGTAGAAAAGGCAAATTACAAAAAAGAGAAAATTTACCTAAACGAAATGGTTTTATACTAAAACAATGATTTTTACGATGCAGATTGGTTTTATTAGTGTTAATCGCTCTAACGGAAATACTATTGATGTGTATTTGATGGGATTTTTATTGGTCTATTAATTTAATTCGTTATCCTTTTTAATTTCTCCAATTGATTAAAACATTGTAAATGAATTTCAAGACCTTCTTTGTATTGTTCGAGCGTCATTCCGTATAAGAAAGGTATATTTTCTAAAGGCATCTTACTTGAAGATGAAATTTCAAATTGATTTTGAATAGAATCTGATTGGCTGTTTTCTTTTTTATTAGAATTTTGATTTGTCATAATTAAAGCATTGGTTAAAAATGGTTCAGTCTCTTCTAGATTTCTGAGGTTAAGAGTTTTATTTTCTCAATAGCTTCTTTGTTTTCATGTGCTACCTCTACTAATGCTAATAAAATATCATTTCTAAGTATTGTTTTGTTTCTTACATTTCTAATTAATGCTTTGCTTGGAGTAGGGTGTCCTTTTTTAATAATACAAGAAATGGTAAGGTCGACATACGTTACAGGTAAATGCTTATCTATAAATTCATAAGCTTTTTTATTGTGAGAATTATCTTCTTTAAAATTGCTATTATTGATTAATTTTGACATATATTTGCTAATTATTAATGGCATGGTTGTTAGTCTGTGTAAATGTAAGAATAATATTATATTTATTATTCTTTTTAATGTTAAAAAATATATTTTAACTATATTTTGTTTGAATTTTAATGATGATGTATCACGAGAAACTAAGTAAATTCTTTAGGGATAAAGGATTAAAGCAGAAGGAAGTTGGGGCAATTTTAGGATTTAGCCCTGCAATGATTGGAAGGTATTTACATGGAACGGCTAATATAGGTTCTGAATTTATTCTTAGCTTAAGTAAAAACTTTCCGGATGTAGATTTGAATGATCTTTTTGCTCCCGATGAGCAAAATTTGGTTAATGAAGCTGGAGCAGTTTATGAAAAGCAAACTATTTTAAAAGATTTACAAGAAATAGAAGTTCGTATTCATGATATTAGACTGCGATTAGCAAACAAAAAGTTTGAGGAATAGTAAAAAGTTTTCCCAAAAAAAAATCTAACAATTCTAAATTTGACAGTATTAATTGAACCACTCTTTTTAGAGTGGTTTTTTGTTCTGAAATACTTGATTTTTAGTTGAATCGATTCTAAGAGGTTAAGTTTTTTTTTATTAAATTTGGTTAACAATTTCTAGCAGTAACCAATATGGAAAAATTAAAACGACCGGTTTATGTTAAACCAGGAACAGATGATTTTTTTAAAAAGATGCGTTTAGAAGTGAATGAAACGGTCTTAAAAAACTCGTCCTTATATGTACTAAATGTTGTAAAGTCTCTCGGACTTTTAGCAGTATTTTTTTTATTCTACGTCTGTATTTTAATTTTCGGCAACCAGACCCCCTTACTATTTCTTTTTTATATTTTGGCTGGTATTACCATGATTGTTTTATTTATAAATGCTTTTCATGATGCTGCACATGGAGCTTTGTTCAAAAAGCCAAAGCATAATGAATGGTTTTTGTATGTTTTAGAACTCTTTGGTAGTAATCATTGGCTTTGGATGCGACGTCATATAAGTTTGCATCATGCTTATCCAAACGTGCCCGATTGGGATGTTGATATCAAACAAAGCGATATTATTAGAATATTCCCAAACAGTCCATTGTTTAATTACCATAAGTATCAGCACATTTATATGTGGTTTATTTATCCGCTTTATAGCTTAAACTGGCTCTATATTAGAGATTTTAAAGACTTTTTTGGCACGAAGGATAATTATGTAAAAAGAGTAGTCGACAAGATTCCGAGACAAGAAGTTTACAGAATGTTTGCGGCCAAGATTATTAATTTAACTTACCTGCTTTTTGTTCCAATGATGCTTTTAAGCCAGCCTTGGTATATCGTTCTTTTTGCTTGGCTGTCTATGCATTTATGCGGAAGTGCAATTGGGGTGGTAGCACTGGTTTCGACCCACGTTGATGAAGATGCTCATTTTCCGAATACAGACGAAGAAGGAAACCTTTCTGATACTTGGGTGGTGCATCAAATGATTGTAACTAAAGATTTTAGTACGGAAAGCAAACTGGCTAATTTTTTATACGGCGGATTTACGCATCACGTTGCGCACCATCTTTTTCCAGCGGTTGGCCATACATACTATCCTTATATTACGCCAATTATAAAACGTTATGCAGCAGAATATAATTTGCCCTATACTTCGTATCCATTTTATCATGCCGTTCGTTCTCATTTTAGAATGTTGAAAAACAAAGGTGTAAAAGAAAATATTTTAGTAACAGGAGAAATATAGGTACTAAAAGCTATTTTGAAAAAAAGGCTGATTCATTATTGAACCAGCCTTTTTTTGAATTTGCTCCAGCAGAGCGTATATTTATGATTTAATTTCTTGTATTAAAAAGCTCCAACGGAGTGATATATAAAACTTTTTAACGTTGTGCTTATTTTTTATTCGTGATATTTTCTTTTTTAATGTTCAAGTCTTTTAAAAGGTTGTCTTTAATTTCAATATCAAAATTATCTTCTTTAAATACTGTTAGTTTTGATTCGGCAAATTTGTAGACATTAATTTTATTGTTTTTAACATCAATATACAAATCATACGAATAAGTGCTGCAGTCGTGCTGTTTGCATCCCCAAGCGTGCAGTATATTATCTTGTTTTTCAAAAGGAGTTTCAGTGTTCCAGTTTGCTGCCATTTGGTCATAGTCAGTTCCTAATAGTTTTTTTAATCTTGGCGCCAACTTGCTTTTAGTCAAAAAGTGAGTTCCAATAACGCTTTTATCAGCTAAACCATATAAAGAATCATTTGGATTTAAAACAACACTATCTTCTTTTAAAGCTTCTGTTTTTATTGAAGTAGAATCTGTTTTGGGAATGCTTTTAATGCTTTCTTTTTTGCACGAAACAAATAGTAAGCAGCCCAATATAACTGTTGAAAGGTATGTGGCTCTGTAATTCATATAACTGATTTTTTGAATTAATAATTTAATATACAAAGTCGTAATGATCTAATTTTCATAAAGATATTAAAAATATTTTTTGTTTTGAAAGTAGTTTATGATGGATTTCGGACTCAAAAAACTAATTTTTTAGCTTTAAAGAAGAACAGTAAGAATCCGTTTTTTAATATTTTTTGTTTAATTTCAATTTTTTAAATTATTTGGCGATGAATCACACTTTGAAAATTTTAGTTTTTTTTCTTTTCGGAATTAGCTCTTTACAAGCGCAAAATGAAGCTTATGTATCTTCATCAGAAGCTAAAATCTCAGATACGACTTTTGTAAATCTAAGAGATTATAGCAATGATTTTATTTATGATATGAAATATGCCACGGAAGATAATTTTCTGAAAACCAAAGTGTACGATTGCGCAGAATGTATGCTTCGTTTAAAGACTGTAAAAGCTTTAATTGCGGCCAATAATGATTTTTTGAAGAAAGGATATCGAATCAAATTATTTGATTGTTATAGACCTTTAGATATTCAGAAAAAAATGTGGGAGATTGTGTCGAATCCGACTTATGTTGCAGATCCAAAAAAAGGCTCCATCCACAATAGAGGAGGAGCCGTAGATATTTCTTTGGTTGATGTAACAGGAAAAGAAGTTGATATGGGAACTTCTTTTGATTTTTTTGGAATTATGGCCAGTCATAATTTTAAACAGCTTTCAGAAGAAATTCTTTCAAAAAGAGCTTATTTAAAAAATACAATGATTAAAAATGGCTTCAATTCATTTGATTCTGAGTGGTGGCATTATAATTTAAAAGCAGGTTTAAAAGATAAAGTTTCCAATCAAAAATGGAAATGCAATTGATTACTCAACACATCTGATATTCTCCATGAAATAAGTATTCGGATTGGTTACCTTTCCTGTCAACTCAGATGTTAGCTCTCGTTTTACAACGTAATCTTCTATGTTTGTTAAGTATTTTATTCGCATAATCGAGATAGGAGATTTTTTTAGTTCTTCGTAATTGTCTTTCATGAACATGAAAATTCCAGTGTTTACACGATTGTTAAAACCTTTATCATCACGAATTAGTGTTCCGCAATTTTCTTGATTAATATGCATTAAGGTTACAATTTTTCCGTTTTCTAATTGTAAAAAGATTTTTGAATTTTTATCAAAGCAGTTTGCCTTAATAAAATCTTTGCTTTTTTGAATAGCCTGAAGATTTAAAGTTGGCAATCCGTCGGTTTGTGCTAATGAAAAGAAAATGTAATCAAAGTTTCCTCCAAAATATTTTTCACTCATTAAATACTCATTAGTTACTTTATAGCTTCCAATTGAGTCATTTACATTTACACTGTATTCACATGGTTTTTGTGCAAATGCGGTAATAGTCAATAAAAAAAGAGTTAGTGTAATTAGTTGTTTCATTGTATTAGTTTATTTTGGTGCAAATTAAAACTATTTTGTTAGCTTTTACATCAGTTGTAAAAAAACAATACAAATTACCGCCATTTTTTATTTTCCACTTTTTTCTAATGTTTTCCACCGTCTCGGGGAAATTGCGAGTGGTAATATTCGCCTGCTGATTTGCAAGCTCATTTTTCATTTCATTTTTATTGTATGGAATCACTTTTTGAATCTCAAATTTTCTTCCAGGAAAATCAATTAAATCTTCAGAAGTATACAAATGAGAATGTTTATGAAGTTTATCGATTTCAAAAGTGACGCTTACTTCATCAAAACCACCAGATTTCATAATAGCGGCATTTGGTTCGTAAAGATATTTCTTTGGAAAATCGAAGGACGGATAGGAGATTTCATCGCCCAAAACAAACTCGAAAATTTCTGTTTTTTCTTTTAGAATATTAGCGGTTTTTAAAGTTACGTTACCAGAATAGCCTTTATGAATTTCAAAAAGCAGTTCCTTAACTTCGTTTTCTAGCGCTATAATATGAATGTTCTTTACATTTTTTAATTCTGACAATCCCGCTGAAATATCTAATAACGGGGCTGTTTTAATTAAAATATGATCTGATTTTTCGAAATAAAAATCGAGCAGTTCTGGAACATTTGGAAGGCAATCTTTTAGCATGAAGACTTTACCTTTGCTATCATTTCTTCGTGAAGGATCAATATAAATCCAGTCAAATTTCTGATTGGTTTCTTCTAATAAATGAATAGAATCACCAGCATGAAAAGTGCAATTTTTAACTTTTAACTGTTTAAAATTGTGTGAAACAATAACAGATAATTCTTCGTTTATTTCGCAATGGGTTATCGATTTAAATTTTTTCGAAAAATAATAATCATCAACACCAAAACCTCCAGTTAAATCAATTAAAGATTCGCCAGAAATTAAAGAAGCTTTGTAAGCTGCTGTTTTCTCTGAAGAAGTTTGTTCTACTGATATTTTACTTGGATAAATTACATTTTCCGTAACAAACCAAGTCGGCAGTTTTTCTTTGGCTTTTGTTCGGGCTTCAATTTGGTTTAAAATTAAAATCCAATCTACATCTGGAAATGGATTTTTTTGCAGCGCCAATTTTGTTACATCTGCACCAGTATTTTGGATTATAAATTCCTGTATTTCTTGATGCAAAATAGTAGTATTCAAAGCTAAATTCTTTCGGTTAATACGGAGACAATTTTATTATTAGGAAAAAATTCTTTTAAAATTACTTTAATCATTGTAAAAACAGGAATTGCTATAATCATACCAACAATTCCGAACGTAATACCGCTAATTAATATAACCAAGAATATTTCTAACGGGTGCGAATTTACACTTTTTGATGAAATTATTGGCTGACTAACATTATTGTCAATGGCCTGAACCACTAAAAAACCAATAATTACATAAATAGTTGTAGGAAGAATTTCTGATTGAAAATCTTTTCCGATCATACTTATCATGGTTAATAACCCAGCCAAAGTGGTTCCGATGATTGGACCCAAATAGGGTATTATATTTAGAATGGCGCATAAGAAAGCAATCACAAAAGCATTTTTATTTCCAAAAATCAGTAAGACAATTAAATAAAGAATAAAAACAACAATCAATTGCAATAATAATCCAATGAAGTATCTAGTCAGTAAATGATTTATTTTAGTAATAGAATTTAAGATTTTATCTTCATTTGAATCTGGTAATATTCTTCTTGCCTGATCTTTAAAGATATCCTGATCTTTAATAAAAAAGAAAGTAATAAAAAAAACAGAAACCAATCCCATTCCCATATTGGCCATAAAATTGATTATCGAATTGATAAATCCTGTAAAATAACTGAAATCTAAAACAGAAGTAAGCTTAGAATCTTTTATCACCTTATTTAAATCAATATGCTGAATATTAAAGTATTCTTCAAGGTGTTTTTCTGCCTCTATAAAATTAGTTTGAAGATGTGCAGTATCTAATAGCGCTAAATTATTGGCTTGAGAAATAATTAAAGGAACAAACAAAAGAATGAAGCCCACAATTAGAAATATAAAAAAGATAATGGTGGTGGTGGCCGCCATTGAATTGCTGAATTTTAATTTATTCTTTAAAAATAAAACTAACGGATTCGCAATTAAACATAGTATTAAAGAAATGCACAGATAAACAATAACAGTTTGTATTTCATAGAGAAAATATAAAACAATACCAATGATTAAGATTGTCGCTAAAGCTCTTAAAATTCCGTTCGAAATAGTTTTTGATGTAATCATGTTTAAATATTAGACTATAAATATAGGAAAAGCATTCTGAAAATTTAAGATAAAAAAAAAGCGAGATGAAATTCATCTCGCTTTTCTGTATTTTTTAGATTAACTATTGTGCAAAAGAGGCTCTAGCTCCTCCAGTTGTAAAAATAGCCGATATTCTGCTTTTTTGACCAGTTGAAAACATGTACATTGCAGCATCATCAACATAATCCATGTAATTCATTGTCATTTCTACAGGTGTTCCAGAACAAGTGCTGTAGTGTGGATATGCAGGAACGCCATAGTTTGCAGTATTATGAGTAGGAGTATCAGCAACAAGATCGCTTCCACAAGTTGCATCTCCCCAAATGTGACGTAAATTCATCCAGTGGCCCACTTCGTGTGTAGCAGTTCTTCCTAAGTTGAATGGTGCATTTGCCGAGCCAGATAAACCGAAATAACGAGAATCGATTACCACTCCGTCAGTTGCAGAAGAACCTCCAGGAAATTGTGCATAACCTAAAATTCCGCCTCCAATGTTGCAAGACCACATGTTTAATTTTGTAGTTGGAGAAGTAGGAGCAATTCCTCCTTGAGCAGTTTTTTTCATTGCATCATTTGTTCCCCAAGAAGTTTTAGTTGTAGATTTTCTAATAACTTGGTCTAAAACAAAAGTGATTCCAATGTTAGCTTTAACTCCTGAAAATAATGCTGGCACATTATTGTAATCTGAGTTTAAAGCATTAAAATCTTTGTTTAAAACATCAATTTGTGATTGAATTTGTGCATCCGAAATATTTTGCGCAGCAGTTCTGTAAAGAACATTGACTACAACTGGAATTTCGATTTTTCCATTTACCAAACGGCCTGTGAAATTTGAACCTGCATGTGTTGCAGTAAAAGTTTCGATTTCGTTCATTCTAATAGCCAATGATGGATCAGCTTTTAATTGAGCTTCTAAAACTTCTTGTGTTGCGCATCCTCTTCTAGAAGCAACACTTGCATCTGAGTTAGCAGATTCTGCTGATTGATCATTTTGACAAGCAAACAGCATTAATGCCGCAAATGTGGTAATAATAACTTTTTTCATAATAATTTGGGTTTTTTGTTATAAAAACGTTGATTAGTTAAATAATGCAGCAATTTTATAACAAAAAAATATTGTAGAAAAATATTACAAAGATTATTTTGTGAGAAATTTTGCAATCCCTTACAAACATTGATTCCTACAAAAACTAAGTAAAAAATATTAATAAGTTTTTTCTTTCTTTTGTGTTTTTAAAATGTATTTCATCGTGATTATCTGTAGTTTAACGATAATTTTGAGAAATCAAATTGATATAAAAAAAACAAGTACAATGCTTCAAAAAGAATTTTTACAAAGAAGTAATCTCATAAAGTGCAATACTCGCGGCCTGAACCACATTCATACTGCTGTTTTTGCCAAACATATTGATGTGCACGATTTGATGAGAAAGTTTTAGAAGTTCTTCAGATATTCCGTTGATTTCGCTTCCTATTAAAAGCGCAATTTTTTTATTTTTCGGAATTCTAACTTCTTTTAAAGGTTTGCTATTAGAAGCAATTTCTAGAGAAATAATTTCAAAATCATTATCCAATAGAAAAGATTGAAGTTCAGTAAAATCTTCAATAATAGAATGTGCTACATGAAGATGTGTACTGCGCGAAGTTTTATTGATTTTACGAAGTGTCAGCGGAATATCTTTTCCAAAAAAGATAATATTTTCTACTCCAAAAGCTTCAGAAATTCTGAACAAAGAACCAATATTCTGCTGAAAATAAATATGATCGCAAACTAAAGTTATGGGAAACGTTTTTCTTTCAAATTGATTTTCTTCGTGAGTAAGTTGCACTTTCTAAAATTTAATTAGTAAAAATATAATTGATAATGTTTGCGCCCATTTTCAAGGCTTTGTCTCTTACGTTTGCAGGGTCATTATGAACTTCTGGATCCTCCCAGCCGTCGCCTAAATCACATTCGTAAGTATAAAGTAAAACCAGTTTATTATCTATAAAAATTCCAAATGCCTGAGGGCGCGTTCCGTCGTGTTCGTGAATTTTCGGCAATCCGTTTGGGAAAGGAAAAGGTTTTTGAAAAATAGGATGATTCGCTGGAATTTCGACTAAACTATTATTTGGGAATATTTTTTTGATTTCTTTTCTAATAAATTGATCCATTCCGTAATTGTCATCAATATGCAGAAAACCACCCGCAGTCAGATAATTTCTCAAGTTGGTCACGTCGGCATCGCTAAAAACTACATTTCCGTGACCCGTCATATGTACAAACGGATACGAAAATAAATCTGGATTGCTTGGCTCTACAGTCGAAGGTTTATTTTTAATACGCGTATTAATATTAGCGTTGCAAAAACTAATCAGATTAGGCAAAGAAGTAGGATTTGCATACCAATCGCCGCCACCGCTGTATTTAAGCAAAGCAATTTCTTGTGAAAAAGAAGAGATTGAAAAAAGGAATAATAAATAGAATATTTTTTTCATGTAAGTTTTAAATATCTTGTTTTCGCATTTTTTGCCATTTCGACGAAGGAGAAATCAAACTAGAAATTCCGTATAGTTTGTTGCCAATTATTGTCTAGTTACGTGTGAGATTCTTCGTTCCTCCGGATGGCAAACTTTGTGCTGCTAATTTATTCATTAAAAAAAACAACACTATGACAAGCCACCACAGCAGCCGTTTCTGTTCTTAAACGTGTATTTCCTAAAGTTACAGGTTTATAATTATTTTCTAATGCCAATGCAATTTCCTTCTCAGAAAAATCACCTTCAGGGCCAATTAAGATTGTAACGTCTTCATTTGGTTTTAAAACTTCTTTCAGCGATTTTTTATCTGTTTCTTCGCAATGTGCAATTAACTGTAAACCATTTTGCTTTTGCTTAATGAATTCTTTGAATGAAATAGCTTCATTTAATTTCGGAAGAAATGTTTCGTTACATTGTTTCATTGCCGAAAGAATGATTTTTTCAAAACGATCTCGGTTAATCACTTTTCTTTCAGAACGATCACAGAAAATAGGAGTGATTTCCTGAATTCCAATTTCGGTAGCTTTTTCCAGAAACCATTCAAAACGATCGTTCATTTTAGTTGGCGCTACAGCCAAGTGCAAATGAAATTTTGGTTTTTCGGCATTCGTAATGTTAAGGACTTCAACAATACATTTATTGTCTGAAGCCAATGTAATCTGAGTTTCAAACAATAGCCCAGAACCATTTGTAACATGCAGAATATCTGCATCTTTTTTTCTAAGGACTTTTATAATATGACGGCTTTCTTCTTTGTCAAAAGAAAAGCTTTCGGTTGTTTCGTCTATATTCGGATTAAAAAATAACTGCATGATTTAAAATTCGATTCTTGCTTTAGAAACCACAGCAGAAGTTTCAAAACGATTAGATAAGTATTTTTGGTATCCTACAATTCCAATCATTGCAGCATTGTCTGTTGTATATTCAAATTTCGGAATAAAAGTTTTCCATCCATATTTGCTTTCGGTCTCTTTTAGCGTGCTTCTAATTCCTGAATTTGCCGAAACTCCACCGCCAATTGCAATTTGTGTAATTCCAGTTTCTTTTACCGCCAACTTAATTTTATCCATCAAGATTTCGATAATCGTATACTGAATAGAAGCGCAAATATCATTCAAATTTTCTTCAATAAAATTTGGATTCTGCTGTTTGTTCTTTTGAATGAAATACAAAATAGCTGTTTTTAATCCAGAGAAGCTAAAATCTAATCCCGGAACTTTCGGTTTTGTAAAGGGAAAAGCTTTCGGATTTCCTTCTTTTGCATATTTATCAATCAAAGGTCCGCCAGGATAAGGAAGGCCAAGAATTTTAGCGCTTTTGTCAAATGCTTCACCTACAGCGTCGTCGGTGGTTTCTCCGATAATTTCCATATCAAAAAAACTATTCACTTTTACAATCTGAGTATGTCCACCGCTAATTGTTAAAGCTAAAAAAGGAAATTCAGGTTTATCGTAGCCCTCTTCATCAATAAAATGAGCTAAGATATGCGCATGCATATGATTTACAGCAATTAGCGGTACATTTAAAGCCAATGATAATGATTTGCTGAAAGAAGTCCCGACTAATAAAGAGCCCATTAATCCTGGTCCTTGCGTAAACGCGATTGCGCTTAGCTGTTCTTTTTGTACATTTGCTTTACGAAGTGCAGCATCGATCACAGGTACAATATTTTGCTGATGCGCTCGGGAAGCCAATTCAGGAACAACACCTCCGTATTGATTGTGAATTAATTGATTGGCTACAACATTTGACAATACTTTGTCGTTATGTAA
Source organism: Flavobacterium humidisoli (assembly GCF_023272795.1). Taxonomy (NCBI): domain Bacteria; kingdom Pseudomonadati; phylum Bacteroidota; class Flavobacteriia; order Flavobacteriales; family Flavobacteriaceae; genus Flavobacterium; species Flavobacterium humidisoli. The sequence goes on along the minus strand of NZ_CP096829.1, from coordinate 5,084,110 downwards.
AACCGCGGCAGCAGTATCATCGCATGAACTTTCGATGGCTAGAATAAAAACCTCTGGATTTTGCATATAAAGGCACAAATTTTGAATTATATTTGACAAATCAAATGATTAAATTTCTTTGATTTAAGCAGTGCCCCAAAATTAAAGAATTTTTATCAGAAACAGCCGTACTTTGTCTGTTCAAAATAAATTAAAAGAAAAACTAAAATTAAAGAAGCTATCAAAAAAGTAAAGAAAATAATATCACGAACCCTAATTGGGTTGATTTTACTTTTGTTAGCACTCGCTATCATACTATCTCTTCCTGTCGTTCAGACACAGATTGCCAATTATGTTACCAACTCATTAAACGAAGATTACAAGGTTAGTATTAATGTTGAAAAAACGGCAATTAATATTTTTGGTGGCGTAAAATTGAAGAAAGTGACGATTCTGGATCATCATAAAAAAACGATGATCTATTCGGATATCATTACGACTGATATTGCCAGCTTCAGCAGATTGTTAGATGGAGATTTGATTTTTGGAGATTTACGTCTGACAGGTTTGATTTTTAATCTGAAAACTTACAAAGGCGAAGACGAAAATAATATAAATAAGTTTATTCAAGCTTTTGAAGTCGAGAATACTCCAAAGAAAAAATCGACGAAGCACTTCTTATTAACAGCTAAAAACGCTTATATCGAGAAAGGAAGATTTTCTGTAGTAGATGAAAATAAAACGACTCCTCAATTTCTCGATTTTACAAAATTAAATGCGTACATCAGTGAGTTTAAATTGTATGGGCCAGATGTAAATACGAACATCCATAGATTTTCTTTTATGGACCACCGTGGGTTGTATGTTTCTAATTTTGCCGGAAAATTTAGCTATACTAAAAAACAGATCAAAGTTGAAAATCTAGCCATTAAAACCAAAAGATCTTCTATTTATGGTTTAGCAATCTTAAATTATAAACCGTCTGATTTTATTGATTTTACAGATAAAGTTCGATTTAATGTTGTGATAGATTCGTCTTCTATTGCAACAAACGATATCCGTCATTTTTATGATGGTTTGGGTAAAAATCAGCATTTTAAACTGAAAACAAAATTAGATGGTCCGTTGAATAATATGACGCTTACAAAGTTAAGATTAAGCGATACAAACGGATCAAAAATTAACGGAACAATCAATTTTAGAAATCTTTTAGGTAGCAAAGAACAGAAGTTTTCTATGGATGGAAAATTTGACAAATTGCTCTCTAGTTATGATGATTTGGTGATTTTACTTCCAGGAGTTTTAGGAAAAAGACTTCCGAAGGAAATGAAGAAAATTGGTAAATTTAATATCGTAGGTAAAGCAAAAGTCTCGACCACAGCATTGGAAACAGATTTCAAAATGGCAACCGATATCGGGAACGGACAAATTGATCTTCATATGAATAATATGGATTTTATTGATCGAGCTTCTTATTCTGGGAATATCATATTGACGAATTTTGATGTTGGAGCTGTTTTAAGTAGAAAAGATATTGGCAGAACTACATTGAATCTTGATGTGGATGGCGTTGGTTTTACTGAAAAATATTTAAATACAGTTGTTAAAGGAGATATTGCGAAGCTGGATTACAATAAATATACTTATAACAATATAGTAGTAAACGGAAACTTTAAGCTTCCTTATTATAAAGGGCAAATTGCGATAAACGATCCGAACTTGAATTTAAGTTTTGATGGTTTGCTGGATTTGAGCAAGAAAGAGAATCGTTATGATTTTCATATCAATGTTGAAAATTCAGATTTGCGAAAACTTAAGTTTGTCAAAGATTCGATTTCGCGTTTTAGAGGAGATGTTGTAGTCCAATTAACTGGAAATTCTATAGAAAATCTGCAAGGTGACATTTTTATTAATGATGCAGAATATGAAAACCCAAAATCGACTTACGTTTTTGATCAGGTGAATTTGAACTCAAGTTTTGATGCCGATCGTTTGAGAACCATAACGATTAGTTCGAATGATGTGGTTGACGGAAAAATTGTGGGTAAATTTAGATTTGATCAATTGGATAAATTGGTTATGAATTCTGTAGGAAGTTTGTATACCAATTACAAGCCTTATAAAGTAAGAAAAGGGCAGTTTTTACGCTTTAATTTCCGTGTTTACGATAAAGTCGTTGAAATGCTTTATCCGCAAATAAATATTGATTCGTCTACAGTTGTGCGCGGGAAGATTGATTCGGATTTGCAAGAATTTAAATTTCGTTTTAGATCTAAAAAAATTACAGCAGACAAAAATACCTTTGATAATATCCGTATTAATATTGATAATAAAAACCCGCTTTATAATGCCTATGTCGAATTAGATAGTATTAAGACGCCTTATTATAAAATACGTGATTTCAATTTGATTAATGTTACGGCAAATGATACTCTTTATGTGCGTTCGGAGTTTAAAGGAGGAAATCAAGGAGAGGATTACTTTAATTTAGATTTATACCATACTATAGATAAGAGCAAAAACAATATTGTCGGGATCAAGAAATCTGAAATGAAGTTTAAGGATTATATCTGGTACTTAAATGAAGATGCTGAAAAAGATAATCAGATTATAATTGATCAATTTTTTAAAAACTTCACATTTGATAATATCGTTTTATCTCACGAAAACCAAAAAATTGATTTAAACGGAGTTATAAAAGGTACAGATTATAAAGATCTCGAACTGACTTTTGAAGATGTTGATATTAATAAAATCACACCTGTAAATTCCAAGTTTGTATTTGATGGTAACTTGAATGGAAATGTCAATTATAAGCAGAATAAAAATGTTTATCAGCCCACGGCATCCATAAAAATCGATCATCTGGTTATGAATAAGACCGAATTGGGGACTCTTAATTTTGATATTTCTGGAGATGAAAGCTTTAAAAAGTTTACGGTTAATTCATCGATTCAAAATGGCTTTACAGAATCGTTTAGGGCAAACGGAACTTTTGCTGTAGAGAATAAAGAAACGGTTATGGACATGAGTCTGAAACTTGAAGGTTTCAATTTGGCTACATTAGGAACTATTGGTGGAGATGTTTTATCGAACGTTCGCGGTTCTGTTTCTGGAAACGCTGCTGTTATTGGCAATTTGAAAAAACCAGAAATCAACGGTCGTTTGTATGTAGAAAAAGCAGGAATGACCATTCCGTACCTAAATACAGATTACGAACTTAGCGATCGAACGGTAATTGATTTAACGAACGAGAAATTCTTGTTTAGAAATAATCAGTTGACAGATACTAAATACAATACGAAAGGTTTGTTGAATGGAAGTATTGAGCATAATAATTTTGGTGATTGGAAGTTAGATTTGAATATTACTTCTAAACGATTAGTGGCACTCGATACAAAGGATAGCGATGATGCTGCCTATTTTGGAACGGCATTTATAAACGGATCGGCCAGCATAAAAGGTCCTGTTGATGCTCTGTTTATTAAGGTAGATGCAAAATCTGAAAAAGGCACCGAGGTTAAGATACCAATTAATAATACGCAGAGTGTTGGAGAAAGTAGCTGGATTCATTTTGTAACACCAAAAGAAAAGTATAATCTAGCCAATGGAATTGTAGAAAAAACCAGAGATTACAATGGACTTGAGCTAGAATTTGATTTTGATATTACGCCAGATGCCGAAGTAGAAGTTATTCTAGATCGAAATTCTGGTCATGGTATGAAAGGAAAAGGATACGGATCGCTTTTATTTAAAATTAATACTTTGGGTAAATTTAATATGTGGGGGGATTTCCAGGCATACGAAGGAACTTATAACTTTAAATATGGCGGACTTATCGATAAAAAGTTTACGGTTAAAAAAGGAGGTTCTATTATTTGGGAAGGAAACCCCATGCGTGCTCAGCTGAATTTGGAGGCCGTTTATAAAACGCAGGCCAATCCAGCGGTGCTTTTAGATAATACTTCTTCATTTAATAAAAAAGTTCCTGTAGAAGTTGTTATTGGGTTGAGAGGAGATTTGGCCAGTCCAGAACCTAATTTTGATATTCAATTCCCATCAGTAAGTAATGTTTTAAAGTCGGAGATACAGTATAAGCTTGATGATAAGGATATTCGTCAGACACAAGCGCTTTATTTATTGTCAACGGGTTCATTTATGAGTACAGATGGATTTAGCCAAGGAGATTTTTCTGGAACGTTAACAGAAACTGCTTCAAGTTTGCTGGGTGGAATTATCAAATCGGATAATGATAAAGTAAACATCGATTTGAATTATATTGCAGCAGATAGAAGAACAGGGCAGGAGGTTGATGGTCAGTTTGTAGCCAATATATCGTCTCAAGTAAATGAACGAATTACGATCAATGGTAAATTAGGAGTTCCTGTTGGAGGTGTGAATGAATCTGCTATTGTTGGAGATATTGAGATTTTGTATCGTGTAAATGAAGACGGTACGATGAATCTTCGCTTATTCAATAAAGAAAATGATATTAATTATATTGGACAGGGAATTGGATATACGCAAGGAGTTGGTATCTCATATGAAGTAGATTTTGATACCTTTAGCGAGCTTGTAAATAAACTGTTTAAAAGCCATAAAATTGAAAAAGCTGTAAAAGGTTCTTCTGCCGATCAAACGCCGGATTCTTATTTAAATCCGGATTATATGAATTTTACAAGTAAAAAAGATTCTGAGAAAAATAAAAAGAAAGCAAAAGAAGACGAGGAGAAAAGAAAAAAAGAAGAAGAAAAGAAGAAAAAGGAACAGTCACAAACACGAACTCCAAATAATAATAATGAGGGATTAATTCCAGACAACGATTATTAACACTTTGTTAAAAATAGACTTTTATAAAACCATTATTCTCATAATGGTTTTTTTTGTGCTAAATTTAGGCACTCTAATAGAATTTTCCATGTGAGCGGGAAATTCTCATTTTTATAACACTTCATCAGGGTATTGTTAATTTTGACGATTTAATTAAAAAAATACTGTTTTATTATTTTTAATGAAATTTTTTCCTAGAAAAAACTTATTAACGAAAACGTTTGAATTTAACAGATTTTATTAATTTATGATAATCGTAACCCGAAAAGTGCTGAATGTTTGCTAATTTTACACTTTAATACTTAAATAATGCCAAAAACAATAAAAAAAGTAGGTGTTCTTACCTCAGGAGGAGATTCACCTGGAATGAATGCTGCAATACGATCAGTTGTTCGAACTTGCGCATACCATAATATAGAATGCATCGGAATTTATAGAGGGTATCAGGGAATGATTGAAGGCGACTTCAAAGAAATGGGACCACGAAGCGTAAATAATATTGTAAACAAAGGTGGAACGATCTTAAAATCGGCTCGTTCAGTTGAGTTTAGAACCCCTGAAGGTAGAAAGAAGGCACACGAAAACCTAGTTAAGGCTGGTGTGGATGCTTTAGTTGTTATTGGTGGTGATGGTAGTTTTACCGGAGGATTAATTTTTAATTCAGAATTCGATTTCCCAATAATGGGAATTCCAGGTACAATTGATAATGATATTTTTGGTACAAGTTTTACTCTAGGGTACGATACGGCTTTAAATACTGTTGTAGACTGTATCGATAAAATTAGAGACACGGCAAGTTCTCATAACCGTCTTTTCTTTGTAGAGGTTATGGGTAGAGATGCGGGTCACATTGCTCTTAACGCTGGTATTGGTGCAGGAGCAGAAGAAATTCTTATTCCTGAAGAAGATTTAGGTTTAGATCGTCTTTTAGATTCACTTCAAAAAAGTAAAGCATCAGGAAAATCATCTAGTATTGTTGTAATCGCTGAAGGAGATAAAATTGGTAAAAACGTATTCGAATTAAAAGATTATGTTGAAGCTAATTTACCTGAATACGATGTACGTGTTTCTGTATTAGGGCACATGCAGCGTGGTGGTTCGCCGTCTTGCTTTGACCGCGTTTTGGCAAGCCGTTTAGGAGTTAAAGCAGTTGAATCTTTAATTGAAGGAAAATCTAACTATATGGTTGGACTTCGTGAAGATAAAGTGATCTTAACACCTCTTGAGCAAGCTATCAAAGGTAAATCAGAAATTGATAGAGAATTATTAAGAGTGTCTGACATTATGTCGACATAACCAATATAAAGTTTAAAAAGAGAGAGAAGTTTATTGTGAGGAAATTAGACTTTGAATTAGTGTAATAAAAACAAAAGCAAAAAATTTAGTAAAATGTCAAAAGTAAAATTAGGAATAAACGGATTTGGACGTATCGGAAGAATCGTTTTTAGAGAGTCTTTCAATAGAGATAATGTAGAAGTTGTTGCAATCAATGACTTGTTAGACGTAGACCACTTAGCTTATTTATTAAAATATGATTCAGTTCACGGTCGTTTCAACGGAACTGTAGAAGTTAAAGAAGGAAAACTATATGTAAACGGAAGAAACATCCGTATCACTGCAGAAAGAAATCCTGCTGACTTAAAATGGAACGAAGTTGATGTAGATGTAGTAGCTGAATGTACTGGTATCTTCACAACTATCGAAACTGCAAGTGAGCACTTAAAAGGTGGTGCTAAGAAAGTTATCATTTCTGCTCCTTCTGCTGATGCTCCAATGTTTGTAATGGGAGTGAACCACGAAACTGCAAAAGCTTCTGATTTAGTTGTTTCTAACGCATCTTGTACTACAAACTGTTTAGCTCCATTAGCTAAAGTTATCCACGATAATTTCGAAATCGTTGAAGGTTTAATGACTACTGTTCACGCAACTACTTCAACTCAAATGACTGCTGACGGACCTTCTAGAAAAGACTGGAGAGGTGGACGTGCTGCTGCAATCAACATCATTCCTTCTTCAACAGGTGCTGCTAAAGCGGTTGGAAAAGTTATTCCATCTTTAAATGGAAAATTAACTGGAATGTCTTTCCGTGTACCTACTGCTGATGTTTCTGTTGTAGATTTAACTGTAAAAGTGGCTAAAGAAACTACTTACGAAGAAATCTTAGCTGTATTGAAAAAAGCTTCAGAAAATGAAATGAAAGGTATTTTAGGATACACTGAAGATGCAGTTGTTTCTCAAGACTTTATTTCAGATAAAAGAACTTCTATCGTTGATGCTGGTGCAGGAATCGGTTTAAATTCAACTTTCTTCAAATTAGTTTCTTGGTATGACAATGAGTACGGATACTCAAGCAAATTAATCGATTTATCTGTACATATTGCAGGTTTAAAATAATAATATATATTTTTGCAAAATCCCGTTACTTTACCATAACGGGATTTTCTTATTTTGTTACTTCTATAATTAATGTAAAAAATACACTTTTAAATTAAAAATAGAGAACCTAATTCCAAAAACTAAACAAATGAAATTAATAGTTGACAGTGGATCTACTAAAGCCGATTGGATTGCGATAGATGATAATGGAAAAGTATTATTCACAACACAAACTTTAGGATTAAATCCTGAAATTCTAGACGAGCCAGAAATTGTCGAAAGATTAAATGACCGTTTTGATATCTTACAAAATAAAAAAAATGCTACACATTTATTCTTTTACGGTGCCGGATGTGGTACAGACAGAATGAAAGAGTGGCTGAAAAGAATCTTTCAAGAATATTTTTCTAACGCTATAGTAGACGTTCAAGAAGATACTTATGCTGCTGTTTATGCAACAACTCCAAAAGGAGAAGAGGCAATAGTTAGCATCTTGGGAACTGGTTCTAACTGCAGTTATTTTGATGGAAAAGTATTGCACCAAAAAGTTCAATCATTAGGTTATATCGTAATGGATGATTGCAGCGGTAACGTTTTTGGAAAAGAATTAATTAGAAAATACTATTTTAATAAAATGCCTAAAGAATTGGCTGTTGAACTTGAAAAAGAGTACGACGTTGATCCAGATTTTATTAAAAATAAATTATATAAAGAACCAAACCCAAATGCTTATTTAGCAACATACGCAAAGTTCTTGATTAAGCATAAAGACACAGAATTCTGTAGAAAAATTATCTTTAAAGGGATGAAATCTTTTGTTAAGAATTATATTAAACAATTCGATAACTGTAAAGAAGTTCCAGTACATTTTGTTGGATCTATTGCATTTTATTTGAAAGATGAATTACAAGAGACGTTTAATAAATATGAACTTCAATTAGGGAATGTTTTGAGAAGACCTATTGATGGATTAATTGCTTACCATGTCGCTAATCAATAGTTCTGGTTTTATGGAAATTGCCATTATTGCTCATGATGGAAAAAAAGCTGATTTAATTGACTTCTTAATCAAAAATGAAGCTGTTTTGCATAATGAAAAGATAAGGCTTATTGGAACTGGTACTACTGGAGGAAAAGCAGAAGCGGCAGGGTTTAAAACTCAAAGAATGCTGTCTGGACCTCTTGGAGGCGATGCGCAAATTGCAGGAAGAGTTGCAGAAGGAATTACGCAGATGTTTTTCTTTTTTAAAGACCCTTTGTCAAGTCATCCGCATGAAGCTGATATTAATATGCTAATTCGTGTTTGCGATGTTCATAATGTGCCGCTGGCAACAAATGAAGCAACGGCACAATTATTATTAGATGCTATTGCACAGCGATTATAGAAATTTCTACATTAACATTTTTTGGCAAACAAGCCACTTGAACCGTTTCACGAGCTGGAGCGGTTTTTTCGTTAAAATAAGAACCGTAAACGGTATTTATTGCTCCAAAGTTATTCATGTCCATGATGAAAATAGTTGACTTGACAACATTTTCAAATGTCATGTCTGCTGCTTCAAGAATCGCGGCAATGTTTTTCATAACCTGATTGGTCTCATCATTAATGTTGTCTGTAATCAATTCTCCTGACTCAGGATTGATTGCAATTTGTCCAGAAGCATAAAGTGTGTTTCCAGATAATACGGCTTGATTATACGGCCCGATTGGAGCCGGAGCTTTCTCGGTGAAAATGATCTTTTTCATAATAAAATTATTTTTGATTCGAAAGTATTTTATCTATTTGAAACGCTTCGTTTGTTCCATTTGATATCGCTAAGCATACCAGATTTAATTCCGATGAAGAAGTTCCAGTTAGAATTTGTGCCTAAAGGCTGCCAGTTAAAGGCCATTCTCCAGCTTAATAAATCTCTTTCAAAACGGAATTGCGTAAAGGTAACTCCTTTTTGTACAAAATCGTATCCTGTAGAAACCCCAGCTTTCCATTTAGGGGTAAGGTCGGTATTGATAGAAATCATAAGAGAGTTTCCAGAAATAGTGCTTTCTCGTTTTATGTTTGAATAGGTTAAAGAATAAGCAAGTGTCATATCCCATGGAACTTTCGAATTGAAGAATTCTGTAATTACATCATCTTTTTCAGGTTCATTGGCAAACTGACTGTTACGACTGTCGTTTAAGTCTGTATTGGTACCAAATAAGTCATCGCTTCGACCTCCGTTTCGCCTACTCTGTGTGTTTTGTTCTTTTTCTTTTCCGCTTCCTTTATTCGAGAATGAATAGTTTACAGTTACGTTTGCGCTTGTCATTCTGAATAAACTTCCGCCATTGTCGATATTGAATTTGTCAATTTTGTTACCACCATTATCAATCGCATAAGGATCTAATGTTGCACCAAAATTCATATTCATTTTATTGTCAAAAAACTGTGTTCCACCACTAACTAATACAGGCTGCCATCCAAAAGTTGATTTTCCGTCAGCATTAAAATTGTAGCTTGTGCTAAAGTTTAAGTTGTTTAGCAACATTATTTTTTTAGGTTCTGTTTTTGTGCTGTCTCGATCTCTTACTTTAGCTTCAAAAGTATTGCTCAAGGCAAAACCAACAATGTTTGAATTGTCTTTTCCTGGCGATCCGTATATTCCGCTTTCAAATCGCGTGTACTCAGAAGTAATTCTACCAGAGGCATCGACGGCATATGTGTCGTAGTATTTTTCAAAACTTGGAGTATAGGCATACGTTACGCTCGGACGCATTACGTGTCGAATAGATTGGATTCTTTTATCGTCTCCAAAATTAAAAGTTCCATAAATCGTCGTACCTAAATTGGTGCTGAAATTGTATGTTCTAAATGAATCAAAGCCATTTACGGTTTTATTGACTGTTTGTCCTTCAGTAGGGTCGTAAACTTTTTGAATCGTTTTATTTACCCATGTTTCCTGATAAGTTGTAGAGGCTCCTGCACTAAAATATTTGAAGATTTTAAAGTTCGTGCTTAACGGAATCGTCTGTTGTAATCCCAATTGAGCATCATCAAACATTTGTGGTTTGAAAAAAAGTGAATCTTTTGTTTTAAAGTAGTTTTTACCGCTTACATTGTACTGTAAGTTGATATTTTTGATTAATCCTTTTTTAACGCCATTCTTGCCAACAAAAGGATATATACGATCAATACTTCCTTGTAAAGAAGGAAGCGTCATAATAATGTCTTCTGTTTGTGTGTTTTGGCTATGGGTTGCAGATAGCGCAATACGAGAACCTGGGATCGTATTAAATGTTTTATTGTACGAAATAGAAGAGCTTAATGTGTTATTTAAGTTCGATCCAATATTGGCTTGGTTGATAGACTGTTTGAAGTACTTACTACTACCCATGTTGACAGAAGCAGAGAAAGTAGAATTAGGATTTGATTTTGTGTCTTTAGAATGCGACCACTGAATATTATAAATGCTTTGTTTTGAATAATCAGGATAACCGCGTTCGCTGCTAATTAAATTTTCAAAACGAATGTTCACATTTCCTCGATACTTATATCTCGTGGCATATGCAGATTCAAAACGCATGGCGTAACTTCCGTTGGTATAATAATCACCGAGTACAGTTAAATCGTAATTATCGCTCAAAGCAAAGTAATAACCTCCATTTTGCAATGAAAATCCGCGTGTATTAGAATCGTTATAACTTGGGATTATAATACCCGATACGCTTTTTTCCTTACTTAAAGGAAAAAAACCATAAGGTAATGCCAGTGGGGTAGGAACATCGGCAATTACCATTTGTGTTAAACCTGCAACAATCTTTTTGCCTGGTACAAACTTAATTCTACTCGTTTGAAAATAGTATTCAGGATGATCAATATCTTGAGCAGTCGTAATACGTGCACCTTTTAAAAAGTATACAGAGTCGTTTTCTTTTTTAGTAACAGAAGCCTTAATGTTTAATTCGCCTTGTTTTGTTCTTGAATTATAAATTAAAGCCTTTTTTGTTTTAAAATTAAAGCGAATAGAATCTGGTTGTACTTCACTTGATCCCTGTTTGAAGTTAGGATATTGAGTTAATACTCCTGCTGAATCTTTAATTCTTCCAGCATAAACTTCGTCTTTTTCATAATTAAGAACAATTATACCAGATTTTAATTCGACATCTTTATAGTATAATTCCGCTTCATTATATAAGGTGATCAGCTTTTTTTTCTGATCAATTTTAGCATAGTCTTTTGCTTTGTATCTTACTTTTCCATCCAAAAAAGTCTTTTTGGGCTTAACAGTATCTAATTTTATAGTATCTGTAATTGCAGGATTTTCTTTATCTGTTTGTTTTACAGCAGGTAAAGGCTTTTTTTTGTTTTTTATTTCTTGCGAGTATAAATTACCACAACCTATAGTTAGGAAAAATGATATTAAAACGATATTAAATAAGTTTGTGTGCAAAGGTTTAAATGCTATTTTTGTAAAATTATGGCTTGTTTTTTGACATGTCAAACTTACATATAATTTTTTGGCAAAAATAATCAATTCTAAAAATTATAACAGCTGCATTTTATTAAAATTAACTTTTAGATTTATGAATAGAATTAACAAATTTAAGGTAATATTTACTTTATTTCTAATAATATCGTCCTTTTGTGCTCACAGTCAGTCAAATGTGTTTAAGGTGACACTTGACGCTGGCCACGGAGATCATGACTTTGGAGCGGTTTATAGCGGACGAATTGAAAAGAATATTGCTTTAGCTATTGTTTTGAAAGTCGGAAAGATTTTAGAACTTAATCCTAATGTTAATGTAATTTACACTCGTAAAACAGATGTTTTTATCGATTTAGTTGAAAGAGCAAATATTGCTAACCGAGCAAATTCAAACATTTTTGTTTCTATTCACTGTAATGCAAATAAAAATACAGCAGCCGACGGAACTGAAACTTATGTAATGGGTTTAAGTAAAGTAGCATCAAACCTTGAAGCGGCGAAAAAAGAGAACTCTGTAATTACATTAGAGAAAGACTACAAACGTAAATATGAAGGTTTCGACCCTAACTCGCCAGAGTCGATGATTGGTATGACTTTGATGCAGGAAGAATATTTAGACAATAGTATTACGCTTGCGACTAAAATTGAAGAAAATTTTGAGAAATTAGGAAAAAAACTTCGTCATGGAGGAGTGAAGCAGGCTCCTTTTATGGTACTTCATAAGGCTTATATGCCAAGAGTTTTGGTTGAAACAGGATTTGTGTCGAATCCAACAGAAGGAAATATCCTAAATTCTGAAGAAGGTCAAGATGATATTGCAAGAGCAATTGCAGAAGCTATTTTAAGTTATAAACGTGAATATTTTGGGACAGGAGCGGAAGCTACTGAGAGTCGGCCCGTAAGAGATACTACTCCTGCAAAACCAAAAACAACTACTCCAGTTGCAGTTGCGAAGAATGCTCCAAAAGGAACATTTTTTAAAGTACAGCTTATTGCAAGTATTAAAAAAACACCTTTAGAACCTAAAAATTTTAAAGGATTGAAAAATGTAACAATGGTGTACGAAAATAATATTTATAAATATTTCTACGAAGAAACTCCAAGTTACGAAACAGCTCAAAAATATCTGCAAGAAGCTAAAGGTAAAGGGTATGGCGCAGCATTTTTAGTAGCAACTAAAGATGGGGAAAAAATCAGTATTCAGGACGCGATTAAATAATAAGCGCAAGTTCGAATATTTATATTAATTTTGTACAAACACTTAGAATTTTGAAACTAACAAGAGAAATTAAAACGGCTATTTTAGTCATCGTATCTATTTTATTATTTATCTGGGGATATAGTTTTTTAAAAGGTAGAGATCTTTTTACTAATTATACCGTATTATATGCTGAATATGATAATGTTGAGGATTTATCACCATCAGCTCCAGTAACACTAAATGGACTTGCAATTGGTAAAGTAAGTAAAATTACAATTGATGAAGTAACAGGTAAATTACTGGTTGAACTTCAGCTTAAAACAGACTTTCCAATTACTAAAACCAGCATAGCGGCAATTTATTCTCCAAGTTTAATTGCTGGGAAACAAATTAAAATCATTCCGAATTTTGCTGACAAAGAATTAGCTGAAGACGGGCAGAAGTTAACTTCTACTGTCGAATTAGGATTAACAGAATCCTTAGGAGGAAAAATTGAACCAATTCAGCAAAAGCTTGATAAAATGCTTTTGAATATCGATAATTTGGTTACAGGATTGAATAATACTTTAGATAAGAATACTCAAGAAAATCTAAAGAAGACAATTGCTGAATTAAGTCAGACAATGCAACAATTTCATAAAGCATCTGGAAGTCTTAATAATATCTTGGATACTAATAAAGGACAGATTAATGGAATGGTTACAAACTTCAATAAAATGTCTGGTAACTTCAATAAGATTTCAGATTCATTAAATAAAGCAGATTTAGGTAAAACAGTTCGCAATTTGAACCAAACTTTAGCTAAAGTTGATGTTTTAATGAATAATTTGAATTCTGGAAAAGGTACAGCAGGAAAAATACTTAACGATGAGGCTTTGTATAATAACCTGACTAAAACTTCAAAAGAGCTTGAATTGTTATTGCAGGATCTTCGTCTTTATCCAACTCGTTACGTAAACGTTTCTCTTTTTGGAAAGAAAAATAAACCATACGTAGCACCAACAGAAGAAACAAACTCAACTGATAAAAAATAATTATAAATGAGTTATTTAGATAATATTTTATTCGCAGTACTTCTTATAGTAGGTTTCGGTTTTTTTGCAGCGAGCGTAAAAAAAATCATCCGAAATATTAATTTGGGAGTCGATGTAGATCGAAAAGATAATCCTAAAGCTCGTTGGAAAAACATGGCATTGATTGCTCTTGGGCAGTCAAAAATGGTGAGACGCCCTGTTGCAGGAATCCTTCATATTTTTGTTTATGTAGGTTTTATAATAATTAATATCGAATTATTAGAAATTATTATTGATGGACTTTTTGGAACACATAGAGTTTTTGCGCCTTATTTAGGCGTAGTTTATGATGTTTTAATTGCTTCATTTGAAATATTGGCAATACTTGTAATTATTGCTGTAGTTACCTTCTGGATTAGAAGAAATGTAATTCGTTTGAAGCGTTTTATTAATTCTGATTTGAATGGATTTCCAAAAAGTGATGCCAATTACATTCTGTATTTTGAAACAGTTTTAATGATTCTGTTTTTATTGATGAATGCTTCAGACTTGCATTTGCAGAATGTTCCTGGAGGATATTCTCATTTTCATAAAGCAGGAAGTTATCCAATAAGCCAATTTATAGCGCCAATTTTCAATGGTACGTCTAATGAAGCAGTTGGATTATTATTTGAAGTTTTCTGGTGGTTACATATTGTTGGTATTTTAGTTTTCATGAACTATTTATATTTTTCAAAACACTTGCATATTCTTTTGGCTTTCCCGAATACGTATTTTGCAAACTTAAAACCAGAAGGTCAATTTGATAATTTAGCTTCTGTTACAAAAGAGGTAAAATTAATGATGGATCCAAATGCTGATCCGTTTGCGGCAGCTCCGGCTGATGAGAATGCGCATCCAGCTAAATTTGGTGCAAGCGACGTTCAGGATTTAAACTGGGTTCAATTGTTAAATGCTTATACGTGTACAGAATGCGGGCGTTGTACTTCTTCTTGCCCTGCAAATCAAACAGGTAAAAAATTGTCTCCGCGTAAAATCATGATGGATACAAGAGATCGTTTGACAGAAGTAGGTAAAAATATTGATGCTAATAAAGGTGTGTTTGTTCCAGATAATAAAACCCTTTTAAACGATTATATTACTCCAGAAGAATTATGGGCTTGTACTTCTTGTAATGCTTGTGTTGAGGAATGTCCTGTAAATATTAGCCCATTGTCTATTATTATGGATATGCGTCGTTATTTGGTGATGGAACAAAGTGCTGCTCCAATGTCATTAAACGCAATGATGACTAATATTGAAAATAACGGTGCGCCTTGGCAGTACAGCCAGCAAGACCGTTTAAATTGGAAAAACGAGAATTAAGATTTATTGTTTAATCGGTTAGTTGTTTAGCCGTTTAATCGATTTTAAAATAATATTTCGGTTTTTATAAAATTGTCATTTTGCTTTTAGCGATTGAACAGTTTCACGATCAACCGATTAAACAAAAGTGAGAGAAATGTCAGAAAATTTAGTAGTACCAACAATGGCAGAAATGCTTGCCGAAGGAAAACAGCCAGAGGTTTTGTTTTGGGTAGGTTGCGCAGGAAGTTTTGATGATAGAGCAAAAAAAATTACTAAAGCATTTGTGCGAATTTTAAATCGTACCAATGTTTCTTTTGCAGTTTTAGGTACTGAAGAGAGTTGTACTGGTGATCCTGCGAAAAGAGCTGGAAATGAATTTTTGTTTCAAATGCAGGCGATGATGAATATCGAGGTTTTGAATGCTTATGAAGCTAAAAAAATCGTTACAGCTTGTCCGCACTGTTTTAATACTTTGAAAAATGAATATCCAGAATTAGGAGGAAACTATGAAGTTATTCATCATACAGAGTTTTTAAAATCATTAATTGATGATGGAAGATTAACTGTTGAAGGTGGTCAATTTAAAGGAAAAAAAATCACATTCCACGATCCTTGCTATTTAGGTAGAGCCAATAAAGTTTACGAAGCGCCGAGAGATTTAATTCAGAAATTAGACGTTGAATTAGTCGAAATGAAGCGTTCTAAAGCAAACGGTTTATGCTGTGGAGCAGGTGGAGCACAAATGTTTAAAGATGCCGAGCCTGGAAATAAAGAAGTAAACGTTCTTCGTACAGAAGATGCGTTAGAAGTACAGCCTGATATTATTGCTGCTGGTTGTCCGTTCTGTAATACGATGTTAACAGACGGAATTAAGCATGCACATAAAGAGGGCGAAGTAAAAGTAATGGACGTTGCAGAGTTAATTGCTAATGCGCAGGATTTGTAAAGAAGATTCTAAGTTTCTAAGATGTTAAGCTTCTAAGTTTTCTAGCTTAACTTGAAACTTGAAACAAATCAACAATCAACAATTTAAAATCTAAAATTAAAAATGTATATACCTTTTGAAAATTTACCAGGTGAATCTAGAGTTTGGATTTACCAGTCGAACAGAAAATTTTCTGAGGAAGAGTTTTCTGAAATCGAAACAGATTTAAAAGCTTTTGTAGAACAATGGGCCGCGCATGGTACAAGTCTTGAAGCTTCTTTTTTACTAAAATATAACCGATTTATTATATTGGCAGTAAATCAAGATGTACAGGCTGCTACAGGTTGCTCTATTGATAGTTCTGTTGAATTTATCCAAAGTTTGGAGAAAAAATACAATGTTGATTTATTGGACAAAATGAACGTTACTTTTAAACTAGGAGAGCATATCGCGCATAAACCATTAATTGATTTCAAGAAAATGGTAAAAGATAAGTCGGTTTCTGAGAATACAATTGTTTTCAATAATTTGGTAAACAATATCGAAGAATTTAACGAATCTTGGGAAGTTCCTGCAGCCGATAGCTGGCACAGCAGATTTTTCTAAGAGTATTTAAAAATATATTTAAAAGGCATGAAATTTAGATTTTGTGCCTTTTTTGTTTAAAAGGATTTCAAATTATGCCTAACAGGTTTTAAAGACTTGTCGGTTTCGTTTTGTAAAGAACTTTGACAAAGTTGGCAAGATGGGTTCTTATGAAAACAAAAACGTCTAATCTAGCCCCGATGGGAGCGGTATCCTTTTTCTGGCTCCTTTAGGCAGAAAAAGATATAGCGGACAGCGGGACTGCTAGTTGTTTTGAATGATATTATGCTGCTTCTAAAAATATTTATCAACCAGAGTTAATCTAATTTTGTCAAAAATCTAACAATTTAAACGGTTAATTAAACGCTATTTTTGAGTATTTTCGTAGAATTAAATTTAATCCATGAAAATAGCAATTGTTTGTTATCCTACTTTTGGAGGTAGTGGTGTAGTAGCCACAGAGTTAGGTCTCGAATTAGCCAGAAGAGGACACGAAATACACTTTATTACATATAGCCAGCCGGTAAGATTGGCACTTTTGAATCCGAATGTTCATTATCACGAAGTAAATGTTCCGGAATATCCTTTGTTTCATTATCAGCCATACGAATTAGCGTTGTCAAGTAAATTGGTTGATATGGTGAAATTGTACAAGATAGAACTCTTGCATGTGCATTATGCCATTCCGCATGCTTATGCAGGTTATATGGCAAAACAAATGCTTAAAAACGAAGGAATTAATCTTCCGATGATTACGACACTTCACGGAACTGATATTACGCTTGTCGGAAATCATCCGTTTTATAAGCCTGCGGTGACTTTTAGCATTAATAAGTCAGATTATGTGACTTCTGTTTCGCAGAGTTTGAAAGATGATACTTTAAAATTGTTCAAAATCAAAAATAAAATAAAGGTAATTCCGAATTTTATTGAATTGGACAAAGTCAAAAAAGATCCAAATGCGCCTTGTCACCGTTATGTAATGGCTAATGAAAATGAGCGCATTATTACTCATATTAGTAACTTTAGAAAAGTAAAGCGCATTCCAGATATTATTAAGATTTTCTATAACGTTCAGAAAGAAATTCCAGCAAAATTAATGATGGTTGGTGATGGACCTGAAAAAGAAAAAGCTGAATTGTTGTGTCAGGAATTAGGGATTTTAGATAAAGTGATTTTCTTTGGAAATAGTCACGAGATTGATAAAATCTTATGTATGACCGATTTGTTTTTACTGCCTTCGGAAACAGAAAGTTTTGGTTTGGCTGCATTGGAGGCAATGGCTTGCGGTGTTCCTGTAATTTCAAGTAATTCTGGTGGTTTGCCTGAAGTAAATTTTGATGGTTTTTCTGGCTATTTAAGCAATGTTGGAAATGTTGAGGAAATGGCACAAAATGCATTGAAGATTTTGAAAGATGATGCGATTTTAAATCAGTTTAAGGCAAATGCACTAGAAGTGGCAAGAAAATTTGATATTAAAAACATATTGCCTAAATATGAAGCTTTATACCAGAAGGCGGTTGACGATTACAAATTGGAGAAGCACTAATTTAAAAGAATAAGATGAAAAAAGTAATTTCTGTTTTAGCGGTTTTTGTTTTGATTTCGTGCGGAGTGAAGAAGGTCGAAAATTCAAAAGCATCATTGTACGAAGTTTTAACAACACAATCGGACGGTGGTGGAAATATTAAGTTTTTTGAAATTTTGACGGAACCAAATGAAATTAAAATGCTCGAAAACGATCCGCTTTTAGCACATAAGATGAAGGATCCTGATATTCAAGATTATAATTATGTGATTCTAAATATGGGTGAAAAAAACACAAGCGGTTATTCTATTGATGTTGAGAAGGTAGAAGAAACAGATAAAAATATCATTATCACTGTAAAAGAAAATAGTCCTGCAAAAGACGCCATGACAATGCAGGTGATTTCATATCCTTATACAGTTGTAAAAATTCATTCTAAAAAAGAAATTATTATTAAATAATTGGAAGAAAACTTCTAAAGAAGCCTCGGGATCGCTCAGAAGGACAATCAAATAAAAAAATAAAAAAAACCTGTCGCTTTTAAGCGACAGGTTTCTTCTTACAATTATTTTTTATTTTTATTTAGAATCTAAATTTAACGCCTAAACCAACGTCAAATCCAAAATTGTCATCATCATAATAACCTGAACCAATTTCTGGTCTTGCGTCTAATGATAAAGTAAGTGGCACTTCTTTAAATCTATATTCTATACCGATATCTCCAGCTGCAAAAACATAAGTTCCGCTATCGCTGTATCTGTAATTGTTGTTGTAGTAATCGTGATCCCAAGCAGCTAGTCCTCCTCCGACACCAGCATACCAGTTAAAACCTCCGTCGATGTTCCAAACCCATTGGTAAAGGGCAACTCCTTTTATGGCGTCTACATCACTGCTGTTTCTCCATCCTAAATCGAACTCAAGTCTGTTTTTTTGATTTAATCCTAATTGGTATGATATTTCACCTCCAAATCCGTTGTTGTCTCCCAGACGTAATCCTAAAGCGTGTTTCGAAATTTCTTGTGATTGAGCCGTAAATGCTAAACCAAGAAGCATAAGGGCAGATAAAAGTATCTTTTTCATAAAAATGGTTAATTAATTTTTTTCAAATGTATTATTACAGTCAATTTCAGAACGTATAATATTTTTGAAAATTGTTACATAATTTTCATTTTTAGGAATTTGGCACGTTAAAATTCTTAAAAAACGGTTTTTGTAAGGATTATTTTAAGATTATCGACGAAATGAGCTGAGAAGTGATAAGATCTTCCATTTCTAAAAGATTTTCCTCTTCTGCAAAATTTGTAGCCTTGTAAGAGAACAGTTTCCAACGTTTTTTATGGTATTCTAGAGCTGTTAAGTTTTCTACCCAATCACCAGAATTTAGGTATAAAGTAGAGCCATGTTTGTTTTCTTTGGTCACTATTTTTGGTTCATGAATATGTCCGCAGATTACATAGTCGTAATTTTTTTCTATGGCTAGATCGGTTGCTGTGGTTTCAAAATCAGAAATAAATTTAACTGCTTTTTTAACGCTCGCTTTTATTTTTTTAGAAAAAGAATAAGGTTCGCGTCCTAGTTTAGCTAGACACCAATTGGCAAATCGATTCATTAAAATTAGATAATCGTATCCTAATCCGCCTAGTTTTGCAATCCATTTTGAGTGCTGAACAGAGGCGTCAAAAACGTCTCCGTGAAAAATCCAAGCTTTTTTGTCGTCTAGTTCTAAAACTAATTTATCCACTAGAGCAAAATTCCCCATGTTCATATCGCTGAATTTTCGAAGTATCTCGTCGTGATTTCCAGTAATATAGTAAACCTTTGTTCCTTTAGAAGCCATTCCGATAATGCGTTGAATAACTCGTAAATGTGCTTTTGGGAAATACGATTTACGAAATTGCCAAGCATCAATTATATCGCCGTTTAAAACTAAAGTTTTGGGTTTAATGCTTGAAAGATAGTTGTTTAGTTCTTTAGCATGACTTCCGTAAGTTCCTAAATGGACATCAGAAAGAATGACCAATTCGACATTTCTTTTTTTCAATTTTTCTTGATTTGAAGTTTTACAAATGAAAGAAAATTTGTGAAATTTAATTTTATTAAAAGGTTACCAAAAAGAGGGTAATTTTACCAAATTGTGATTTTTATCCCATTTAATGTTTCGTTAATAATACCAGTTTTAAATTTTTTAATTTAATTCATAAAACTTACATTTGCTCAAAACAAAACACAATGGCAGGAAATAGCTTCGGCACACTATATAAAGTAACTACATTTGGAGAATCTCACGGTGAAGCTTTAGGCGGTATTATTGATGGATGCCCTCCCGGAATACAATTAGATTTTGAAGCAATTGAAGTAGATATGGCTCGTAGAAAACCAGGTCAGTCAGCAATTGTTACACAAAGAAAAGAACCAGACAGTGTTCAGTTCTTATCAGGAATATTTGAAGGAAAAACGACAGGAACACCAATCGGTTTCATTATTCCGAACACCAATCAAAAATCAGACGATTACTCTCATATAAAAGATAACTACCGACCAAGCCATGCTGATTATGTTTACGATCAGAAATATGGTTTTCGCGATTACCGTGGCGGTGGAAGAAGTTCTGCAAGAGAAACAGCAAGTAGGGTAGTAGCAGGAGCAATTGCTAAGCAAATGCTTCCAGAAATTAAAATTCACGCCTATGTTTCTTCTGTTGGGCCAATTCATTTAGAAACACCATATCAAGAATTAGATTTTTCTAAAATTGAAAGCAATCCGGTACGTTGTCCAGATGAAAAATCTGCAGCGATTATGGAAGAATATATTCGTGACATCCGTAAACAGGGAGACACTGTTGGAGGTGTTGTGAGTTGTGTAATTCAAAATGTTCCAGTTGGTTTAGGGGAACCAGTATTTGATAAACTTCATGCAGAATTAGGAAAAGCAATGCTTTCTATTAATGCAGTAAAAGGTTTTGAATACGGAAGTGGTTTTTCTGGATCTGAAATGAAAGGAAGCGAACATAACGATTTATACAATCCTGACGGAACTACAAAAACAAATTTATCAGGCGGAATTCAAGGTGGTATCAGCAACGGAATGGATATTTATTTCAGGGTTGCTTTTAAGCCAGTTGCAACTATTATGCAGACTCAAGATTCTTTAGATAATAAAGGTAACATTACACCAATGACAGGAAAAGGACGTCATGATCCGTGTGTAGTGCCTCGCGCAGTGCCAATCGTAGAAGCGATGGCGGCAATTGTTTTGGCTGATTTTTATTTGATCAACAAAACATATTAATAAAAGGTAAGACAGTGAGGGTCTTATTATTTTAATAATTAAAAAATAAATTAATGCAAGAAGTTACAGAAACTAAAAAACAATCATTTCTTTCGGGATTAACAGGGCAAATTATAATTGCGATGGTTCTTGGAGCTATTTTAGGAATTATATTGCACAACACCATTTCACCCGAAGCGACGCAGGCATTTAGCAGTAAAATAAAAATGCTGGCAACCATCTTTATTCGTTTGGTGCAAATGATTATTTCTCCATTGGTTTTTACGACTTTGGTGGTTGGAATTGCGAAATTAGGTGATATTAAAACCGTAGGAAGAATTGGAGGGAAAGCTATTGGATGGTTTTTTACAGCTTCATTTATTTCTCTTTTAATTGGATTGTTTTACGTAAATATTTTGCAGCCAGGTGTTGGTTTAAAACTAGAACACGTTGATATGGCCGCGGCTTCTGAGGTTACAGGTAAAACGCAAAATCTGTCTTTTGATAATTTTGTTGAGCATATCGTGCCAAAAAGTATTGTTGAAGCAATGGCAACTAATGAGATTCTGCAAATTGTGGTTTTCTCTATTTTCTTCGGATTAGCGGCTGCTTCTCTAGGACCAACAGTAAAACCAATTATTAGTGCTTTTGATAAACTATCGCACATTGTTTTGAAAATGGTAAACTATGTAATGAAGTTTGCTCCAATTGGGGTTTTTGGAGCGATTGCGGGTGTATTTGCTATACGAGACGCAGAAGAATTGGTTATTACGTACTTCAAGTTTTTCGGCTCGTTTTTAATTGGTATCGGTACGCTTTGGGCAATTTTAATTTTGATTGGATATATTTTCCTAAAAGGAAGAATGACAGAATTGCTAAGACGAATTACAGGACCCTTGGCAATCGCTTTTGGAACTACAAGTAGTGAAGCTGTATTTCCTAAATTAACTGAAGAATTAGAAGGTTTTGGGGTAAAAGATAAAATCGTTTCTTTCATGTTGCCGCTTGGATATTCATTTAACCTTGACGGAAGTATGATGTACATGACTTTCGCGAGTATTTTCATTGCTCAGTTCTATAATGTGCATTTAGATCTAGGAACACAAATGGCGATGCTTTTAGTTTTAATGCTGACAAGTAAAGGTATTGCAGGTGTACCACGTGCTAGTTTGGTTGTCGTTGCGGCGACTTGCGGTATGTTTGATATTCCTATTGAAGGAATTGCATTGATTCTTCCAATTGACCACTTCTGCGACATGTTTAGAAGTGCAACAAATGTATTAGGAAATGCATTGGCAACTTCAGTTGTTGGACAATGGGAAAACAATAAAGAATAATAAAAAAGCTAAGATTTTAATTTTTTTATCGTAGTTCTTGAAATAATATTTTGAAAAGCTGTATTTTTTTATGAAATACAGCTTTTTTTTATTTTAAAGTGTATATTTGATCAAACTAGCCGATTGATGCCCCAAAAACGGATTTTTTTACTTTTATTCTTGATTCTGAATTGCTTCGCCAATTCGGCAATCGCGCAATCTAATTGCAATCTAGATCCTAAAATTGATAAGACTGTAAAGAAAGCACTTTTAAATTTTAGAGAATCTAATTTCGAAAAATCACTTATCTATTCTAGAGCAGCCTTAAATGCAGCAACAGAACTAAAAGATTACTGCCTTACGGCCCGTTCCTATAATATTATTGCGGCCAACTATAATGAATTAGCAGAGTTTGATAAAGCGATTTTCTTCTACAAAAAAGGGCTGTATTATGCCAATAAAACCGATAACGATTCTATAAAATGTCTTCTCTATAATAATTTAGGGAATATGTATTGCTTCGAAAAGAAACAGTTTGATGAAGGAATCCGTAATTATAAAAAAGCAGTTGCTTATGCTTTGAAAATTAATGATTTGAAAGAGGTTTATTTTACCAATGTCAATATTGCTTGGGCTTATTTTGATATTGGAAACTTCAATCAAGGTTATCTTTTTTTAAAATATGTTAATAGCACGAAATTAAAATATAATGACGGATCAACAGAAGTTATAGTTGATATGCTGAACGGTATTTATGCTAGCTATAAAAATGATAATAAGGCTGCAAATGCCTATTTTTTGAGTGCTATTGAATCAGGAAAAAAATGTCAAGAAAAAACAGATTTGGCACATGCTTATTTAGAATATGCTCATTTCTTAAATAAAATCAATAAACACAAAGAAGCTTACGAATCGCTTGTTAATCATTATAATCTTTCCGATAATTTATACGATGTTAAAAAACTAAAAAAGGCTTCTCAAGCTGGTCTAAGTCTGGAGTTGGACGAATATAGAAGGCAGATTGATAAAGTTGAGGGAGAAAAAGTAGAGCAATCTCAAAGTTTAAGAAAGTCAAAAATCATTGTAATTCTTTTTATTTTGATTTCGCTTATTCTTTTAATTTTAATTGTCACACTGATAAAGAATATCAGATATAAGAAAAAACATAATTTAGAGCTTCTTAAAGCGAAAGAAATTGCAGAAGAAGCCTCTTTGCTTAAAACACAATTTATATCGACTATAAGCCATGAATTACGCACTCCGCTTTATGGAGTTGTCGGAATCACCAATATGTTGCTCGAAGAGCATAAAGAAATTTCGAGAAGCCAACATTTAAGTTCATTAAAATTTTCTGCGAGGTATTTATTGTCTCTCGTAAACGATATTTTGCAGATCAACAAAATAGAAGAGAACAAAATTGTATTGGAGAATCTGACTTTTAATATTTCTGATGAAATTACAGTAATTAAGAACTCGCTTTCTTTTCTTTCACAGAAGAATAATAACAGCATTTCTATCGATATTGATTCTCGTATTCCAGAATATTTGATTGGAGATAAATTGCGTTTGGCTCAGATTTTAATGAATTTAGTCAGCAATGCCTTGAAATTTACCAAAGATGGACAAGTTGAAATTATAATAAAACTAAATAAAGTGGAAGGAAAGCTCCATTATTTAGATTTTTTGATAAAAGACAACGGAATAGGAATTGCAGTTGTAGATCAAAATAAGATTTTTGAAAAGTTTGTTCAAGTTGGCCGTAAAGACGAAGATTATCAAGGCACAGGATTAGGGCTTAGTATTGTAAAAAGGCTTTTAGGGCTTTTTGGAAGCACTATTACTTTAGACAGCGATTTAGGAAAAGGAACTTCATTTTCATTTACCATTGCTTTTGAGCATGATCTAGCTAAAACGAAAAGTATTATTGATGAAATTGAAGTAGATTTGACTTCAAGCGAGGTTTATAAAATTCTAGTCGTTGAAGACAATTTGATTAATCAGCTTGTTACCAAAAAGATTATCGAAAAAAACAATTATTCCTGCAAAGTAGTTGACGATGGTTTTGCAGCTCTTAAGGCCTTAGAAAATGACACCTTCGATCTAATTTTAATGGATATTAACATGCCTTTAATGAACGGATTTGAAACCACCAAACGAATACGTCTTCAAGGTATAGAAACTCCAATTGTCGCTTTGACGGCTTTTGATAAAGATGAAATTACAGATGAGGCGATTTCATCTGGAATGAATGATATTATTATTAAACCTTTTGAACCGGTTAAATTATTTAAAATAATCAATTTCCTTATAAAAGAAAAAAACGCTGTTTAGTACCAGCGTTTTTTGTTTTTCTTAGCGTTTGTTGATTTTCTCGATTTGTGAGCTCCGCCACTTCTGTTCGAACTTTTAGGTTTTTCTCCAGCTTCTGGACTTCCGGAATGCCATTGATACGGATGATCAGTAATCGTTTTTACATCAACTTTTATTAATTTTTGAATGTCTTTCCAATACGGAAGTTCATCTTTTCCGCAGAAAGAGATTGCAATTCCTCCATTTCCTGCACGACCTGTACGGCCAATTCGGTGAACGTAAGTTTCTGGAATATTCGGTAAGTCAAAATTAATTACATAAGGCAATTGCTCGATGTCAATTCCTCGTGCTGCAATATCTGTAGCAACCAAAACTCCAACTTCTTTGTTTTTGAAAGCATCTAGAACTCTTTGTCTTGCGTTTTGCGATTTATCTCCGTGAATGGCTTCAGCAGGAATATCTTTTTTGCGAAGCGCTTTTACCACATTGTCAGCGCCGTGTTTTGTTCTTGAGAAAACAAGCACGTTTGATAAATTTTCTTCTTTAATTAAATTGTAAAGCAAGTTTCTTTTTTCTGTTTTATCAACAAAATAAATGCGTTGCTCGACATTTTCTGCTGTAGAAGAAACTGGAGAAACTTCCACTTTTTCTGGATCTTGAAGAAACATTTCTGCAAGCTCGCGAATTGCAATTGGCATTGTTGCAGAGAAAAGTAAAGTTTGTCTGTTTTTAGGAGTCAGTTTTACGATTTTTTTGACATCGTTTATAAAACCCATATCCAACATTTGATCGGCTTCATCTAGCACTAAAGTGTGCAAATGATTTAAATCAAGAAAACCTTGTTTATGAAGGTCAAGTAAACGTCCTGGAGTGGCAACTAAAATATCAACTCCATTTTTTAAAGCATCTACTTGCGGATTTTGAGAAACTCCTCCAAAAATAGTCAGCTGCGTTAAGTTGGTATATTTTGCATAAGTGTCAAAGCTTTGTCCGATTTGCACTGCGAGTTCGCGAGTAGGCGTAACCACAAGCGCACGAATCAGTTTTGCTTTTTTTGATGAACCGACAATTCGGTGTAATTGATGTATGATTGGAATAGCAAATGCTGCCGTTTTTCCTGTTCCTGTCTGTGCACAGCCAATTAAATCACGGCCTTCTAAAACAATCGGGATTGATTTTTCCTGAATTGGAGTCGGATTTAAATAGCCTTCTTCAAATACGGCTTTTTGTATACTTTTTGAAAGTGATAGATCTTCGAATAACATATCTTTGGTATTTAGTATTTCAGTTTTAATTACTAAAATGCTGTGCAAAGATATGTTTATTCGTTCAATCGTTTGTTTGAATTTGCTTTTATTTGGCAAATAGGCCTTATAGCATAACCCAATAGGATATTTAAAATCAAGCCGGTTCGATGTTTGCTTTGATAAAATCGGTAACTAAATAACCAATCAATTTGCCGATTAAATTATTGTTTGGAGAATTGTCTAAATCTGGTGCTCCTTCGCAGATATGTAGATATGCAGCATGCTTATGTTCGCCAAAGAAAGAAACAAACTGTCTTAGTTCTTCAACAGAGAAGCCGCTGATAGTCATGGCGCTGCTGGCAATGTTTGGAATTGCATCAAGATCAATTTCAATTCCGAAAGCATCACTTTTTATAAAATCCAAAGCTGTAATCATTTCGCGATTAAAATCTTTTTCTTTCCTAATGTTGACACTGTCGTAAGTATTATATCGAACGCGGTCTTCCAATTTTTTTATAATATCTAAAACACTTTTTGAAGTATAATTTTCGTGAAGGCCAAAAATGAAATATTTCTTTAAGAAACCTTCTTCGTAGGCATATGAAAATCCGTTTCCGCTATGGCGGCCTTCTAAAATTCTAAAATCAGAATGCGCATCAAAATTGATTGCATTTATTGGTTTTCCTTTTGCAAGAGCGGCACCTTTAATGTTTCCGTAGGCATTATTATGACCTCCACCAATAATAATTGGAGTTTTTCCAGCTTTGATTATGGTAAAAATGATATGAGAGACTTCTTTGTCTATTTTTTCAACCAGCTGACTTAGTTTTGAACGATCATCAATGTCATTAAAATCAAGATTCTCAACATCGCGCATTTCTTGAGAAACATTAATTTGTCCTAAAACAATAATATTGCTCCCTTTGCAAAAACGATTGTGCTGAATATTTGCAATACTTTTTATAGCAGATTGCCATGCAGAAGCGGCTCCAGGCCTTCCGTAATTGGCGCGCACACCAATATCTTCGGGAATTCCTAAAAGCACATATTTAGCTTCACTTTCTTTAATAAAATTAATCTTATCAATTCCTGGCGGAATGACAATCATTTTTTCTCCGAACTTTATTTCACCACTTCTGTGATTTGTGATTTTAGCTAAATCATTTATAGTGAATGGGATTAATTTTTCCATGAAAAAAATTTATTTTCCAAAAATAATATAATTGTAGAAACTTACGTTATTACCTTATATTAATTCTTAAATTTGTTATTAAAGAAAATTATTTAAATATGGAAAACCCAAAGAACAACAATTCAAGTCTAAAGGCGGTAATCGCAGTTTTAGCAGTCCTACTGATCGGTAGCTTAGTGTATATTTTTAAATTATCTTCTGATACAGAGGTAGTTAAAACTGAACTTACAACAACCTTGACTGAGAAAGAATCTGTAATGAAAGATTTACAGGAGTTAAAAGCGACTTATGATGCTGCAATTGCTGAAAACACTTCTATGTCTGACGAATTAATCCAAGAAAGAGACAAAGTGGTGGCTTTAATGGATGATTTGAACAAGTCTAAAGGAGATGTTTCTAAATACAGATCTCAAGTTCAGGCAATGCAGAGCAAAATGAAAACTTTAGTTGCTGAAAACGATGAGTTGAAAAAACAAAATGGTGTTTTAACGACTCAAAGAGATAGTACTATTGTAGTTTTAGGAGAATCTAAAAAGTATAACGAAGTTTTAGTTGGTCAAAATGAAGAGTTAGCTAAAACTGTAGAAAAAGGTTCTAAATTATCTGTTTTAAATACTAAAACTTCAGCTTACAAATTGAAAAGCTCTGGTAAACAAATCGAAACTGATAAAGCGAGCCGTGCTGATGTTTTGAAAGTTAGTTTTACAATTGCTGAAAATCAAATTGCAAAATCTGGAGACAAAACGTATTATGTTCAAGTTATTGATGCTAAAAACAATGTTTTAGGCGAAAAGAAAACAGAAAGTTTTGGAGATAATACATTAACTTACAGCTTTAAAACTACAGTTAAATACGAAAACAAAACTGTACAAGTTAGTGAAGATCTTCCAGGAAAAGATTTTGCTAAAGGAACTTACTTTATCAATGTTTTTGATAATGATGAGTTAGTTTCTAAAACTAGTTTTAGTTTAAGATAATTCGGCCGAAGGGATAAAATACCACTTAAGATATTAAAGGTCTGTGATTTTCACAGACCTTTTTTTATGGATAAATTTGAAGGGTTTTGTCGTTGTTTGGAAAACGGTACGTTTCCTGTAGTTGAAAACTACGGGTTGTGTTTGAATGATTTAAAAAGAATAATAGTTTATTCTATAATTTCTCCTTCAACAAAAACAGATTCTATAAGATTGCTTCCAAAAGCATAAGGAATTTGGTAATAAGAAGATATAGGTTTTGTTAGAATCAGATTGGCTTTTTTGCCTTTTGTGATACTTCCGTGTGTTTCTGAAAGTCCCATTGCATAGGCTCCGTTTATTGTTGCGGCATTAATAGCTTCTTCTGGTGTCATTTTCATTTTGATACAAGCTGTTGCTACGACAAAATTCATATTTCCTGACGGAGTAGAACCAGGGTTAAAATCTGTAGCCAATGCCAAAGGAAGGCCCGCCTTTATAATTTCGCGCGCTGGTGTGTACGGAATACTTAAAAAATAAGAGCAAGAAGGTAAAGCAACAGGCATAGTTTCTGTGTCTTTTAAGGCTTGAATATCTTCTGGATTCATAATTTCAAGATGATCTACAGAAAGTGCGTTAAATTTAACGCCAGCCTGAATTCCGCCAATAGAATTAAATTGATTGACATGGATTTTTGGTTTCAAGCCAAATGCTAAACCTGCTTCCATTATTTTTTCGGTTTCTTCTACAGAAAAATAACCGCTTTCGCAGAAAACGTCTACGTAATCTGCTAGATTGTTTTTTGATATTTCTGGAAGCATTTCGTTAATTATTTCATCAAGATAGCCTGCTTTATCGTCTTTGTAATGTGTAGGAAAAGCATGTGCGCCTAGAAATGTCGCTTTGATGGCGATAGGATAGTTTTCTGCCAATTTCTTAATTACACGCAGCATTTTTAATTCTCCATCAACTGTCAATCCATATCCAGATTTTATTTCAACAGCACCAGTTCCTAAGTGCATTACTTCTTCCAAGCGAAGTTTTGACTGTTCGTAAATTTCATCTTCAGAAGTTTCGTTGAGTTTTTTAGCCGAATTTAGAATTCCGCCCCCGCGATTGGCTATTTCTTCGTAAGAAAGTCCGTTGATTCGGTCTACAAATTCTTGCTCGCGATTTCCTGCATAAACAATATGTGTGTGGCTGTCGCACCAAGCCGGGAGTACAACTTTTCCAGTTGCATCAATTGTTTTGTCGGCATTTATTTTCGGGAGATTATCCATTGAACCGAAATCTTCAATTAAATTGTTTTTTAATACTAAAAAAGCGTTTTTAATTGTTGGGAGTTTAGCCATTTCAGAACCTGAAACTTTAGTAATTGAGGTTTCACGGACTTGCAGCAGTTCTTGTATGTTTGTGATTAAAGTGATCATTAAATGAATTGTTATAAAACACAAATTTCACAAATTATCACTAATAATTAGTGTAATCTGTGAAATTTGTGTTTTTGATTTTTGTCTATTAATTATTCCGAAACTGTAATTTCGAACATTTTATCCCAATATTTACCTGTAACGAAAATTGTTTTAGTAGCAGGATTGTAAGCAATACCATTTAAAACTTCAGCATTTTTAGCTTTTAATGATTTACGTAAATCTGAAAGATTTAAGATTCTTTCCACTGCTCCAGATTCTGGATTTACAACCGCTATAGCATCTTTCTGCCAAACATTTGCGTAGAATTTACCATTGATTAATTCAAGCTCATTAATAGCTTTAATTTTTGAATTTCCAGAATATACGTTGATGTAATCAATTAATTTTTGAGTTGCAGGGTCCATTCTCCATATTTTCTCAGTTCCATCAGAATGATAGATGTATTTGTCATCGTGTGTCATTCCCCAACCTTCAATATCTTTATCGTATTTGAATGTTTTTTCTAGTTTTAAAGTCTTTGCGTCATATATGTAACCCGTTTTTTCCTGCCAAGTTAATTGATATAATTTGTCGCCAAAAAAAGTAATTCCTTCACCAAAATATTCTTTACCAAGATCAACTTGTTTGATTACTTTGCCTGTTTTATAATCTACTTCCCTAAAATAAGAATCTCCTTTTTGTCCAGTACTTTCAAAAAGTCTTCCGTCGTGAAACTCTAAGCCTTCTGTAAAAGCTGTGGTGTCATGCGGAAAAGTATTTACGACTTTATATTTTAATAATTTAGGCTCAATATCTGAAACTACTTCAATTCTAGCAGTTGCATCAGAAGAATCTCCATCAAAATAAACTTTAGCTTTTAGGTATTGATATCCTAATTTTTGATCTATTAATTCAAATCTAAAATTTGCAGCACCTTTTGTACCTCCAACTCTTTGGTCGTTTACGAAGTAGGCAACGCTGTCAATTTCTTTAGATTTTGGGTTTAAAATTCCAATATTAAGCGCTTCTTTTTGCGTAAGGTGAGCGGGAAAAGCAGAATCATCGATAGTAAATAAAGAATTTTCACCTTTATTTTTTTCTCCACATCCAACCAATGTGATTCCTAATAAAATGACAGCTAGGAAGTTATATTTTTTCATAGTTTAAAATTTGAATAAGGCAATATACGACGATATTTTTATTGCTGCAAAGGTCTTGCAAAAATATAAAAAGGTTGTATATTTGCACCGGCAAGTCCTACACGACCAGCTCCTGCAGACTCCCCCAGGATGGGAACATAGCAAGGGTACGTGGTTGAGCGGTGCGATGTAGGTCGCTTGCCATTTTTTTTAGAATTTAATAGTTTTGTAATCTTCCTTTTAGGAGGATTTTTTTATTTTTGACCCTATCTGAAGTTAAATGTTATTGGTTAGAAGTTAAAAATTGACTGCTTGTTGTAGTTCAAATAAACCCAATTCCAAAAAACTTATAACTCATAATCCATAACTTATAACTAAAAAATGAGCAAAGTCGTTTTAATTACCGGAGGATCATCAGGAATTGGAAAATCTATTGGTGAATTTTTACATCAAAAAGGTTTTGTTGTATACGGAACAAGTAGAAATCCTGAGAAAGTTTTAAATTCAGTTTTTCCATTAGTTACTTTAGATGTTAGAAACTCTGATTCTATTAAAACAGCGGTAAATAAAATTATCGAAACTTCTGGAAGATTAGATATTGTAATTAATAACGCTGGAGTTGGAATTACAGGGCCTTTAGAAGAAATTCCGACTGAGGAAATTCGAAATAATTTTGAGACTAACTTTTTTGGTCCAATTGAAGTTATGAAAGCGGCATTGCCACAAATGCGTAAACAAAATTCTGGACTTATTATAAATATCACTTCGATTGCGGGTTATATGGGACTTCCTTATAGAAGTGTTTATTCGGCATCAAAAGGGGCTTTGGAATTGATTACTGAAGCTTTAAGAATGGAAGTTAAATCTTTTGGAATTGAAATTACCAATGTTGCGCCTGGAGATTTTGCTACAAATATTGCCGCCGGACGTTATCATGCACCAGTTGTTAAAGATTCTGCTTACGAAAAGGTTTATGGCGAAGTTCTGGCCACAATGAATGATCATGTTGATGCAGGAAGTAATCCAAATGAAATGGCAGAAGCGGTTTATAAAATTATTCAAACTGAAAAACCAAACGTACATTATAAAGTGGGCGCTTTTATGCAGAAGTTTTCGATTGTATTAAAACGTGCGCTTCCAGATAAAATGTATGAGAAAATGTTAATGAACCACTATAAATTATAATATTATGGATAATTTTAATGAATATTTGCCAACTATTTTAGGCGTTTTATTTTTAGTTATTATTTGGTTTATAATTCGAAGACTATTTGCTTCTATAAGTGACAAAATCAATAACTCTGAAACTTATAAAGAAGACACTGTCAGAGTTCTTGAAGAAATTAGAGATGAATTGAAAGAATTGAATAGAAATAATTCGAAATAATTCTAGGCTCTGTTTTTGTGTTTTTTTATCAAGAAGAAAAATTGCAAAATTTCATAAACGATTAAAAAAAATGTAAAAATTACACTTATTTTTAACATATAATTTGAAAATGGTTTTAATTTTAAAAACGTTATTGATATTGATTTTGTAATTTTGCAGCTAGGTTTTCTTTAAATATTTTATTTGAAGAAAAATTTACAAATAGAAATACAAACAAACCATTTTTAATTAAACAAATTATGAAATTTTTTATAGACACAGCTAATTTAGCTCAAATTAAAGAAGCACAAGCTTTAGGTGTTTTGGATGGTGTAACGACTAATCCGTCATTAATGGCAAAAGAAGGAATCACTGGAAAAAACAATATCCTTAAACACTATGTTGACATTTGCAATCTTGTTGATGGTGATGTAAGTGCAGAAGTTAATGCTCTTGACTTTGAAGGTATGGTTAAAGAAGGAGAGGAATTAGCTGAATTGCATGAGCAGATTGTTGTAAAACTTCCTATGACTAAGGAAGGTGTTATGGCAGCAAAATACTTTTCTGATAAAGGAATTAAAACTAACGTAACTCTTGTTTTCTCTGTAGGACAAGCACTTTTAGCTGCAAAAGCTGGAGCAACTTTTGTTTCTCCATTTGTTGGGCGTTTAGATGATATTTCTACTGATGGATTGAATTTGATTCAAGAAATTAGAGAGGTTTATGATAACTACGGTTACGAAACTCAAATTTTAGCAGCTTCTGTACGTCACACTATGCATATTGTAAACTGTGCTAAAATTGGTGCAGACGTTATGACTGGACCTCTTTCTGCAATTTACGGTTTATTGAAACACCCATTGACAGATATCGGTTTAGCTCAGTTTGTAGCTGACTTTGAAAAAGGAAATAAATAATCCTTAGATACTTACAAAATTAAAATCGTCTTTTTTCTAACGAGAAGAGACGATTTTTTTTACTTTTATATTGAATCTTAAATAGTTAAATATGAAAGTTATCTTATGTGTGTTGTCTTTTTTTGTAGCGAGTTTTTCTATAAACGCTCAAGCCGCTAAAGTTGTTACTTCAATAAATGAAGCGGGTGATGTTGCTACTTATGAGTTAGATTGCTCAGTTAAATTTCAAACTCTTGCTAAAGGTCTTCGATATAATATTACAAGACACGAATTTAAAGGCCCGGAATTAAAAAATTCGTATCGTCTTTTGTTGGTAATGGATGGATTTTATTCGAAAACATTAAATAGCGAAATGAAGATTTCGGCAGTTTTAAGTGATGGGACAATTATTGAGGCTAGAAAAACGATAGAAGACGATGGCTTTTTTGATGGAGCTTGTACTTTGAAAATAAGAGATCCGCAAGCACTTTTAAACGCCGATATTGATAAAGTAATTGTTCATGCGGACAAAGATGTAGTTTATCCTTTAACGGTTCAAAATAAGGCTCTTTTTAAGAAGAATTTGAGTAATATTATTAATGCGAAGTAAAGAGGTTAAGGTTCTGAGTTACTAAGATTGTAAGGTTTCCCTTTTTTGAATAAAAAAATCCAAATTCCGTTATTATAATTGGAATTTGGATTTTTCTTATATTGGATTTTTTTAAATCTTAGTGTCCTCCACCAGCACTTTCTATGTGGCTAATACCTTGTCTTTTTAAAATTTTAGGACAGTAGAAACCGTAGAATCCTAAATATGCAAAACCAAGAAGCGGTATAATGTAAGAGAAGTGAGTGTAAGTGATGCCGAAAATTCCGTTTGGATTTGTTGCATCTAAATCACAGATACTTCCTTGTACCAATGGAATTACTCCACCACCAAGAATCATCATGATCAAGAAAGAAGATGCTTTTCCTGTGTTTTTTCCTAATCCTGCAATTGCTAAATCGAAGATTGAAGGCCACATGATAGATAAGAACAATCCGCCAGAGATAAAGAAGAATTTAGCAATTTCTGGATCTGGCCATGCTAATCCTAATGCCATCATAGTTAATCCTGAAATTCCGAAAAGCATTAATGTTTTTCCTGCGTTTTTACCTCCTACAAAGCTTACTGCAATAAATAATAAGATCCAGATTGGGTAAATGTAGAATGAAGAAACATCATGCGCAGCAAAGATATTTGCTCCAATGATAACTCCGAATGCTAAAGCTGGAACAATAAATTTCAATGCTGTGTTTACAAGATTTGAAGTGTTGAAAACGTTAACTCCACCATTCCAACGTCCAATCATTAAACTTCCCCAATAAAGGGCAATGAATGGAGCAATGGCATCTTCTAAAACGTTTCCGAATTCTGCAGTATGAAGCAAAGCTGGTAAATTACTAATGATAGTAACCTCAGTTCCAACATAGATGAAGATTCCTAACATTCCTAAATAAAGTTGCGGGTAATCTAGTATATTAAATTTTTCGTGTGCTGTTTTAACTACTTCAACTTCTTCTTTTTCAGGATCTTCGATTTTAGAGAAGTTCATAAAAACGGCTACGACAATAAATGCTAAACCAAGAATGATGAAAGGTAATTTGATGTCTTCTAATGAAAGTGAAGTGTTTTTATTATCTCCCATTCCAAATAAAGCAATTCCTAAAAGGATAGCCCCAATTGTTGTTCCGAATGAGTTAATACCTCCAGCTAATGTTAAACGGTGTGCTCCAGTTGCTGGGCTTCCCATTTTAATTGCTAATGGATTAGCCACAATTTGTTGTATTGAGAATCCTAAACCTACAGTAAATAAAGCTGTTAAGAAGAATGGGAAACTTTCCATTGTTGCAGCTGGAATGAATAAAAATGATCCTACTGCTGAAAGGAGTAAACCAGCTGAAAGGGTTTTTTTATATCCGAATTTTTGTAAAACGTCCATTTTCAAGGATACTAAAAAGAAAATAATAGATCCTACGAAGTATGCAGCATAAAATGCCCAAGCTACTAATTGAGATTGTACTTGCGATAATGTAAATACTTTTTTGAATACTGGAATCAGGATATCATTGGCTGAACCAACAAAACCCCAAAAGAAGAAGACGATTATCAAAGAGATAAATTGCCCCCATTTGGTTTGCACATTTTCTGAACTCATAATAATAAGGTTAATTTTTTATTTTATTGTTTTTTGAAGACCGTAAATATATTTGTTAGGATTATCAAAAAAAAATAAAAAGGTATAAATAATGTTAAATTTAAACCAACGACTGTGTTTTTTCAACAAAGTGTTAATTTTAACCTACTTAGAAAATGTAATTCGTAATTATATTTTATTCCAATATCTTGTTTTTAACTTCTTTACTGTAGTTTCTGCCTATCGGAATGTTGTAAGATTGTATTTGAACGCGGTTTCCTTCTATAGATTTTACTTTATTTAGCGCAATTACATAAGATTTATGTATTCTAAGAAAGCGATCGGCAGGTAATTCTTCAGATAAGGATGTAAGAGATTTATGCGTAATATAGGTTTTGTCAGGAGTGACAACTTTTATGTATTCTTTCATTCCTTCGACAAAAAGAATTTCTTCAATATTAATTTTCATCATTTTTTTATCCACTTTGATGAAAATATGTGAATCTCCTTTTGCGGTTTCAATCTTGATATTGTTTTTGAGATTGTATTCGGTAGTAATTTTGTTGATGCATTTTATAAATCTTGGCAACGGAATTGGTTTTACCAAATAATCTAAAACATCCAAATCATAACTTTCTGCAGCAAATTCTCTAAATGCAGTGGTAATAATAACTTTGGTTTTGTTTTCGATAAGGCTAATAAGTTCAAAACCCGTCATCATAGGCATGTTAATATCTAAAAAGACAGCATCAACAGGGGTACTGTTGATAAAATCGAGCGCCTCTAGAGAATTATTGAATGTCGCAACAACTTCAAAATCTGTAAAATTGGTAAAGTAATTTTGCAGGACTTTGATAGCTAAAGGCTCATCATCAATTAACACGCATTTAATCTTCATTCTGAGTTGGTATTTGCAATCGGATTATATAGAAATTTAGTTTGGTTTGCTGTTTTAGGCTAAAATTATTTCTGTAAATCAGTTTTAGTCTCTTTTTTGTATTAACCAAGCCAATTCCTTTTTTCGGATTATGATTTTGTGAAATTACAAAATTATTTAAGATTTCAAAATCGAGTACTTTGTTGTCTATAACTTTGCAATTGATTTTTATTTTTAAATTTTTGTTGTTTAATCCACCGTGTTTAAAAGCATTTTCTACCAAAGAAATAAAGATTAAAGGCGGTACAACAACATCTTCTATATTAGATTCTAGATTTATGGTCACTTCAACATTTTCAAAACGAAGTTTTTCGATTTCGATATAGTTCTGAATATAATCGATTTCTTTTATAAGCGGAACAAATTTGGTTCCTTTTACATCATACAAAACATACTCCATCAAATTAGAAAGTTTGATAATTACATCTGGAACTTTCTTTGATGATTCTAATGATAAAGCATACAGATTATTTAATGTATTAAAGAAAAAATGAGGCTGAATCTGATTTTCGAGATACTTTAGTTTTATTTTAAATTGATTTTCTCTCAATGATCTATTTCTTTCACGTTCTCTCAACCAGGTTAAAGTAAGATACACAGAAGATGCCATAGCAAGAACATACAATTCTCCTATGCAAACAGCAACAATGTGATTGATCTCAAAAGGATGGTATTCGCGATTTGCTTCTGGCCAGATATTTTCTGATATAATATAATAGGTTAGGGCTGTTTTTAGCAGATACATTACAAACAAACTTACTAGAAGCAAAAAAGTATAGAGTATATACTTTTGTTTTAGTACGTATTTCGGAACTAAAACAAATAAATTCAAATATACTAGAGGAATAACTAGAGAGAATTCAATTACGTTAGATTTGAATGCATAAGGGTAATCATTAAAGTACGCTCCCCATCTTAAAAAGTTTAAAGTAAAATATACTCCCCAAAACCAGATATGATTTTGAAGTTTAATATCAAATTTAACTTTTCGTATTTCTTTCAACTGGTTTTAAGTTATTTATGTTTTTTTGGTTTTTCTTAACAATATTAAAATATTGTGCAACTTTAAACAATTAACTGCAAAGAGCCAATTTTTTTGAATAAAATTTTGCAAAAAAAGGATATTTGTGCTTATTTTTTCTATTAGAACGTTTTCGTAAAGCGTATTATTGAATGTTTTATGTCGTTCGTTTAAATTTTATTGCTGTTGGTTTAATTTATTTTTTTTAACAATGCCTTAAGAATAATTTTACATCATAACTAACAAAATAAAATAAACATGAAAAAAATTTTCTTAATCTTTATGATTGTTTTTACGGCGCAAGTTTCGCTTGCACAAGTAAAAAATGTCAAGGGTGTGATTACAGATTCTGATGGTATGCCATTACCTGGAGCTTCTGTTGCTGTACAAGGAGGGCAAAAGGGAACAACTACCGATTTTGACGGATTGTACACTATTGAAGTTCAAAAGGGTCAAAGTTTAGTTTTCACTTATGTAGGACTAGAAACTCAGACTATAGTTGTAGGAGATGCTGCTACAATTAATGTGAAGATGGTTCAAGGAGCTTCAAATTCATTAAATGAGGTTGTTGTAACTTCTTTAGGGATAAAGAAAACAAGAAAATCTTTGACTTATGCAGCTCAAGAACTTAAAGGGGAAGAGTTAACTCGTGTTAAAGATCCTAACCTTATTAATACTGTTGCTGGTAAAATTGCCGGTGTTGCAGTAACAAAAAGTTCATCTGGAGCAGGAGGTTCTACAAAAGTTGTAATTCGTGGTAATTCGTCTTTTGTAAACAATCAGCCTTTATATGTAATTGATGGTATTCCGTTGTACAATCAAGGTACAGGACAACCAAATGGTACTTTTGGGGATTTAGCAGGAGGTAACCGTGATGGTGGTGATATCGTTTCATTGATCAACCCTGATGATTATGAAGGAATGACTGTACTTAAAGGTGCTGCGGCTTCTGTATTATACGGTAGTCAAGGTGCTAATGGTGTAATTTTACTTAATTCTAAAAAAGGAAAAGCTGGAGTTGAATCATTCAATATCAATTCTGTTACAACATTTGACAGTGCGGCTTATTTGCCAAAATTCCAATCAGATTACACATCTGCAGAAGGAGATCCGAGATCTTGGGGAGATAAGAAAAAAGTAGAAGGTGATGTTAAAGATTTCTTTGAAACAGGGGTTACACAAATTACTTCTATGTCTTTTTCTAAAGCAACTGAAGGAAATTCTACAAGCTTAACGTATGCTAATACAGATGCTTCTGGAATTATACCTGGAAATCATTTGAAGAAAAATAACTTCGGAATTCGTCAAACAAGCAAATTCTTAAACGATAGATTGAGTGTTGCTGTAACAGGAAATTATGTTGCACAAACAATTAACAATAGACCAACAAATGGTTTATATTTCAATCCAATTAGTGGTGTTTACTCTCATCCAAGAGCTTTTAGCTTAAATGATTTGAAAACATATGAGGTTTTTGATCCTGTTAGAAACATGAATGTTCAAAATTATCCTGGTTTTGCAGCGGTAAATGAAAGTAATGAAAATCCATACTGGCAGATTAACAGACAAAAATCTCTTGATACAAACAATTTCTTCAATGGAGCAATTGCTTTAGATTATAAAGTTGCTGAATGGTTTCATTTAGCTTCAAGATATAGCTATAACAGAAGTGAGAGCAATTTCCAAAAAGAAATGTACGCTAGTTCTGCAACTTCTTTAGTACATGCTACAGGAAGATACATCAATGCAAATACAATCGGTACTCAAAATTATGCTGATTTATTAGGTTTATTTAATACAAAAATGGGTGAAAACTTTTCATTCAATGGTACATTCGGAACAAGTATCAATAATACTAAAGTTACTGGTTTGACTGTAGATTCAGGAATCGGAGGAGGTTTGAATTATGCTAATATCTTTACTTTAGGAAACTTTGTAAATAATAACGGTAACGTTCAAACAGGAGCAGAAAGAGAAGTTCAGTCTGTGTTTGCTGCTACAACTTTTGGATACAAAGATTATTTATTCTTAGATCTTGCAGCTAGAAATGACTGGTCGTCTACTTTAGTAAACACTAACGATTCTAGTTTCTTCTATCCATCTGTGGGGGTTACAGGTATTCTTAGCGATATGTTTACATTACCAGAAGTTTTCAACTTTGGAAAAGTTCGTGCTACTTATGCACAAGTTGGTAATGACATCTCTCCATTTATTACAAGTCCTACATCTACAATTGTTGCAGGAAGTATTGTAAATCCACCAGTTGGACCAATGCCAGGTACAACATTAAAACCTGAATTAAAATCTGAGGTTGAGTTAGGTACAGAATGGAGAATGTTTGATAGCAGATTAGGTTTCGAGTTTTCTTTCTATGATTCTAAAACTAAAAACCAATTTATTCAAGTTCCTGCTCCAGCTACTAACCCTTTTGGTTATACAAATTATGCAATCAACGCTGGTAGTATTTCTAACAAAGGTTTTGAAGTTGTACTTTATGCAGATATCGTTAGAGGAGAAAAATTCAACTGGGATACTAGACTTAACTATTCACAAAATAAGAGTAGAGTAAATGATATTCCTGCTGAAGAAGGAACAGGAGGTAGAATTGTTCTTACTGATCCAGGATCTAACAGCTACAGATATTCATTAATTGAAGGAAGACCATTTGGTGTAATTGAAGGTAAAAATCTAAAAAGAGATGATCAAGGAAGAATCTTAGTTAATGACGACAATACTATTCAAAGAACAGATTGGGAAGAAGTTGGTAATGCTAATCCTGATTTCATGTTAGGATGGTCTAACACTTTTAAATTTGGATCATTTACTGCAAATATCTTAATTGATGGACGTTTTGGAGGAGAAGTTCTTAGTTTAACTCAAGCAATCAACGATTACAATGGAGTATCTAAAGCTACAGGTGATGCTAGAAATGCTGGAGGTGTTAAAATTAACGGTGTAAGAGCGAGCGACGGAACTCCTGTAACTACAATGGATGCATTTGATTATTACAATGGTACAGCAGGTAGAAATGGAGCTTCAGGAGAGTATGTGTACAGTGCAACAAATGTAAATGTAAGAGAGATATCTGTTGGATATACTTTCAAAAAGGACAAATTGCCATATGTGCAATCTGCAACTATCTCTTTAATTGCTAGAAATTTATTCTTTCTTTACAAAGATGCACCATTTGATCCAAACGTAGCTTTAAGTACAGGTGAAGGCTTACAAGGTGTTGATGTGTTTGGTTTACCTTCAACAAGAAATATTGGTCTTAATTTAAACTTAACATTCTAATCTTACAATCATGAAATTAAATAAATTCAAAAAAACAGCGATATGCTTCTCATTGCTTGCGGCTTTTGGTTGTACAGACAATTTTGAGGAGATCAATAAAAATCCTGAAGGCGCTACTACAGAGCAATTAGAACAGGATTATAACAATATTAAAAGTTTGTTTAAGCCTGCTTTTAGTAGAATATATATATCAGATATTACTTGGCAATATCAGATTCAGCAAAGTTTACAAGCTGATGGATGGTCTGGCTATATGATTACACCAGTTCCATTTGGAGATACTAATAATTACGATTATGCATTAAATCCTGGATGGAATGGTTATGCTTGGGAAAGAGCTTATGTAGATATTATTGCAAATCTTTACAAAGTTGAACAAAGAGCTAAAGGTAAATACGATCAGTTTTATGCTTGGTCATTGATTGTTAAAGTTGTTCAAATGCAACGTATTACAGATATGTATGGACCTGCAGTATATTCTAAATATGGTGCTGAAGGTTCTGCTCTTTACGATTCTCAAAAGGATATTTATCTTCAAATGTTTAAAGATTTAGATTTTGCAGTTACAGAATTAACTAAAAGAATCGATGCTGGGGAATCTTCTACTTTTAAAGGAACAGATTTATCTTCTTACGACGGAGATTATACACAATGGGTTAAATATGCAAACTCACTTCGTTTGAGAATGGCAATGAGAATTGTTAAAGTAGATCCTGCTTTAGCTAAAACTGAAGCTGAAAAAGCAGTTAATAATTCAATTGGTGTTCTTAAGGTTAATGCTGATGTTATGAAAGTTAAATCTCCTGTAGATCTTAACGTAATTGACGTAATGAGCCACTCTTGGGTTGGTTTATTTATGGGAGCAGACATGCAGTCTATCTTAGGAGGTTATCAAGATCCACGTATTTCTAAATATTGGAATACAGCAGAAATTACTCCTGGTGAGTATGCATCAATTAGAAATGGTGTAACGTATCCTTCTGGAACTACATATGCTAAATTCTCGCAAACGGGACCTAGAACAAAAACAGGAGAAGTTACTTGGATGTCTACTGCAGAGGTATATTTCCTTAGATCTGAAGGTGCTTTAAGAGGTTGGAATATGGGAGGAACAGCTCAAGAATTTTATGAAGCTGGTATTAGAGCATCTTTCGAACAGAATGGAGCAGAAGGAGCTTCGTCTTACGCTTCTGATAATACGAAAAAACCTCTTGATTATGTAGATCCATTATTCCCAGAAAATAATACTCCAGCAGTTTCTAAAATTACTGTTGCATGGGGAGCTACTAATGAAGAAAATCTTGAAAAAATTATAACTCAAAAATGGATTGCCACCTATCCTGATGGACAAGAAGCATGGTCTGAGTTTAGAAGAACAGGTTACCCTAAACTGTTCAGAATTAAAAACAATAAAAGTGGTGGCGTAATTAGTACTGAATTAGGAGTTAGAAGACTTCCTTTTGCTCAGTCTGAAGAAGCAAGTAACCCAGCAGGTGTTGCATCTGGAGTAACTGCCCTTGGTGGCCCTGATAACGGAGCTACAAGACTTTGGTGGGATGTTGATGCACCTAACTTCTAAAAAAAAATGGAATATTAAGTTTGGTTAGTAGTATGGTATAGATGGCGAAAGCTATCTATACCATTCTTAAAACCAAAATGGTACTTACTACAAAAAAGAAAAGAAATGAAAAGTGCTTTAGAAATAAAATCTGATATTAGTTACAAAAGCGCGGGAAAATTTGAAGAAACTCGATTTGAGAAAATTCATATTGAAATCTTTAAAGGCTCGATTGAAGCTTCTGTAATTGTAGCCCAGGAAATTGCGCAGCTAATTAGATCTAAGCAGGAGAAAAATAAATCTTGTGTTTTAGGTCTGGCAACAGGTTCTTCTCCTATCAAAGTTTATGAGGAACTAGTGAGAATGCACAGAGAAGAAGGACTTAGTTTTAACAATGTAATCACCTTTAATCTGGACGAATATTATCCAATGACTAAGGAGAATAATCAGAGTTATCATTATTTCATGCATGAGCATCTTTTTAATCACATTGATATCAAACCTGAAAATATTAATATTCCTGATGGTACAGTAGCAATTGAGGAAATCAATCAATATTGTATTGATTATGAGATGAATATTAAAAATGCAGGTGGACTTGATTTTCAATTGCTTGGAATTGGTAGAACAGGACACGTTGGATTTAACGAGCCAGGTTCGCATATCAATTCAGGAACAAGAATTATTACCTTAGATCATATCACAAGAGTCGATGCTTCATCTGCTTTTAATGGTATCGATAATGTGCCGAAACGTGCCATAACAATGGGGGTTTCAACCATCATGAGGTCAAAACGTATTGTTTTGATGGCTTGGGGGCAAAATAAAGCAGATATTATCAAAAGAACAGTTCAAGGCGATATCAGTTCAGAAATTCCAGCAACATTTTTACAGAATCATCCAAATGCAACTTTTGTTTTAGATCAGTCGGCAGCTTCAGAGCTAACCCGTTTCAAAACGCCTTGGTTAGTTGGTGAATGTCTTTGGACTCCTGAATTAAAAAGTAAAGCGATTGTTTGGCTATGTCAAAAAACAAAACAATCAATTCTGAAATTGACAGACCGTGATTATAACAATAATGGAATGTCTGATCTTTTGGCTCAAGAGGGTTCTGCTTATGATATGAATATTAATATGTTCAATATTT
Source organism: Flavobacterium humidisoli (assembly GCF_023272795.1). Lineage (NCBI taxonomy): Bacteria > Pseudomonadati > Bacteroidota > Flavobacteriia > Flavobacteriales > Flavobacteriaceae > Flavobacterium > Flavobacterium humidisoli. The sequence goes on along the minus strand of NZ_CP096829.1, from coordinate 5,040,631 downwards.
TGCAGCACACTATTACCGGATGGCCAGGAGGAAAACCAAACACAGATGATTCATTTCGTCCAGAAAGGGCAAATCCGGCAAAGAAGAGGATAATACTTTTTAGTCCGCACCCAGACGATGATGTAATTTCTATGGGAGGGACATTTTCGAAGTTAATCAAACAGGGACACGATGTTCACGTGGTGTATCAGACTTCAGGAAACATTGCTGTTTCAGATGATGAAGCATTAAAATTTGCAGAAGTTGCGAGCGATTTTATCGGAGATGAAAAATCAGATATCAATTTCAAATCAGTAATCGAATTTCTAAATAACAAATCTGAAAATCAGATCGATTCTTTAGAAGTAAGAAAATTAAAAGGATTGATTAGAAGAAGAGAATCTTACGGAGCAACAAGATATATCGGACTGAAAGATGAGAATACACACTTTTTAGATCTTCCTTTTTATGAAACGGGACAAGTTAAAAAGAATCCGTTAGGGCCAGAAGATATTGCTATTGTAAAAAATATTATTGCAAAAATAAAACCACATCAAGTTTTTGCTGCTGGAGATCTTGCAGATCCGCACGGAACACATGAGGTTTGTTTAAATGCCATTTTTGCAGCTTTAAAAGAACTAAAACCAGAACCGTACATGGACGACTGTTGGTTGTGGCTTTATAGAGGAGCTTGGCACGAGTGGGATATTCACGAAATTGATATGGCAGTTCCATTAAGCCCATCAGAGGTTTTGTTGAAACGTCATGCTATTTTACACCATCAGTCTCAAAAAGACAGGGTGATGTTTCAAGGTAACGACTCTCGTGAATTTTGGGTTAGGGCAGAAGATCGAAATAAAAATACAGCCATCTTATATGATGAATTAGGTTTGGCTGAGTATGAAGCGATCGAAGCTTTTAAACGTTTTGATTACTAAAAAGAATTTCTGATTCACTTTATAATGAATCAAATAGCAAAATTCAGATTGATCTCATAGCAAAGTGAGGTAAAAGCTGAAATCATTCTGAGTTTTGTTTTTTTATAAATTTAGGATAATTATAAAAAAACTATCCGACCAAAAAAAAGAAAAATGAAATATCTATTTGTATTATTATTTGCAGGTTTAGCCGCAGGTGCTCAAGTCCAGAAGGAGCAACTGAATATTATGCCTTGGCCTCAGAATGTTGTTATTAATGAAGGTAATTTTAATTTAACTAAAAATTTTAAAGTAAACATTACAGGAAATCCAAATGCTAGAATATTTGGAGGAGTAACTCGTTTTTTGCGCCGCTTAGATGGTCGAACAGGTATTTTCTTTGAACAAGGTTTTATAACTAAATTAAATGAATTTCCAAATGCAGAATTACAGATCAATTGTACTAAAAGCGGTAAAATTGGTTTGTACGAAGACGAAAGTTATCATTTAGATATCACTTCTAATAAAATAACTATAAACGCTTCAAGCGATTTAGGAGCTTTACATGGTTTGGAGACATTGTTGCAGATGCTTCAAAACAATTCAAAATCTTTTTATTTTCCAGTTTCAAAAATTTCAGATTTCCCAAGATTTACATGGAGAGGTTTAATGATAGATGTTTCCAGACATTTTCAGCCAATTGATGTAATTAAAAGAAATATTGATGCATTGGCAGCGATGAAAATGAATGTTTTTCATTGGCATTTGGTTGATGATCAAGGTTGGAGAATCGAAATGAAAAAACATCCAAAGTTTACTCAATTAGCTTCGGATGGAATGTATTACACACAAGAGGAAATTAAAAATATCGTAAAATATGCTGATGAGCGCGGTATTTTAATTGTTCCAGAAATAGATGTTCCAGGTCACGGATCTGCAATTTTAACGGCTTATCCAGAAATTGGCAGTAAAGTAATCACGCTGACAGGAGGAACATCCGAAAAAAATATTCAAGGTACAGCAATTGCTACCTATGGAATTGAAAGAAATGCGGGTATTTTTTCGCCAACATTAGATCCTTCAAATCCTAAAACATATCAATTATTAAGTGAAGTTTTTGATGAGGTTTGTCCATTATTTCCAGGTGCTTATTTCCATATTGGAGGAGATGAAAACGAAGGAAAAGATTGGGATGCAAATCCGAAGATTCAAGAATTCAAAAAGAAACATAATTTAAAAACCAACCACGAATTGCAAACTTATTTTACCATGCAATTGGCACCGATGTTAAAAAAGCACGGAAAACAATTAATGGGCTGGGAAGAAATCTTGACAAAAGATTTGTCTAAAGAAGCTATTGTACATTCTTGGAGAGGTCCAAATGAAGGAATGCCAGCAGGGCAATCTTTAGTAGATGCAGTTAAAAAAGGATACAAAACCGTTCTTTCAAATGGCTATTATATCGATCTAATGTACCCAATAGCAAGCCATTATTTAAATGATCCGATGCCAAAAGGAGCTAATTTAACTAGCGATGAAAAAGCAAGAATCTTGGGTGGAGAAGCAACAATGTGGACAGAATTGGCTACACCAACCACGATAGATTCTAGAGTTTGGCCAAGAACAGCTGCTATTGCCGAAAGACTTTGGTCTGCAGAAGATGTTGTGGATGTAGAAAATATGCGTAAACGTTTAGAACATATTTCTTTCAGATTAGAAGAGTTAGGCATTACGCACATTCGCAACAAAGATGTTATTTTAAGAAATATTGCCAATAATCAAAACATTCAGTCGCTTGAAGAATTTTCTAAAGTAAGCGAGCCTTTAAAAGGATATACTCGTAACAAAGGAGGAACAGAGTACCAGATGTATTCTCCGTTTACATTGTTTGCAGATGCATGCGGACCAGACGCAAAAGATGCACTTGCATTTGATGCTGCAGTAAATCAATATTTAGCAAATAAATCGGCTGATAATAAAGCAAAAGTAACTGCATTTTTTAATAAATGGATTGCTGTAGATAAAGACTTAACAGCGCTAAGTGCTAATGCGCCATTAGTGCAGCCAATTTTGCCTTTGTCAAAAAAATTAAGTGATGCATCACAAGAATTATTGCTTGTATTAGATAATAAATCGACTTTAAAACCAGCAGATTTAAAAAGTTTAATAGAGCAATGCAATACAAAAGATCATGCTGACGTAGAATTGTCAGTTTATGAGAGTTTAAAGAAACTAATATAAAATTTTGGTTGAGTTAGTGTTAATTAGAGTTACCATTGATCAGGCTTTTAGCTATCTCTGCCAGAGTTCCACGGTAGAGATGGTTAGGGCTGAGATTTGTGATATAAGAAGCACTTAACTTAATCGGATAATAAAATATAAGCCATGAAATTAGTATTAACCTTTAAAACCAAATAGAAGAATAAGAATACCATAAAACATGACAAAAAACGAGAGTATAGATTGATGATTAGTCCCAAATCTATCATTTGTATTTAAGATTATTTTTAGAATTATAAATAAATATCAATCACTGCTATTTACTAATGATTATGAATGAATCAGTAATAGTAATATTTATCTATAGAATGTAATTTGAGTTTATTTCCAATCGACCGCGGGGTTCCAATCTGCAGTTGAGCGAAACCCAGAAGGTGTTGAAAGCTTCTGTGGCCCAATTATTTATTTTCTATTAACTAATATTTATTAACTATGAAACATTATTACAGATTGCTCTTTTTGTTATTGTTTCCCTTACTAGCGTTGGCTCAACCAGCTCACGGAAAAAAAGTAGTGGGGTATTATGCGCAATGGTCTATCTATGCTAGGGATTTTAATGTTCCTAAAATTGACGGAAGTAAAATAACGCATTTAAATTATTCTTTTTATGGGACAACTTATGATCCTGCACATCCAGAGAATACCAAGTTAAAATGTTTAGACACTTATGCTGATTTTGAGCATATGGAAGGCGGCATTCCGTGGGATGCGCCAGTTAAAGGAAACTTTTATGATTTAATGAAATTAAAAGAAAAGTATCCGCATTTAAAAATTTTAATTTCTGTTGGAGGCTGGACAAAAGGACAAGATCTTTCTCCAATTGCTGCAAGTCCTGTAGCAAGAGCAGCTTTAGCAGCAGATATGGCAAACTTTATTACTACATATCCGTTTATTGATGGTTTCGATATCGATTGGGAATATCCTCTTTCGGGTGGAACTGACGGTACAGAAATAGTAAATGGCGCGCCTGTTCCTCCGCAAAAATACAGTCCAGACGACAATAAAAATTTAGTGCTTTTGTTAAAAGCGATGCGTCAGGCAATGCCAAATAAATTGGTTACTATTGCTGCTGGAAACAATGTTAGAAACGTTGCTAAACAGTATTTAGGGCCAAACAACAGATCGCAGTATGGAATGACCGAAGATATTTCGACTTACTGTGATTATATTACCTATTTCGGATATGATTTTGGAGGAAACTGGTATGATAAAACTTGTTACAATGCTCCTTTATATGCGAGCGGGAATCCAAACGATCCGTTGTATGGCGCAACGCAATCAGAATCATTAGACGAATTAACGAATCAATATCTAAATGTAATTGGTTTTCCTGCCAATAAATTAATCATGGGATTGCCTTTCTACGGAAAAAAATTTGATAACGTTGCTGCAAATTCAACAAACGGATTATTTGTTGCAGCACCAAGATATATAGTTCCTGGATGTACTAATCCTCAAAACCCAACAGGAACATGGGATGGTTCGGGAGCTTGTGAAAAATCTGGAAGTATCGAAATCTGTGATTTAGTTGGAAATCCAGTTACCAATTCGCATGCTTATTTAGATCCAAATACGATGATGGTAACGCCATCTGCGGCTTCAGCAGGATGGGTTCGTTATTTTGATAATACTACCAAAGTTCCATATTTATATAACGCTACTACCAAAGAGTTTATTTCTTATGAAGATAAACAGTCAATGGATTTAAAAGTACAGTATATAAAATCAAGAAACTTAGCAGGAGGTATGATTTGGGAATTATCTCAAGATACCAGAGGATCAATTCCTAATTCATTATTAAACCAAGTTGATACTTCTTTCGGAAGCGTTGTTCCAGGGACAGTGAGTATTTCTGGTTCTGTAAAAAACGGATCAACTTTGATTACCAATGTTACGGTTGAATTGCGAAATGCAAGCAATGCAGTAATTCAAACTGTAGTTTCTGCTAATGGAAACTTTGCATTCAATAATTTAACTTCAGGACAAAACTATTCGCTTACAGCTTTAAAAGCGAGTTATACATTTGTTCCAGTATCGCTAAATAATGTAACCGTAAATCAGACAGCAGTTGTGATTAATGGAACACAGCCAACATATACTGTAAGCGGAACAGTTCTGGACGGGACTACTCCAGTTTCGGGTGTAACGGTTTCTGCGGTTTCAGGAAGTACAACTTTAACAGCAGTTTCAAATGCAAGCGGAACTTACAGCGTTGCAGGTTTAACAGCTGGTTTAAACTTCACAGTTTCAGCTTCAAAATCTGGATTTTCTTATACTCCAGCTTCAACAGTTTACAATGCAATCGATGCTAACAAGACGTTGAATTTTACTCAAGGCGCAGCAATTGTAACGTACACTGTAAGCGGAACAGTTCTTAACGGAACAACTCCAGTTTCTGGCGTAACCATTACGGCGGCTTCTACAGCAGGAAATGTTACGGCAACAACTAATTCAAGTGGAGCATATTCATTGACTTTAGCTTCTGGCGGAAATTATACTGTAACTGCAGCTTTAACAGGCCAGACATTCACGCCAGCATCGACAGTTTATTCTAATTTGAATGCTAACAAAACATTAAACTTTGCTCAAGATGTTGTAACGACTTCAAGCAAAATTAGCGGAACAGTTAAAAACGGAACAACTCCAGTTTCAGGAGCCAAAGTAGAATTGGTTTTACCTTGGACAGATAACGCACATCCTTGGAAAAGTGTTCTGGCAACAACAGATGCACAAGGAAAATACAGTTTTGATAATTCTGTTGTAGACGGTTATACAACCATTACAAGTTTGAAGTTAAATACTTGGTCAAACGGAGAGGTAAATTATTATCCAAATAATTTGGCAAACTTTCCTGTTCCATCATCTCCAACAGTTTACAACTTTAATACAAGTTCAACGGCTAAAGCAGCATTAGCAGCGGCGACAAATTTAATTAGCGGAACAGTTAAAAACGGAACAACTCCAGTTTCAGGAGCCAAAGTAGAAATTGTTTTACCTTGGACAGATAACACACACAACTGGAAAAGTGTTTTAGCAACAACAGATGCATCTGGAAACTATACTTTCGATAATTCGGTTGTAGCAGGTTATACGCAAATCTTAAGTTTGAAATTAAATTCATGGCAAAACGGAGAAGTAGCATACTTCCCAAATAATCTGGCAAACTTTGCTGTTCCGACAACGCCAACAGTTTATAATTTCAATACACAAGCGGTGGTTACGACTAAGCCTGTGGTTGCTATTACAGCGCCAACAGCTTCGGCGATTGCTATAAATTTAGGATCATCGATTAATTTTGTTGCAAGTGTTGGATTAAGTGCTGCAGATGCTACTACAATCTCTTCTGTTGCATTTAGTTTAGACGGACAAAATTTGAGCGCTACTAATTCTTCTGGAACTTATACAGCAGTTTGGACACCAGTAGCAAATCAGTTTTCGCAAAGTCATACCTTAACTGTTACGGCTACGGCTTCGAATGGAACAACAGATTCGAAAATATATAGTTTTACATTAAACTGTTCAGGTGCAAACTGTCCAAATGCATTACCTGTAATTACTTGGAATTCACCATCAAATACTACTATTTACCAAAGTTCTTTTCAAGTTGTACCAATTTCAGTTACAGCTGTTGATAGTGACGGATCAGTTTCTGGTGTTACTATTACCATAAATGGAGGAACATTTAATATGACAGCAGGTACAAATAATACTTATACGTATAATTTTACGCCAACCGCTTATCAGGATTATCCAATTGTAATCAAAGCAACCGATAACAAAGCTGCTGTAACTACATTCAACAATACCATTAAAATTGCTACTATAAGTGGTAATCGATTTATACCGCTTCCATCTAAAATTATTTTAGGATACGCGCACTCTTGGGAAAATACTGCAGCTCCATTTTTATATTTTTCTCAAATGGTCGGAAGTAAGTTTAATGTAGTGGATTATTCTTTCGTAGAAACGGTTAATCGCGATGGTTATACACCAATATTAACAACAAATGACGCAAGATATTTGACTAATGGCGTTTTCAATAAGCAATTGTTGAAAAACGATATCAAAGCCTTAAGAGATAGCGGTGTTCCTGTTATTGTTTCTATTGGAGGTCAAAATGGTCATGTTGTTTTAGATAATGTTACTCAAAAAAATATTTTTGTTAACGGTCTAAAAGCTATTATTGACGAGTATCAATTTGATGGAGTTGATATTGATTTTGAAGGCGGATCGATGAATTTTAGCGCAGGAGGTTTAAGAGATATTTCTTATGCGGGTATTTCGGCTTATCCAAGATTAAAAAACGTAGTAGATGCTTTCAAAGAATTAAAAGCGTACTATGGACCTGGATTTTTATTAACTGCAGCTCCAGAAACGCAATACGTACAAGGAGGATATACTACTTATACAGATACTTTTGGTTCGTTCCTTCCAATTATTCAAAACTTGCGTAATGAATTGGATTTGTTAGCGGTACAATTGTATAACACAGGAGGAGAAAACGGATTAGATGGTCAATATTATGGTACGGCTAAGAAAGCAAACATGGTTACAGCCTTAACAGATATGATCATAAAAGGATATAACATTGCTTCAACAGGAATGCATTTTGATGGTTTGCCAGCCTCAAAAGTTCTTATTGCATTGCCAGCTTGTCCGAGTGCAGCAGGTAGCGGATATCTAACTCCGACAGAAGGAATTAACGCTATGGACTATTTAAGAAACGGAACCAATTTCACTGGAAGAACCTACACGATGCAGCCTGGCGGACCGTATCCTTCTTTGAGAGGTTTAATGACTTGGTCTGTAAACTGGGATGCCTCTTCTTGTGGTAATTCATCTGAATTGTCTAAAGCATACGCAGCTTATTTTGCATCGCAAGCTACGGCTAAAACATTGGCTGTAGAAGATATAACGACTGATAGTAATACGACTGTGGCTTATTTTAGAAACAATACTTTATCGGTATCTAATGATACAGAAGAGATTGCTCAGGTTGATGTATTCAATACAATAGGACAGAATGTTACAAGTTCTAGAAATATTCAAAATAATAAAGAAGTATTGCTTCATAGTCCAAGTTTTGCTAGTAGACAAATTTTTGTAGTGATAGTAACAGATAAATCTGGACACAAAAAGTCATTGAAAGTAATGAACTTTTTAAACTAATATAAAAGAATTGAAAATTTAGAAATAAAAAACGGGACGGTTAAAATTGAGTTTGGTTATTTATGTTTTAATCTATTTTATTTCTAACAAATGCGACTTTAGGTAATTTGTTATTTGGTTTTTGCCTAAAGAGGTGCATTATGAACCTGGTAGTTTTACTGCCAGGTTTTTTTAGTTTTGATCATTTCTAGTATTTTATGCATCCAAATAAGGATCTAAAACTTCTGCGAGTTTGTTAAGCCAATAAAAACTGTCATCAATATTCTTTACCCCAAATTTGATGATTTCGCAATCTCTCATAACACATAATGAAAGTACATTATTTACTTCTCGTATCATTTTTGCCATTTCTTTATAATTAATCTTATCAGTAAAAAAATCATTTAATCTTGTTTCAACTTCGGTTGAAAAGTCATCTGTAATCATAATCTTATAATTTTTGTAAATTAAATAATAATTATTTTTAAACATGACACTTATTTGTGTCAATCGGCTGTAAATACGGTTATTAGTGAAATTTAAGGATTTAAAGACCTTTGCGAACTTTAAGTATGCCTTCGCTCCCGATAACTATCGAGATTGCGGTTAAAAAGAAATCCGTACTTTTGAATTTACAATTATCGCATAAAACTTCATGAAAATATCATTCACTACTATAATTGCATTCTTAATTTTCGCTACTTCTTTCGCTCAAAATAAATTCGGAAATCCAGAAGTTGATCCCATTCAAATTCAGAAAACTTACGAGCAATGGACGGTTTATAATAAAGGAATAATGCTTTCGAGAGATTTTACTGCCTTAGATTCAGCTTCAAAAGAAATCTCAAAAGAAGCTTTTTTAGATCAGCTGGCAAATGGAAACTTCATTCCAGTTCGATTGAAGTCAGAAGCCAATATTTACGTTTATAAACTATTCAAAATTCAGCCCAAAACAAATACGAGCATAAAAGCAACAATCAATCAAATTGGTTTTGATGCTTACAAAAACTACAAAATGGAAGGAACCGCTTTTCCAAAATTTTCATTTAAAGATTTAGACGGAAATCTGGTTACGAACGAATCCATGAAGGGAAAAATCATAGTGATAAAATGCTGGTACATTCACTGTACGCCTTGTATTAGAGAATTTCCTCAAGTCAATAAATTAGTTTCAGAATACAAAGACCGAAACGATATTGTTTTTATGAGTTTAGCCGAAGATTCAGCAGAACAATTAAAAACGTTTTTAGCTAGAAAACCTTTGACTTATTCTGTAATTCCAGATATGAAAGTCTATATGAATGAATCTCTGCAATTGAATTCATTCCCAACACATTTCATCATCAACAAAGAAGGAATGATTGCTAAAGTGCTTCCGAACTTTGAGAGTCTTGAAGTGGCTTTGGCGAAAGAAACCAAGCTGTAAGTTAAATTAATCTCGCAATCCCCATAGCTATCGGGAGCGAAGTCGCAAAGTTTTATGGCAAAGTAACCTCATTTTTGTCATTTCGAGGAACGAGAAATCTCCACAAGTAGCTCGACAAAGATTAGAAATTATAGGGACGGAGTTTCTTGCGAAGATTTCTCGTTCCTCGAAATGACAAGATTATGTAGTAATCAGATTGGTAAAACAAAACTCTGCGCCTCTGCGAGAACCCATCATCAGCATAAAAAACTTTGAACCTTTGCATCTTTGCAACTCTGAACCTTTTTCCGTACTTTTGCACCAAATTAATTAAAAAGACATTCATGTTAACAGTCAATAATTTATCAGTTCAGTTTGGTAAAAGAATTTTATTCGACGAAGTAAATACTACGTTTACTCACGGAAATATTTACGGCGTTATTGGAGCTAATGGAGCAGGAAAATCTACTTTCTTAAAAGTGATTTCGGGCGATATTGATCCAACTTCGGGGCATATTCATTTAGAGCCAGGGAAACGTATGTCGGTTTTAAACCAGAACCACAACATGTTCGACGAACATACTGTTTTGGAGACCGTTTTAATGGGAAATAAAGTTCTGTACGCTGTTAAAAAAGAAATGGATGAACTTTATTTAGATTATAATGATGCTAATGCAGACAGAATAGGGGAGTTACAAGTTCAGTTTGAAGAAATGAACGGATGGAACGCCGATTCTGATGCTGCAGCAATGTTGTCTAACTTAGGAATCACAGAAGCAGACCATTATACTTTAATGGGTGATATGGAAGGAAAAATGAAAGTTCGTGTGCTTTTGGCGCAGGCACTTTTCGGAAATCCTGACTTACTGATTATGGATGAGCCTACCAACGATTTGGATTTTGAGACAATCGCTTGGTTAGAAAACTTCTTAGCAAACTACGAAAACACTGTAATCGTTGTATCTCACGACCGTCACTTTTTAGATGCGGTTTGTACACATATTTCTGATATTGATTTCGGAAAAATTAACCACTACTCAGGAAACTATACATTCTGGTACGAGTCTAGCCAATTAGCGGCAAAACAACGTGCACAACAGAACAAAAAAGCAGAAGAGAAGAAACAGGAGTTGGAAGAATTTATTCGTCGTTTTAGCGCAAACGTTGCGAAATCTAAACAAGCAACTTCTCGTAAAAAAATGATTTCGAAATTAAATATTTCAGAAATTAAACCATCAAGCCGTCGTTATCCTGCCATTATTTTTGATCAGGATCGTGAAGCAGGAGATCAAATCTTAAATGTAGAAAACTTGTCTGCTTCTGTAGATGGAGAAGTTTTATTTAAAGATATTAACCTGAATATGGCGAAAGGCGATAAAATCGTTCTTTTTTCTAAAGATTCACGTGCAACAACAGCTTTCTACGAAATCTTAAACAACGAACAAAAAGCAGATTCTGGAACTTTCGATTGGGGAATTACAACAAACCAAGCGTATTTACCAGCTGAAAACCACAAATACTTCGAAAACGATTTGACTTTAGTAGACTGGTTGCGCCAATATGCTAAAACAGAAGAAGAGCGTGATGAGGTATTTATTAGAGGTTTCTTAGGGAAAATGATTTTCTCTGGAGAAGAAGCTTTAAAAACGTCTAGAGTTTTATCTGGAGGAGAAAAAGTACGTTGTATGCTTTCTAGAATGATGATGGAGCGTGCAAACGTTTTAATGCTAGATGAGCCAACAAATCACTTAGATTTGGAATCTATTACAGCTTTTAACAACTCATTGAAAAATTTTAAAGGTTCTGTAATTTTTACAACACATGACCACGAGTTCGCGCAGACTGTTGGTAACAGAATAGTAGAGTTGACACCAAACGGTGTTATCGATCGTTACATGACATTTGATGAATATCTTGATGATGAAAAAATTCAGGAACAAAGAAAGAAGATGTACAATCTTTAGTCTTTAAATTCTAATATTAAAAATCCCAAATTCCAAAATCTACTTAGAAATTGGAATTGGGATTTTTTATTTGGGTATAATTCTAAACACATAGAAACATAGTTTTTTAGTGTCGAATTAAGTACGAATAAGAACTACAAAAGAGAATTATATTCTTTCACATAGCTATGTTTTTTAAAAAAAGTGAAACGCCTTTCTACGATTTCAAAAACTATGTTTCTATGTGTTTAAAAAGAAAATCCCAAACTCCAGTTTTTATTTGAAATTTGGGATTTTTTAATTTGTTATTTATCACTTATTTACTGCCGAACATTTTGGCAAAGATCCAGATAATAATCGCAACGATAAAGATTACGATAAATATCCCGAATCCCATTCCGGCTTTAAAAATGTCTCCTATAACTTCACAGCTTGTAAATGAAAACAGTATTACGAATACCATTAACAATCTAAGTATTTTATTTTGCATGATGTTGAGTTTTTAAGTTCAATAATAAAATTACTTCAACAATCGTGGAAATGTGTTATAGAATTTTTCGGAAATGTTTTAGGATTTTGATTTTATAAATTTCATTTCAAAATAGACAAGACCGATAATTACAGCTATTTCTGCTAGAAAGTAAGCAATGCCATATATTGAAATTGTTTCATAATTATATAAGACTATGCTTAATGTCAAAATACAATATAGAATATTAGCGCTACAGATTATTTTTAAAAACGATTTCCAATTTTGCTTCACTAAAAAATAACTGCTTATTGAATAGATGAAAAAAAGTAAAGCAATGGATGAAAGACATTCGAAAACATCTTTGGATAAACCGAAAAATTCATTGAAATTTTTAAGGATAAAATAGAGTATAAGAGTTGTAAGCAATGCTCCAAATGCATCAAATAAAAATATGTTTTTGGGATTTAAGATAATTTTTTGTAGAGATGTTTTCATTTGTGATTGTTGTCAATTAGATTCCGTTAAAAATATTACTGATTTAAAAAATCTAAAGCTTTTTGTGTCAAAGTACATTTTTTCTCATGAAAAAACGCTAGGCATTTTCTTAGTTCCAAATGATCGTTTGTATTTCCAACAAAAGTAAATTTAGAATTTGTTTTGGTAATTTCAATGTTAGTGGTCTTGTGAGCCAGGTAGATATCAATTTTTTCAATGTTATTGTAGTATCCTGTAGTGTTCCAAAAAAAACCTCTGTGTTCAAAAGATTCGTCTTTTAAAATTAGTTTGGGATTGAAATTGTTGCTTCCGCACACAAATGGAAGTTTTATAGTTTTTAAACCTACGAAGCCAGCAATTAATTTTACATCAATATCTTTTCTATTAATATATATAATGATGGGATTTTGACCATCTAAGTCTCTTTTTGAACGACCAAATAAGCCTATTTCACTTTCATTGAGTGCTAATGTATTTATTTCTGATGGATGAACATAGGTATACATTCCATAATAATGCCCTGATATTGACCATCCTTGAGCCTTTTTAAGAGTGGTAACTCCAAAATCACCAGCAGGAGATCCGATATGAACAGGACCATATTCGGACATGATTTTAATAGCTTCGCTTTTCAAGTTTTTAATTGAGTCAGTATTATCAAAAACAATGTAAGTTCCGTTTTGAAATAAAACCCAATCTTGAAATTTAGGATTGATGGCAAGTTTTACATTTTCAATTAAAGTCTGGTTCATTTATTATTTACTATTAAAATTTATGAAATAAAAATATTCACAATACGAAAATATACTATAAAGTGGTTAGGAAGATATAAAAGTCATAAAATATTTCCCCATCCAACACCCCAACAAATAAAATCAGATTCCGTATATTTGCCCGATCAATCATTACAATTAATTATGAGCCAGAAAGTATTACTTAATTCAAAAGAAGTTACTATCATACTTCACCGTTTGGCTTGTCAGTTAATCGAAAAACATCTTGATTTTTCAAATACTATTTTAGTAGGAATTCAGCCAAGAGGCGTTTTTCTAGCTGAACGTTTAAAACAAATATTAGAAAACGAATACCAAGTTCCTGAAATTTCTTTGGGATATTTAGACATCACTTTTTTTAGAGATGATTTCCGTCGTACTGATAAACCGCTTGAAGCCAATAAAACCCAAATCAATTTTATAGTTGAAGACAAAAAAGTCATTTTTATCGATGACGTTTTGTTTACAGGCCGAAGCATTCGTTCTGCGTTAACTGCCATTCAATCTTTTGGAAGACCTTCAGAAATCGAATTATTGGTTTTAATTGATAGACGTTTCAGCCGTCATTTACCAATTCAGCCCGATTATCGAGGTCGTCAGGTAGATGCTATTAATGGTGAAAAAGTAATTGTAAGCTGGAAAGAAAATGATGGTGAAGATGTTGTTCACTTAGTGACAAATTAGTTTAATCGGTTAACCGGTTAATTGTTTAATCGGAAAAACCAAACGATTAAATAATTTAACAAAGAAACGATTAAACAAACAAAACATATAAACACACACAATGAAAGAATTAAGCGTAAATCATTTATTAGGAATAAAATATATCAACGAGAATGATATTAACCTGATTTTTGAAACGGCAGATCATTTTAAAGAAGTCATTAATAGACCGATTAAAAAAGTTCCTTCATTACGAGATATTACCATTGCCAATATTTTCTTCGAAAACAGTACCAGAACCAAACTTTCTTTCGAATTAGCGCAGAAACGTCTTTCTGCAGATGTGATCAGTTTTTCTGCAGCTCAATCATCCGTTAAAAAAGGAGAAACTTTGATTGATACTGTAAATAATATCCTTTCCATGAAAGTTGACATGGTTGTAATGCGCCACTCTAATCCCGGAGCGGCTTATTTTTTATCTAAAAATGTCAAAGCTAGTATTGTAAACGCTGGAGACGGTGCGCACGAACATCCAACGCAGGCTTTACTAGACAGTTATTCTATTAGAGAAAAATTAGGTGATGTTGCAGGAAAAAAAGTAGTGATTGTTGGAGATATTCTGCATTCGAGAGTGGCTTTATCCAACATATACGCTTTGCAGATGCAAGGTGCAGAAGTAAAAGTTTGCGGACCAAAAACACTGATTCCGAGATATATTGAATCGCTTGGTGTTACAGTGGAGCCGAATTTACGTAAAGCGTTAGAATGGTGTGACGTTGCCAATATGCTTCGTGTACAAAACGAACGTATGGATGTGAATTTCTTTCCATCAACACGCGAATACGCGCAGCAATATGGGGTTGACAAACCACTTTTGGATTCGCTAGGAAAAGAAATCGTAATCATGCACCCAGGACCAATCAATAGAGGTGTAGAGATTACATCTGAAGTGGCCGATTCTGATCATTCAGTTATCTTGAATCAGGTAGAGAATGGAGTTGCGATTAGAATGGCGGTTATTTATTTGCTGGCTTCTAAGATACAGTAATTTTTAATTTTTTAGTTTCAAGTTTCAGGTTTCAGGTTTCAAGTTTAGCTGTTGTGGCTTGACAAACTTTAAACCTGAAACTTGAAACTAAAAAAAACTTACTAAATTAGCATCATAAAATACAAGCCCCCACAAATTATAAAAATGAAAGTAGATCAAAAAGGACATACCGTTACGATTAAAGATACACAAGGAGATGTAAACGCTTTCTTGGAAAAAGTGACGCAACAGTTTAAAACCTTTGAAAAACAAAATATTATAATCGATTTATCGGCTAATGCAGCAATTACAGAAAAAGATTTGAAAGCTTTTTTACCACTTTCTAAGCTTCATAAAAAAACAAAAAAATCTTTTGTTATAGTTGCAACCGATCTTGATTTTAATGCTATTTCAGATAAATTAGCAGTGGTTCCTTCTCTTTTGGAAGCTCATGATATTATCGAAATGGAAGAAATCGAAAGAGACCTAGGGTTTTAATTGTAGATTTTAGAGTTCAGATTTTAGATTTTGAATGTTGAGGTCTAAAAAACAATCTAAAATCTAAAATCAACAATCTAAATGAAACTTACAATACTGGGCTGTTACGCCGCAACTCCGAGAACACTTACTAATCCGACTTCGCAGGTTCTGGAAATTAAAAATCGATTGTTTTTAATTGATTGTGGAGAAGGAACTCAAGTTCAGCTTCGAAAGAATAAGATTAAATTCTCAAAAATCAATCATATTTTTATTTCCCATCTTCACGGAGATCATTTGTACGGATTAATTGGGACGATTTCTACTTTTTCTCTTTTGGGAAGAACAACCGATTTACATATTTATGGTCCAAAAGGAATTAAAGAATTAATTCTTCTTCAGTTAAGATTGACTGAATCTTGGACAACTTATTCTTTGTTTTTTCACGAATTAGAATCAAAAGAAAGTGAAGTTATTTTTGAAGATAAAAAGGTTATTGTAAAAACGATTCCGTTAAAGCATCGCGTTTATACCAATGGCTTTCTGTTTCAAGAAAAACCAGATGAAAGAAAATTAGATATTGAAGCAGTTCAGCATTATGATATTCATGTGGCTTATTATCAGAAAATTAAAAATGGAAGTGATATCACACTTGACGATGGAACTGTAGTTGAAAATAAAAAATTGACTTTTGATCCGCCGCCAACAAAAAGTTATGCCTTCTGTTCTGATACCGTTTACAATGAAGAGATTATTCCGATTATACAGAATACAGATATTTTATATCACGAGTCTACGTTTCTGGAATCTGAAGCAAGGCTAGCAGAAAAAACATTGCATTCGACAGCAAAAGAAGCGGCAAATATTGCATTGAAAGCCAATATAAAACAATTAATTTTAGGTCATTATTCAACACGTTACGACGGAATTGAGCGTTTTAAAGAAGAAGCCGAAACGGTTTTTCCAAATGTGCTTTTAGGAGATGATGGACGTAGTTTCGAGTTTTAACTAAAAAAGGTTCTAAGGTTCTGAGATGCTGAGGTTCTAAGGGACTAAGTTTGTATATGGTTGCTTAAAGTTTGAAGTTTGAAGTTTTAAATTTGTCAGGCTGAACAAAGTCGAAGCCCATGTTTGCAAAGCAAGTTCTGTTTCTAAAAACACTTCGATTTCGCTTAGTGTGACAGTCAAATATTCAGATTTAGTCAACTGAAACCTGAAACCTGAAACCTGAAACCTAAATCTAAAGTCAACAATCTAAAATAATAAATCATGAACGATTTAAGTAATTATAGAAAATCTTATGAGAAAAGCGAACTATTAGAGACGACTATTCCCGAAGATCCAATCAATCTTTTTAACCGATGGTTTCATGAGGTTGAAGATTTTGGAGGAAGCGGAGAAGTGAATGCCATGACGGTTTCTACAATTGGATTGGACGGTTTTCCAAAGGCTCGTGTCGTTTTATTGAAGAAATTTTCGGAAGAAGGGTTTATCTTTTACACCAATTACAATTCTGAGAAAGGAAAAGCAATAGAAGCAAACCCAAATGTTTGCTTGTCATTTTTCTGGCAAGAAGCAGAACGTCAGGTAATCATTAAAGGAATTGCTCAGAAAACATCTGAGATTATTTCAGATAATTATTTTGATTCTCGTCCTGATGGAAGCAAGCTTGGAGCGATTGTTTCGAAGCAAAGTGAAGTGATTCCGTCCAGAACTTTTTTAGAAGAAAATTTAAAAAAACTAGAAACTGAATTTGAAGGAAAAGCAATTCCCAGACCCGAAAATTGGGGTGGCTATATTGTGACTCCATTGCAAGTTGAATTTTGGCAGGGAAGACCCAATAGGCTTCATGATAGAATTCGATATACTAGTCAGTCAGATTTTTCTTGGAAGATTGAAAGGTTGTCTTCTTAAAATTAGTTTTACGTAAGAATTTTATATAATAAATTAAAAAATAAATGCATTTCATCGATTAATTTTGCACTTTAACGGTAAATTGAATACGTTTGGTATACAATAATACGAACGAATTTATTCAAAGATAAATTTAAAGGATTTGCCCCAACATTTACTTTAAACCGCTAAAATGCTGATGATTATGAAAAAGATTATGCGCACCATGTTGTTCATTGCGATTCTAGTCGCAATGAACGCATGTTCTGCTGATTCCGCTGAAGCTGGCTTGGAAACTACTACTCCAACAGAAACACTTGTTGCAAACTACACCTACAACGATACCGAAATAGAGACGATGAGATTAATAAACGAATACCGTTTGAGTATTGGTTTAAATTCTCTGGAAAGAATTAATCATATATCTTATAAATGTGAAGAGCATAATAAATATATGATTCAGAATAATGTTGTAGATCATAATGATTTTGTTGCTAGGTCTGCTAACATGACTAATGTATTGGGAGCTAAAAAAGTGGGAGAGAATGTTGCCTACAACTATAAAACTCCAGAGGCCGCTGTAAGAGCTTGGTTGGATAGTCCAGGTCATAAAGAAAATATAGTTGGCGATTATACTCATTTTGGGTTATCTGTAACAACAGATCCAGCTACAGGAAAAAAATATTACACTAACATATTTGTTAAGCTTTAAAAGTATATTGAACAGGTTGGTTTTTTAGAAGTCGTTGTGATTCATAGAATTGCAACGACTTTTTAAATTAAAAAAGCTGCCATACAGGCAGCTTTTTATTTATCTGTTTTTTTAGGTTATAAAGCAGTAATAATAAATTCGCTTCGTCTATTTGCCTGATGTTCCTCTTCGGTACATGGAACATCGTCTGCGCATTTATTTACCAATTCTGTTTCGCCATAGCCTTTTCCTGTTAATCGGTTAGGAGCTATTCCGTTTTTAATGAGCCACTGAACGGTCGATTTGGCTCGGCGGTCAGATAATGCTTCGTTGTACTGGTGCGATGCCCTGCTGTCTGTGTGTGAACGGATATCCAATTTCATAGTTGGATAATCGTTTAAAACAACGAGTATTTTTTCCAAATCAAGCGCCGCTTCTGTTCTAATATTAGATTTATCCAAATCAAAGTAAATCATTTTGATTCCGAAGCATTTTCCTAAATCATCACCGACGGTAACCTTGCAGGTCGCTTTTTCCAGTGCAATCGGCAGGTTGGTCTTGCCGCTTGTTTTGTCTATGGCTATACTTACTTCTTTTGTAGTGAATTCTGGTTTTTCAGCTCTTACATAATACGTTTTCCCGCATTCCACATCAAAGGTGTATACTCCGGAACCGTCTGCAACAGCAGAATTTTTAAGATTCATCTGATCATCATACAGAGTGACTTTTGCTCCTGGAAGCGCAAGCCCCGTTTCAGCATCCGTTATTATTCCGTATAGCTGTTGGATGCATTTGAGTCTTCTAGTTTCTAAGAACCTATAGATGTCATCAGAACCCTGTCCGCCATCTTTGTTGGATGTGAAGAAACCTCTTCTTGTTTCAGGATCAATAATGTACGCAAAATCATCTTTTGGAGAATTGACATCTGCCCCGACATTCTGAATATTGCTTATTTTTCCGCTATTGTCAATATTGGCTACAAAAACATCCAATCCTCCCAGACCCGGATGTCCGTCAGATGCAAAATAAATCTCATTTTCAGAGGTTAGATAGGGATAGGTTTCTTTTCCTTCCGTATTAATCGTGTTTCCGAGATTTTGCGGAGGGCCATAGCCACCATTTGAATTTATAGTTACTTTATACAGATCAGATTCTCCAAAAGATCCTGGCATATCAGAAGCAAAATACAGCGTTTTTTCGTCTGGGCTTAGAGCCGGATGCGCTGTGCTGTAGTTATTGCTGTTGAATGGAAGCTCGGTAATATTAGTCCATTTATTGTCTTTTCCCAGTTCGGCTCTGTAAAGCTTGATTAAAGTGACTTTGCTTTCGTCTTTGCCTTTTTTTCCGTCAATATAGTTGTTTCGGGTAAAATAGACTGTTTTTCCGTCTTTGGTAAAAACAGGAGAAGCTTCGTGAAATTTGGTATTAATAGCCGATTTAAATTTATTCACTTTTGATGCGGTTCCCGTTGCGGGATCCAGATCAGCATTATAAATATTGGTGAAATATTCTCCTGTCCATTTGTGTTTACGCTGTGTAAAATTTCCCGTATCTCGCGCAGACGCAAAATAAATTTTATTATTATAGACAAATGAGCCGTAATCTGAGTATTTGCTATTAATGCCCGCGTCTTCTATCTGGTACCTCCCAGAATTTGCTTTTATCTGGTCCATATAGTTTATGTCTTCTTTGTAAAGTTTTCCTCTGCTGTCATTTTTTGAGACAGCATTGAATTCTTCCAAAAGCTTATTGGCCTTGGCGATATCTCCAGTCGATTTTAAAGATTGGGCATATCTAAAATAGTATTCCGGTTCAGGATTTGGATTCATTGCAAATAATTCGCCGTACCATTTTGCCGCGTTCTGGAAATCTGAATTGAAATAATAGGCATTTCCCAGTTTTTTAAACATGTCTTCAGATTTGTAGCCTTTTGCGGCAACTTTTTCATAGGTCTTTATTGCATCGACATAAGCGTAGCTGTCATATTTTTTGTCCGCAGCATTTATTTTTGTCTGCTGGGCATAACTGCTGAATGAAAAAGCGCCTATAATTGTAACGAAAAGTAGTGTATAGTTTTTCATGATGCCTTATTTTTAAAAGAAGCGAGGAGTTGTCATTTTGCCTTTGTTTGAGAAGAATTCATAACGCAGGAAGATCTCGTGCGAGCCTGAATTGTAATTGTTTAATTTGGTAGTTTCCCGATCGTAGCCATACCCTAAATATAGTCCGTCTGTGATCTGAAATCCAACCATAGCACTTAATGAAGCGCTCCATCTATAGGCCGCACCTATCATAAATTTATCATAGAACATAAAATTCGCAGATAGATCCACTTGCAGCGGTGCCCCTTGAACCATTTTGGTTAAAATGGCGGGTTTAAATTTTATATACTGATATTTGTCCAGATCGAATACGTAGCCCCCAATTAAGTAGTAATTGATTCTGTCTTTATAGATAGCAACATCATTATCGTCGTAACGATTTGTTTCAATAAAGTTTGGAACAGACAAACCAATGTATGCTTTGTCAGAATGCCAGTAGACTCCAGCTCCGACGTTTGGAGAGAATTTACTGTTTAAATCCTGAAATTGAGGGTCGCCCTGGTCTGCAGGATTTAATTTGTTTACATCTAAATTGAAGATGTTTGCCGTTCCCTTGATGCCAAATGATAGCTTGAAATCTGCAGATGTCTGAATTGTATAAGACAGATCGACTGAGATGTTATTTTCATTTGTAGGGCCAATTTTGTCATTGACTAATGAAGCTCCAATACCTAGTCTGCTATTGTTTATTGGCGTATTGATTGAGAAGCTGCTTGTCTCTGGTGCTCCATCAAGACCAACCCATTGGGTGCGGTAAAGGCCAAATACGCTAAATACTCCACGGGAACCTGCATAGGCAGGATTTATGGCTATTGTATTGTACATATACTGTGTGTACTGCGCATCTTGCTGTGCATAACCTGAACATGTAACTAACAGAATGACGAAGAAAAATAATTTTGTTCTCATAGTAGATTTTATTAATTTAATAATTACTATTGACTATTTAAATCATTGTTTTTTAATTAATTGTATTTTAGAATTAATCAAAAAAATATAGATTTTTTAATACGCTGCAAATATTTATTTGCAGCGTATTGTAATTGCTATCTAGATAAATATAAATACCCGTCTAGTTTATGATCTTGAACATTGTTGTTTCCATCTAGAGATTTATACGTGATAATGTAAAAATAGGTTCCAGTTGGTAGTCCGTCAGATTGCTTAACAGTTGTTCTTCCTCTTGAAGTTCCATCAAAAGCATTTGTTTTATTGTTGTAATTTGTAGTTTCAAAAACTAAAATTCCCCAGCGATTATATATTTCGACAGTATTGCCTGGATAACAGGTTAGTTCATCAATATTATCAATTTTGAAGAAATCATTCATGTTATCACCATTAGGAGAGAAAGCATTATGCACCAACACGTTACCACAAGCTAAGACTTTACAGTCATCATTGATTTCCATGTTTAAAACTACGGTTCGCGGACAGTTTTGATCTGCTATTACATATTCAAAAACATAATTGCCTAATGCTAAACCAAACGGATTAAGGATGCCACCCTGTAACGCATTGGTATTGTTTCTATCTTGCCAAACTCCTGTTGTAGGGCTTCCTTCGGGAAGCAGGCTGCTCAAGTTAACCAATGTTGAATCATCGTTACATGCTGTACCTGTAACCTCAATAGCACCATTTGGAATTACTATAATGGTAACGATTGCAGAATCACAATTTTCAGGATTTAGTTTATCACAAATTGTGTAGCTGTAAGTGTAAGTTCCTGCAACTGTTAAACTAGACACATTTACATTTCCAGAACTATCAACGGTAATATTTGGATCTGTTTTAGTAGTGTTTCCTTGGGCAATAAGTGTAAAGTTTACTAAATCTATGGTTATAGGAGTTCTTCCTTTTACGTCGTTACTCAATAGATTGCCTACTAGTCCAAAAGAATTGCATCCTATATTGCTGAATGTATCATCATTAGCAACGATTGGAGAAATCACAGTAACAGTCACTATTGCAGTATCACAGTTTCCAAAATCAGCTTTTTCACAGATTTGATAGGTTAAAGTATAAGTGCCACCAGGTGTATTGGGTGCAACACTTATAGTTCCGTCAGGATTAACAGATATCGAACCTGTTGGATCTGGAATAGTTGTCGTTAATGTGACATCATTTATATTTACTGAACTACTATTTAATGTATCGTTAGTTAAAACATTGCCTACGGTAGTTTGTGTTGGACTTTCTATTATCGGTGCAGGAGTATCATCATTAGCCACTATTGCAAATGTTGGTCTTGCAGTACAATAAGGATCTGCAGGCGGATAATTAATTGTAATAGTCTGACTTGGATTAACAGTGAAAGTTACATTAGTAGTTGGACGTAATTTCTCAAATCCATCTGCTCCTTCAATCCATCTGTTATTTTCAAAAATCCAGCCTGGCCAATCAATTCCTTTTCCTTGCTCGTCTACAACCGCTCCTGGCCACAATACACGACCACTTAATGGTAAATTGTTCATTGTTGTTACGACATTGCTGTTGCTGTCTGCCCAAGCAATGCTTACACCATTTAAAGGAGTGAAGTTTACTGCTGTTACTACATAATCAATATATGGAACATCATTAACACAAATTGAAGTTGCTGTAACGGTCATTATTGGAGCTTCAATTGTAACAGTAACAGTTGCAGTATCACAGTTGTCTGTCTGATCGGCTTCGCAAATTTGATATACCATTGTCAGTGTTCCTACAGGAGCATTTGGTAGTACATCAACAGAACCATCAGGATTTAATTGTAAAAACTCGTTTGGCGTTACAGTTGTAATAATAACATCAGATGCAGTTATGGCATTTCCTTCTAAAGTATCATTTGGCAATACATTTAATACATTAGTTGTAATGTGGTTTACACCTGCAATTGGACCTGCGCTATCGTCATTGGCAACAATATCTTTGTAATCTTTACAGCTTACACCAAAGTCGGCATCTAAATGAACCAAATCCTCTGGAGTTACCGTTACGACATAACCACTGTCTGTTGTTGTTTTACAAACGGTATGCAATTGCATTTTGTTTGTTTTAGCTGCTATGTTTTTAGAAGATATTGAAGGCAGAACTTTTACTAAACCAGTTGCTCCTAAAGCAGCAGCCACGGCATCAAAGTTGGCATCTCTAACCAATTTGATCGTATAGTCTCCGTAAGGATTTGCTGTATCTGGACGATCTCTCCAGAATCCTTCGATACCCACTATAACTTCTTCATGATATCCGTTTGGACCATCGATTATTACATTGGCATTTAACGCATTTCCAAAACCTGCGGCATTTAATTCGCCATTGTTTTGCGGACCAGTATAGCTTCCGTCTCCGTTAAGGTCAATCCATTCCCATTGGCTATAATCAATAGATCCGTTTGAATCTGGAATGTTTTTGGTAACCACTCCATCATTATTAGCGTCATACCATTCATCTTGAATTCCGTTATTGTTAAGATCATACCAAACATAATCTCCAAGAACTGGAAGGTTTGATTTTCCGTATTCAAAGTTATGAACTTGGAAAGCACATTCTTCAAGAGTAGTAAAGAACAAGCTTGAATCGACAGGGTATAGTTGATAGGCACTATTTAAATTAGCATCCTGAACTTGTACCAAATAGCTTCCAGCAGGCATTCCTGTAAAGCTGTACATTCCATCAGCGCCAGTAATACGCATTTGTATTGGACCGGTAGTTGTTCCCTGAGGAATCAATGTCACAGGTACATTTGCAATTGGAGCGTTCGTATTTACATTTATGATTTGTCCAGATATTTTAACTCTATAATTTGGCTCTGTAATCACAACTGTTGCAGTTGCTGTACAAGTTTGGTTCTCACCATTTACTACAGATGTTGCAGTAAGTGTATATGTTCCGGCTGGTAAATTAGTATTTCCAACTACCTCATTATTTTGATTTGTAATAACTACAGTAGCTCCAGGACTGCTAGTAACTGCTATCGAACCGTTGCTTTCTCCTTGACAGCTTACATTGGTAGGTATGCCGCTCACAGAAACTTTATTTTCAACTGTAAAGGTTTGTACCAATTCAGTTTTATTTCCTGCGCAATCTGTTAGTGTATAAGTTCTAGTCAAAATGTAAGATTCTCCATTGCATCCAGTTGCTCCATTGTTAGTATCGTTTACAGTAATATTTACCGTTCCACCACAGTTATCAGTCGCATCTTTTATGTCTTCTGGGCTTCCTGCTGGAATGTCTGCAGCATTTTGCAGATTAGCAACATCTGCTGGTGCAGTGCCTGTTGGAGGTGTTGTATCTCTTACCGTAATAATTTGGGTATAAGAAATTGAATTCCCTCCACAATCACTTGTTGACCAGTTGCGAGTTAAGGTATATTCTGTACCGCATTCGTTTTTAATATCGCTTTTAGTTTCACTAAAAACAATTGGCAAGTCTCCGTTGCAATTATCAGAAGCTTGCATGTTGTATGGCTCTGGAACCGCATCACAAGAAACCGTAATATCTGAAGGCAATTCGCCAACGAAAGCTGGTTTCATGGTATCCTGAATTGTAATTATCTGAGTGAAAGTTTCAGAAGTATTTCCACAGTCGTCTTTTACAGTCCAAGTGTTGGTGTAAGTTCCTGCATTTGAACAATTTTCTGAAGCTACAAACTGTCCGCTTACTTTAGTAATATTAGACACATCAGTATCGCATAAGTCAGAAGCTATCGGGAACTGAGCCTGAGCAGCAGCAAGCCCTTCAGTGTCACTGCACTCTAAAGTTGCATTTAAAGCACCAGCTTGAGTAGTCCATGTCGGAGCAGTTGTATCTTGAATTGTAATTATCTGAGTGAAAGTTTCAGAAGTATTTCCACAGTCATCTTTTACAGTCCAAGTATTGGTGTAAGTTCCTGCATTTCCGCATCCTTCAGAAGCTACAAACTGTCCGCTTACTTTAATGATGTTAGACACATCAGTATCGCATAAGTCAGAAGCTGTTGGGAATAAAGATTGCGCATTTGCTAAAGCCTGTTCGTCACTGCATTCTATAGTTTTGTCTAAAGATCCAGCTTGAGTAGTCCATGTTGGCGCAGTTGTATCCTGAATTGTAATTATCTGAGTGAAAGTTTCAGAAGTATTTCCACAGTCATCTTTTACAGTCCAAGTGTTGGTGTAAGTTCCTGCATTTCCGCATCCTTCAGAAGCTACGAACTGTCCGCTTACTTTAATGATGTTAGACACATCAGTATCGCATAAGTCAGAAGCTGTTGGGAATAAAGATTGCGCATTTGCTAAAGCCTGTTCGTCACTGCATTCTATAGTTTTGTCTAAAGATCCAGCTTGAGTAGTCCATGTTGGCGCAGAATTGTCTTGCACTATAATGGTTTGGCTTACAGGTAGTGAAACATTTCCACAAGCATCTTTTGCAGTCCATGTTCTTGTTTTTGTATAAGTTCCAGCACAATTTCCTTCTGTAGTAGTGTCTTCATAAGTTAATGAAGAGATCGTTCCATTGTCGTCAGTTGCTGTTGCTTGTGCAAAAACTGGTTCTGCTGGACAATTGATAGTAGAAACTGCAGGTAGTGGATCTATAACAGGTATAACGGAATCTCCATCGATAATAATTGCAGTTTTTACGATGGTACATAAGTTGGCATCTGTAACCGTAACATTATAAGTTCCGGCTTTAAGTCCTATAGCTGTAGCATCTGTCTGAACAGGATTAGTATCCCAAGAGTAAGTATAAGGGCTTGTTCCTCCAGATGGAATAACAGTTGCTGAACCTGTTGCTCCGCCACCACAAGCTACATTAACTTGCGTTGTTGTTGCGCTTAAAAGAGCTTGAGGCTGACCAATTGTTATTTCGCATTTTGTACTATATCCTAATTTGTCAGTAACTGTTACAGAATGTAAACCTGCTGTTAAAGCAACTGCTTGTGCAGTTGTTTCGCCATTATCCCAAAGGTAGGTATACTCTCCATTGCCGCCCACAGCTGTTACCGTAGCTTTACCAGTATTCCCTCCATAACATTTTACAGTTGCATCCTGCGCTATACTGCAAGAAAGAACATTTGGTTCAGTAATTACAATGCTGCACTCTGTAGTACATCCGTTTGCATCCGTAACTTTTACGCTATGCGTTCCTGCATTTAGAGCTACTGCTTTGGGTGTATTTTCGCCATTATCCCATAAGTAAGTGTAAGTAGGAGTGCCTCCAATTGGAGATACAGTTGCCTCACCATTGCTTAAACCATTTGAAGTTACTGGTTTATTTTGTACAACAGAGCATGATAAAGCAGTACCTGGCTGTGTAATAGTTATAGAAAGTGGCGCGGCAGCACATCCGTTTGCGTCTTTCACGGTTACGGTATAAGTTCCCGTAATAAGTGCAGTTCTGTCTTCAGGATCATTGGTTCCCGCAAGATCGGCCCAGTCGTAAGTGTAAGGCGCTACGCCTCCAGAAGCTGTTATGTTAATGGCTCCAGTTGAGGCTCCGAAACATAATACGTCAGTTTGGGAAGTTTTAGCAGATGCTACTGCTGAAGCAGGCTGTGTTATGGTTACAGAAAGCGGCGCTGCAGAACATCCGTTTGCATCTTTCACGGTTACGGTGTAAGTTCCTGCAGGCAATGCTGTTCTGTCTTCAGGATCATTGGTTCCCGCAAGATCAGCCCAGTCGTAAGTGTACGGCGCTACACCTCCAGAAGCTGTTATGTTGATGGCTCCAGTTGAAGCGCCAAAGCATAATACATCAGTCTGGGAAGTTTTAGCAGATGCTACTGCAGAAGCAGGCTGTGTTATGGTTACAGAAAGCGGTGCGGCAGAACATCCGTTTACATCTTTTATGGTTACAGTATACGTTCCCGCAATAAGTCCAGTTCTGTCTTCAGGATCATTGGTTCCCGCCAGATCAGCCCAGTCGTAAGTGTAAGGAGCGACACCTCCAGAAGCTGTTATGTTGATTGCTCCTGTTGAAGCGCCAAAGCATAATACGTCAGTTTGGGAAGTTTTAGCTACAGCCACTGCAGATGCAGGCTGTGTTATGGTTACAGAAAGCGGTGCGGCGGAACATCCGTTTGCATCTTTCACGGTTACGGTGTAAGTTCCTGCAGGCAGTGCTGTTCTGTCTTCAGGATCATTGGTTCCCGCCAGATCAGCCCAGTCGTAAGTGTACGGCGCTACACCTCCAGAAGCTGTTATGTTGATGGCTCCTGTTGAAGCGCCAAAGCATAATACGTCAGTTTGGGAAGTTTTAGCAACAGCTACTGCAGAAGCAGGCTGTGTAATTGTAACGGCAAGAGGCGCGGCAGAACATCCATTTGCATCTTTTACTGTTACGGTGTAAGTTCCCGCAATAAGTGCAGTTCTGTCTTCAGGATCATTGGTTCCCGCCAGATCAGCCCAGTCGTAAGTGTAAGGAGCGACACCTCCAGAAGCTGTTATGTTGATTGCTCCTGTTGAAGCGCCAAAGCATAATACGTCAGTTTGGGAAGTTTTAGCTACAGCCACTGCAGATGCAGGCTGTGTTATGGTTACAGAAAGCGGTGCGGCAGAACATCCGTTTGCATCTTTCACGGTTACGGTGTAAGTTCCTGCAGGCAGTGCTGTTCTGTCTTCAGGATCATTGGTTCCTGCAAGATCAGCCCAGTCGTAAGTGTAAGGCGCTACACCTCCAGAAGCTGTTATGTTGATGGCTCCTGTTGAAGCGCCAAAGCATAATACGTCAGTTTGGGAAGTTTTAGCAACAGCTACTGCAGAAGCAGGCTGTGTAATTGTAACGGCAAGAGGCGCTGCAGAACATCCGTTTGCATCTTTTACGGTTACGGTGTAAGTTCCCGCAATAAGTGCAGTTCTGTCTTCAGGATCATTGGTTCCCGCCAGATCGGCCCAGTCGTAAGAGTAAGGCGCTACGCCTCCAGAAGCTGTTATGTTGATGGCTCCTGTTGAAGCGCCAAAGCATAATACGTCAGTTTGGGAAGTTTTAGCAACAGCTACTGCAGAAGCAGGCTGTGTAATTGTAACGGCAAGAGGCGCTTCAGAACATCCGTTTGCATCTTTTACGGTTACGGTGTAAGTTCCCGCAATAAGTGCAGTTCTGTCTTCAGGATCATTGGTTCCCGCAAGATCGGCCCAGTCGTACGTGTAAGGCGCTAGGCCTCCAGAAGCTGTTATGTTGATTGCGCCTGTTGAAGCGCCAAAGCATAATACGTCAGTTTGGGAAGTTTTAGCAACAGCTACTGCTGAAGCAGGCTGTGTAATTGTAACGGCAAGAGGCGCGGCAGAACATCCGTTTGCATCCTTTACGGTTACGGTGTAAGTTCCTGCAGGAAGTGCTGTTCTGTCTTCAGGATCATTGGTTCCTGCAAGATCAGCCCAGTCGTAAGTGTAAGGCGCTACACCTCCAGAAGCTGTTATGTTGATGGCTCCTGTTGAAGCGCCAAAGCATAATACGTCAGTTTGGGAAGTTTTAGCAACAGCTACTGCAGAAGCAGGCTGTGTTATGGTTACAGAAAGCGGTGCGGCAGCACATCCGTTTGCATCTTTTACGGTTACGGTGTAAGTTCCTGCAGGAAGTGCTGTTCTGTCTTCTGGATCATTGGCTCCCACAAGATCAGCCCAGTCGTAAGTATAAGGCGCTACACCTCCAGAAGCTGTTATGTTTATTGCTCCTGTTGAAGCGCCAAAGCATAATACATCAGTTTGGGAAGTTTTAGCAGAGGCTACAGCATAAGCAGGCTGTGTTATGGTTACAGAAAGCGGTGTGGCAGCACATCCGTTTGCATCTTTCACGGTTACGGTGTAAGTTCCTGCAGGCAATGCTGTTCTATCTTCAGGATCATTGGTTCCCGCAAGATCAGCCCAGTCGTACGTGTAAGGGGCTACACCTCCAGAAGCTGTTATGTTGATGGCTCCCGTTGAAGCGCCAAAGCATAATACATCAGTCTGGGAAGTTTTAGCAGATGCTACTGCTGAACCTGATTGTGTGATTGTCACGACAAGAGGGGCAGAGGTACATCCTTTAGAATCTTTTACGGTTACGGTGTAAGTTCCTGCAATAAGTCCAGTTCTGTCTTCAGGATCAGTGGTTCCTGTAAGATCAGTCCAGTCGTAAGTATACGGTCCCACACCTCCAGAAGCTGTTATGTTGATGGCTCCGGTTGAGGCTCCGAAACATAATACATCCGTTTGAGACGTTTTGGCAACGGTTACTGCCGCGGCAGGTTGTGTAATTACAACGCCATTAATATTTGCAGAACAGCCATTTGCATCGACAACTTTGATATTATAAGTTCCAGCAGTTAAACTCTGTAAAGTATTTACTGTTGTTTCTCCGTTGATGTAATACTTAAACGGACCAGTTCCGTTTGTTACATTAATCTGAATTTTACCATCATTACCGCCAAAACAAGTAACATTGCTTGTTGTTCCTAGTGCAACAGTGTAGAATGGAGGTAAAACGATGTTAGAAGTTACAAAATCTCGATTGGCATACCACCATGTATTTATGGTATTTAAATTTCCATATTGAGGCGAACCATTATTATTGTCGTTAAACCCATTCCATCTATGGCAATTACTTGGAGGAGTACCGTTTGGTGTACAGCCAGTAAGATTTACTTTGGCGTCAAAAGTACCTCCAGTATACGTAATATTGCTGTCGTCCCAGTAGAATTTTAAAACATATCCAGATGGAGCTGCAGGTCTAACGGTTGTACAGGAGAAACCATATTGATTTTCTTCTACATCATATATCGGAAAATGGAAAGCAGCTTGTCCAAAAGTAACTACTATTGGTATCGAAGTTCCTTGTGCTATGGTATTTCCTAAACCATCTTTTCCATTCCAAGGAACACTTACGGCATAAGGAGGAGCTCCCGATGCTGTAACAGTTTGGGTAGTTAGTACATCTTTTGTGCCTGGAGTATAAATTCCATCTCCACCGTTAAAGTCAAGAAGTATTTCGATAGTTCCGCTTTTAAAAACACTAATGTTTATATTACTTTCACCAATACCACAATTGGTAATTCCGTTAATTTGTATGTTACCGTTATAGGTTCCATTTTTCCATATATTAATATCAGGATCATTTAAGAAGACCTCATATTTTGGACTCATTTGTGTAGCATTCGGTGCGTTATAAATACTTTTTTGATCATTAGCAGCATTTCCTGAATTTCCTGGACCTGTATTATTAAAAGCCACATTAAAATACCAAGGTCTGAAACCAGCACCATTAAAATTGATTTTATTTACAAAACCGTTTTGAGTAACGGCTCCAGTTGTAGAACCATTATCAGGAGCAAAAACATAAAAGGCACCATTAAAATCGGTCTCAACATCATCCATTGCAAAAGCCCAGCGTTTTGAATAAATACGCCCTGGAATTGAATTGTTTGAAGTATTGGCAACTGTAATGTCGTAATAGTTATAGTAGATTTCAGTACTGCTA